>JAVBXM010000242.1 GCA_030824585.1 Phaeospirillum sp. | reverse complement strand
GGGCGGCGAGGGCGGGCGCATCGACACCGACGCCATCGACAATTCCGCCGGGGTGGATTGCTCGGACCACGAGGTCAACATCAAGATCCTGGTCAACGACCTGGTGGCGGCCGGCGACCTGACGCCGAAGCAGCGCGACAAGCTGCTGGTCGAGATGACCGGGGAGGTGGGCGCCCTGGTGCTGCGCGACAATTACCTGCAGACCCAGGCGCTGACCATGCTGCAGGCCCAGGGCGCCGAGCTGCTGGACGCCGAGGCCCGCTTCATGCGCCTTTTGGAAAAGGGCGGACGGCTGGACCGGGGGATCGAGTTCCTGCCCACCGACGAGACCCTGACCGAGCGGGCAGCCAGGAAGCAGGGTTTCACCCGTCCCGAACTGGCGGTGCTGCTGGCCTATGGCAAGATCTGGCTGTACGACCACATCCTGGCCTCGGAACTGCCCGACGATCCCTTCATGGCCATCGACCTGACCAACTACTTTCCCACGGCGCTGCGGGATCGTTTCGGTCACGATATCCAGCGCCACCGGCTGCGGCGCGAGATCATCGCCACGGTGGTGACCAACTCCATCGTGAACAGGGTGGGCGGGGCCTTCGTCTCGGAGCTGATGGAGACCACCGGCCATCCGCCGGCCCAGGTGGCGCGGGCCTATATTGTGGCGCGCGACGCCTTTCGCATGCGGGAGGTCTGGCGGGCCATCGAGGAATTGGACGGCAAGGTGCCGGCTTCGGCCCAGACCGCCATGCAGATCGAGGCCAACCGGCTGGTGGAACGCGCCACCATGTGGGTGCTGCGCTCCATGCCGTCGCCCTTCGCCCTGGGGGCGGGCATCGCCGAGCTGTCGCCCGGGGTCAAGGCGCTGGAAGGCGCCGTGCCGGCCATCCTGCCGCCCGACGCGGCGGTGGCCGTCCTGGCCCGCATCGAGTATTTCGTTGGCCAGGGGGTACCCCACGACCTGGCCCAGCGGGTGGGCAACCTGATCGTCCTGGCCTCGGCCGCCGACATCCTGCGCATCGCCACCCGCCAGGACCTGTCCATCGAGACGGCCGGGCGGCTGTATTTCGCCGTTGGGGCCCGCTTCTCGCTGGGCTGGCTGCGGGCCTCGGCCGAAAAGCTGTCGGGGCGCGGCCACTGGCTGAAACTGGCGGCGGCGGCGGCCATCGAGGACCTCTACGGCCACCAGCGCGACATCACCAGCGTGGTGGCGGCCTCCTATCCCGGCCTCGAGCCCGACGCGGCGGTGCAATCCTGGCTGGAGGCCAACCGGGCGGCGGTGGAGCGGGCCGAAACCCTGATGGCCGAGCTGAAGGCGGCATCCCACATCGACCTGTCCATGATCATGGTGGCCAACCGGCAATTGCGCACCCTGACCGAGTCGGGTGTTGCGGCGCCGGGCGGGAACGGCTAAGGAGATTTATTCCAGTATGAGGATCGCCCCATGAAATATGCCGCTTTTCTCGATCAGCAGATCGCGGAACACGCTGAAACCCTGGCGGTTACCGGCGCGGCGGTACGCGAGCCCTTCCAGCGTCTGGTCCAGGCCTGTGTCGACAGCCTGGCGGTGGGTGGCAAGATCCTGTTCTTCGGCAACGGGGGCTCGGCGGCCGATGCCCAGCATCTGGCAGCCGAACTGGTGATCCGCTACCGCTACAACCGCAAGGCCCTGGCGGCGGTGGCGCTGACCACCGACACCTCTCTGCTGACCGCCTGCGCCAACGATTTCTCCTACGAGGAGATCTTTTCGCGCCAGATCGAGGCCCTGGGCCGGCCCGGCGACGTGGCCATCGGCATCACCACCTCGGGCAGCAGCCCCAATGTGCTGACCGCCCTGGCGGTGGCCCGCGACATGGGCTTGACGGCAGCCGGATTGACCGGCCGCGACGGCGGCAAGATGGTCGGGCTGGCCGATCCGCTGCTGGTCGTGCCGTCCAACGTCACTGCCCGTATCCAGGAGATGCACATCCTGATCGGCCATGCGCTGTGCGATCAGGTCGAAGCCGTGGCGGCCCCGGCCTGAGCGGTTTGCCTCGCGTATCTGGGTTGTGGTAGAAGTCCGGCAACCTTCAGCAACTGGACCAATCCTTCAGCATGGGCAAGTCACCGGGTGCCATCGACGGCGGGTCTCACGCCCGCAAGGTCGAGATGGGATCGGACCGGTCCTTCGGGCTGGTTTTCGCGACGGTGTTCGCCATCGTTGCCCTGCTGCCGCTCAAGGATGGCGGCGAGCCCCGGCTGTGGGCCGGCGCGGTGGCCGGGGCATTCCTGCTGGTGGCCCTGGTGTTCCCCAAGGCCCTCAAGCCGCTCAACAAGCTGTGGTTCCTGGTCGGCATGGCGCTGCACCACGTGGTGACGCCGCTGGTCATGGGGCTGCTGTTCTTCGGCACCGTCACACCCATCGCCCTGATTATGCGCGCCCTGGGCAAGGACCCGCTGCGCCTGACCCGCGATGACGCCGCCGCCAGCTATTGGATCAATCGCACCCCGCCGGGTCCCACCCCCGAAACCATGCGGCGCCAGTTCTAGGAGATCGAGTGTGAGCTTCCTTATCGAGCTTTGGCAGTTCCTGCGCGAGCGCAAGAAGTTCTGGCTGCTGCCCATCCTGATCATGATGGTGGTGTTCGGCGGCCTGATCGTTCTGTCCCAGGGCTCGGCGGTGGCGCCGTTCATCTACACGCTGTTCTAAAGGGGACGGATTTGCGCGTTCTCGGCCTTTCCGCCCTGTACCACGACAGTGCCGCCGCCCTGATCGAGGATGGCCGCGTCGTCGCGGCCGCCCAGGAAGAGCGCTTCACCCGCAAGAAGCATGACGCCGCCTTTCCCGAAAACGCCATCGCCTATTGCCTGGCGGCGGCGGGCATCGGGCTGGGCGACGTGGATTTCGTGGTGTTCTACGACAAGCCGTTCCTCAAGTTCGAGCGATTGCTGGAGACCTATGTGGCCTTTGCGCCCAAGGGCTTTACCTCGTTCAAGGCCGCCATGCCGGTGTGGCTGAAGGAAAAGCTGTTCCAGAAGGACCTGCTGACCCGCGAGATCAAGCGCTTCGCGCCCGATTTCGACTGGATGAACAAGCTGCTGTTCGCCGAGCACCATCTCAGCCACGCGGCCAGCGCCTTCTTCCCCTCGCCCTTCGAGGACGCGGCGGTGCTGACCATGGACGGTGTGGGCGAGTGGACCACCACGTCCCTGGCCATGGGTTCGGGCAACCGGCTGGAAATCCACAAGGAGCTGCACTTTCCCCATTCCCTGGGGCTGCTCTATTCCGCCTTCACCTATTACACCGGCTTCCGGGTCAATTCCGGCGAATACAAGCTGATGGGCCTGGCGCCCTATGGCGAGCCGAAATACACCCGGCTGATCCTCGACAAACTGGTGGATCTCAAGGAGGACGGTTCGTTCCGCCTGGACCAGTCGTATTTCGATTATTGCACCGGGCTCCACATGACCAACGACCGCTTCGCGGCGCTGTTCGGCCAGCCGGTGCGCAGGGCCGACAAGGACCCGCTGACCCAGTTCCACATGGATATCGCCGCCTCCATCCAGGAGGTGACCGAAATCATCGTTTCCAAGCTGTGCCACGGCATCAAGAAGGAGACGGGGGCGAAGAACCTGTGCCTGGCCGGCGGTGTGGCGCTTAACTGCGTGGCCAACGGCAAGATTCTGCGCGAAGGCATCTTCGACAACGTCTGGATTCAGCCGGCGGCCGGCGATGCCGGCGGCGCCCTGGGTGCCGCCCTGGCCGGCTATCACATCTTCCAGGGCCAGCCCCGCGCGGTTACCCCCGGCAAGGATGCCATGAAGGGCTCCTATCTCGGCCCGGTGTTCGAGCAGGCCGATATCGAGGCCCGCCTGAGCGCCGCCGGGGCGAAGTTCGAGGTCATGGAGGACGGCGCCATGGTCGAAGCCACGGCAGGGGCCCTGGCCGAGGAAAAGGCGGTGGGCTGGATGCAGGGCCGCATGGAGTTCGGCCCGCGCGCCCTGGGCGGCCGCTCCATCCTGGGTGACCCCCGTTCGCCCAGCATGCAGAAGCTCCTCAACCTCAAGGTCAAGTACCGGGAAAGCTTCCGTCCCTTCGCTCCCAGCGTGCTGCGCGAGGACGTGGCCGAATGGTTCGAGCTGGACGGCGATTCGCCCTACATGCTGCTGGTGGCGCCGGTGGCGGAAAAGCACCGGCGCGCCATGACCGAGGACGAGAACAAGCTGTTCGGCATCGACAAGCTGAACGTGCCGCGTTCGGGCATTCCGGCGGTGACCCACGTGGATTATTCCGCCCGGGTCCAGACCATCCATGCCGACACCAATCCGCGTTACCACGCGCTGATCTCGGCGTTCAAGGCGCGCACCGGCTGCGGCGTGGTGGTCAACACCAGTTTCAACGTCCGGGGCGAGCCCATCGTCTGCACTCCCGAGGACGCCTTCCGCTGCTTCATGGGCAGCGAGATCGAGGTGCTGGTGGTGGGCAATTGCTTCCTCAGGAAGGAGGCGCAGGACCCGGCGCTCAAGCTGGACTACAAGAACGCTTTCGAGCTGGATTAGACACGTAGGGGGGGGACGGCGATGAGGCTGTGGCGGACCCTGCGTCATCTGCGCCCCGCTCAGGTGCTCCATCGCCTGTGGTACCGGGCGCGCCTGCCGTATTTCCGCACTGCGCTGGCGTCTGCCCGCCTGGGTGAGGAGAGGGCCGCTCCGGTTCTTGCTCCGCCCTTCGCCCCTGGAAATAACGTAAACGGACGTCTCATCCTGACCGGCCGGATCAGGCTGGTGGGCCTGGAGGGTCCGGCGACCGGCTGGACCGAGTCCGGTCTGCCCCTGCTGTGGCGTTTCACCCTGCATTACTTCGAATGGCTGGCCGATCTGCGTGCCCTGGGTGATGAGGGTAGCGACGCCGCCCGCGCCCTGGTGGCTCATTGGCTGGCGCGCTTCGAGCGCTTCGATCCGGTGGCCTGGCATCCCTATCCCCTGTCGCTGAGACTGGTGTCGTGGCTGACCCATGCCGATTTTCTGTGCCAGGGAGCCGATGCCGTCTTCGTCGCGGCTTTTCATCGCTCCTTGCACCGTCAGGCCCGGCATCTGGAGCGGGTGTGGGAGCGCGACGTGGGCGGCAACCACCTGATCAAGAATCTCAAGGCCGCCATTACCGCCGCCGTATGTCTGCCGGGGCATGGGGCGGGGCTGGCCAAGGCGCTGAGGGTCCTGGAGCAGGAGATCGGGCGACAGGTCCTATCCGACGGCTGCCATTACGAACGTTCGCCCAGCTACCATTTCCAGGTGCTGGGCGATCTGGAGGATCTGGCCGCGCTGTTCAAGGTGCCTCCCGCCTTTCTCACCGATGCCATCGGGCGCATGCGCCCGGCGGCGGCCTTCTTCGTCATGGCGCCCGGCACGCTGGCCCAGTTCAATGACGGTACCGCCGACGGTCCCACCGTACCGCCCGAGGGGCCGGTTCTCACCGCCCTGCCCGAGGCCGGGTATTGGCGGCTGCAGGCGGGGGCGGCGCGGCTGGTGGTGGATTGCGGCCCCTGTTGTCCCGACGACCTGCCCGCCCATGCCCATGCCGACACCTTGTCCTTCGAGTTCTTCGACGGCAATGATCCGCTGGTGGTCAATTGCGGCACTTATGCCTATCAGGACGCCACGTGGCGCAACCGCTTCCGGGGCACCGCCTTCCACTCCACCCTCGGCGTGGACGGGGGCGACAGCGCCGAAGTCTATGGTGGCTTTCGCCTCGGCCGCCGGCCGGGGCGCTTCAAGGCGGAATGCACGGGCGGGCGGTTCTCGGGCGAGTTCGACGGCTGGAGCCGCCTGGGCCTGATCCATGGCCGGAGCTTGAGCCTGGAGGAGGGGAAGCTGGAGGGTATCGACGAGGTCAAGGCCTTGCGCCCCGGTTCCCCCCATCACCTGACCGCCCGTTTCCACCTTCATCCGTCGGTGACGGCGCGCCTGGACGGCGATGAGATCGCGATTTTGGCGGCAGGCGGTGCCTGCTGGCGGTTCGCTGCCGCCGGTCTGGCCATATCACTGGCCGAGTCCCGCTATTCTCCCCGTTTCCACGAAATGCAGCCCACGCTTTGTATCCGGGTGGACTCGTCGTTGAGGGGGGGGAAGGCGGTTCTCGGGTGGCGATTCTACCGCCCGTAATCATCCTCGATGCGGACGATGTCGTCCTCGCCCACATACTCGCCCGACTGCACCTCGATCAGCCGCAGCGGCACCTTGCCGGGATTTTCCAGCCGGTGATTGCTGCCGGCGGGGATGAAGGTGGATTCGTTCTCGCGCAGCACGAAGGTGTTGTCGCCACAGGTGACCAGGGCGGTGCCGCGCACCACCACCCAGTGTTCCGAGCGGTGCCAGTGCTTTTGCAGCGACAGTTTGGCGCCCGGGTCCACGTGGATATGCTTGACCTTGAAGCGCTCTCCCTGCTCGACGGTCTGGTACCAGCCCCAGGGGCGCCAGCCGCGGGTGCCCTGGGTGGCCTCTGGGCGGCCCTCGCGCTTGAGGGCCTCGACCACCGCCTTGACCTCCTGGTCGCGGGCCTTATCGGCCACCAGGACGGCGTCGTCGGTGGCGATCACCACCAGATCCTTGAGGCCCACCGCGGCCACAAGGCGGCCCTGACTGCGCAGGTAACAGCCCGAGCTCTCCAGGGCCAGGACGTCGCCCTGAATGGCGTTGCCATCGGCATCGCGGCCGGATTCCTGCCACAGCGCCGACCACGAACCGATATCGGACCAGCCCATCTCCACCGGTACCACCGCCACCTTGTCCGACTTCTCCATCACCGCGTAGTCGATGGACTGGCCGGCGATGGCTGCAAAGGCCTCGTCGTCCAGGCGGAAGAAGAACAGGTCCGAGCGGCCCCGATCCAGGGCGGTCCTGCACGATTCGGCCATGCCGGGGGCATGGCGGGACAATTCCCCGAGGAATAGCCGGACCGGCAGCAGGAAGATGCCGCTGTTCCAGGTGTAATCGCCCGAGGCCACATAGGTCTCGGCGGTGGCCAGATCGGGCTTCTCCACGAAACGCTCCACCTCGAAACCGCCGTCCAGCGCCTTGCCGCGCTTGATGTAGCCGTAGCCGGTATTGGGATTGGTCGGCTGGATGCCGAAGGTGACCAGCCGCCCGGCCTCGGCCAGGGGTACGGCAGCCTCCAGCGCCCGGTGAAAGGCGGGCACGTCGGCGATCAGATGATCGGACGGCATCAGCAGCATCAGGGCGTCGGGATCACTATCGGCCAGCATCAGTGCGGCCACCGCCGCCGCCGGTGCGGTGTTGCGTCCCACCGGCTCGATGACCACGGCGCGGGGCTCCAGGCCGACCTCGCGCAATTGTTCGGCGACGATGAAGCGGTGTTCGACGTTGCACACCACCACTGGCGGCACGCCCAGGCGCCGGGCGGTGTCCTGCAGCAAGGTACGCTCGCCGGTCAGCTTCAGCAGTTGCTTGGGCATCAGCTCCCGCGACAGCGGCCACAGCCGGGTGCCGGCGCCGCCGGACAGGATGACGGGAATGAGCGTGGTCATGGTTTAACTCTCCTTGCTCCGCCACCATCGCGCGGTAGCGGTCAGTCCGTCGTCCAGGGTCTCGGGCGGCGCCCAGCCGATGGCCGCCGCCAGGGCCGAGCCGTCCACCTCCAGCGAGGCGGTCAGGCGCTGGATGGCCGCGCCCTTGCCCAGCAGGCCGGCGCCCAGACGCATCAGCCCGACGGGCACCGGCAGCAGGCGGGCCGGGCGGCCCAGCGCCGCGGCGATCCCGCGCACCAGGCCGGCGGTGCTGGGAGCTTCGGCGTCGCACAGGGTGAAGACGCGGCATTGCCCGCCAGGGGGCGGCTGGTCCAGTACGGCGCGGATGGCGTCCACCAGATTGCCCAGGCCGATCAGTGAGCGGCGGTTGATGGTGCAGCACCCCAGCGGCAGCGGCAGGCCCCGGTCCACCAGCCCGATCAGCGAGCGGAAGTTGCCCTTGACCCCGGGACCATAGACCAGGGGCGGGCGCAGCACGGTCACCGCCAGCCCGGTGCGCGCCGCGATTTCGGCCAACCCCTGCTCGGCCTCCAATTTGGAGATGCCATAGGGGTCCACTGGGGCGGCGTTCAGGGGGCCGAACGGCGTGTGGGTGGTCTCCTCGCCATTGGCCTTGATGGAGCTGAGGAAGACCAGATGGCCGATCCCCGCCCGGGCTGCCTGCTCGGCCAGCCTCAGGGTTCCGGCCACATTGGCGGCGCGGAATTCGGCCAGGGGATCGTGGGAGGCGTCGTGCATCACATGGACGCGGGCCGCCAGATGCACCACCGCCTGCATTCCCTGGAGGGCCGCACTCCAATCCCCGTCGGCGGCCAGCCGGCCGGCCGGGCGGCGCTCGACACAATCGGGCAAATGAGGCTGGCCCCGCACGGCGCCGGCGATGTGGTGGCCCAGCTCGGCCAGCCGCCGGCACAGGGGCTGCCCGACGAAGCCGTTGGCACCGGTGACCAGGACTCTCATCGGAGGATTCCTCCCGCCCAGCGGGTCATCTGCCCCAGCACGCCCGCTACCGCCAGCAGCGCGATCATCACCGCCGGGACGGTGTGGCCGAGGGCGGCCAACAGGGCGGCGCCCGTCAAAACCACATTGCCGCCCAGGATCAGCAGCGACACCCGGGCATGGCTTTGGCCGCCGCGCACGGCACGCTGGTAGAAATGGCGGCGATGGGCCTGCCAGATGCGTTCGCCGTCCCTGAGGCGCCACAGCAAGGTGATGGTGGCATCGGCGAGGTAATAGGCGGGCAGGATCAGGGCGGCGGCCAACTGCCCGGAAACGGCCAGTTGCACCAGCAGCCCACCCAGCAGGTAGCCAAGCGGAATGGAGCCGGAATCGCCCAGGAAGATGCGGGCCGGATGCCAGTTCCACACCAGGAAGCCCAAGGCGGCGGCGGCGATGATCAGGGTGGGCGGCAGCATTCCGCCCAGGCCGGTCAGCGCGGCCACGGCGGCCAGGCCCAGGCCGATAGCGACGCTCTCCACGCCGGTGATGCCGTCGATGCCGTCCATGAAATTGTAGAGATTGACGAACCACAACCAACCCAGGCCGATCAGCAGGCGGTCCGCCCACAGGGGCAGTACACCATGCAAGGCCAAGGCCTCGGGGCCGAGGCCGATCAGGCTGGCGGCGACGATGGCGGCCTGGGTCAGGAAGCGGGGCAGGGGAGCCAGCCCCTTGCGGTCATCCACCCAGGAGATGGCCATCAGGACCAGGGCGCCCGCCGCCAGGAAGGTGGGCTGGCCGCCGACGGCGAAGGCGGCCAGGATCAGCGCCGCCACGGTGACCGGCGTCACCGCCAGCCCGCCGCCCCGGGGCGTGGGCAGGCTGTGGCTGGAGCGCTCGTTGGGATGGTCGAGGATCTGCCTGTGGCGCAGCCAGGCCAGCACGGCGCGGGTGGCGCCCAGACTGGCGGCGAAGGTGGCCAGCGCCGCCCACAGGGCCGCCTGCCCGCTCTCCGCCATGGTCTGGACCGCAGCCGTGGCCAATCCTAGTCCTCCAGGCTGATACGCCGCCCGTCGCGCAGGCTTTCCAGCACGGCTATGGTGGCAAGGCTGGTCTCGATCAGTTCGGCCTCGTCGGCGGGCGCTGGGCCGCCGGTTGCCACTGCGTGGGTGAAGGTGTCGAGCTCGGCGCGGTGTCCCTTGTCCTGGCCCATGGACTTTTCCGTCCGGGTGCGGCCGCCCTGGGTGATGGAAAGGGTCAGGAAGTTGTCGATCACCACCACCGTTCCTCCTGCGAAACACTCGAAGCGTTCCTTGCTGTGGGCGGTGTCGCCCTGGGCGGTATAGACGATGGTGGCCAGGGAGCCGTCCTTGAAGGTCAGGGTGACGGAAAGATCGTCGCAGCCGCCATGGGTCACGGCGGCGCTTTCGGCCTGGACGGTGGCGATGGGGGAACCGGCCAGGGTGCGGGCCAGATCCATGAAGTGGCACAGCTCGCCCAGGATGCGGCCGCCCCCTTCCTCGGCGGCATTGACCCAGCTTTCCGCCGGCAAGGCGCCCGCGTTGACGCGCAGCATCAGCACCTTGGGGCCGGGATGGCGGGCCAAATGGGCGCGGGCCTTGAGGGTCAGCGGCGCGAAGCGGCGGTTGAAGCCGACGGTGAAGAAGCCGGGCGAGCCCTGGCGGGCGGTGATCACCCGGTTGAGCTGTTCCCGGTCCAGCGCCAGGGGCTTTTCCACCAGTACCGATTTGCCGGCCTCCAGCACCCGCGCCGTCATCTCGGCGTGGTTGCCGTGACGGGTGGCTACCAGCACCGCGTTGATGGCCGGGTCGTTCAGCACCAGATCCACATCGGTGGTGGCATTGGCGAAGCCGAAAGTCTGCTGGCCGTGCTCGGCGGTCTGGCCGCGCTGGGTGCACAGCGTCCGGAACTCCACGTTGGGCAGCCGCACCAGTTCGGGGAGCAGCACGGTGCGGGCGAAATTGCCGGCACCGATCACCCCCATGACGCAACGCCCGGCCGGGGCCTTGGTGGCAGGAAAGATCTTGGCCTCGGCGGGAGGACGGTCGCCATAGCCCAGCACCACGCCGAGATGGGGCTCTCCGCCGCCGGTGACCAGGCGATAGGCACTTTCCGCATCGTCGAAGGCGAAACGATGGGTGATCAGCGCCCCCACATCCAGGCGGCGGAATAGCGACCGGCTCATCAGGCGCACGCATTCGCGCAGGTTCTCTGCTTCGGTCCAGCGCACCCAGCCCACGGGGTATTTGACGCCACGAGATTCGAAATCCTCGTCGTAGCGGCCGGGGCCATAGGAGCGCGATACACCGAGCGTCAGCTCCTTCTTCATATAGGCGGCATAGTCGAATTCGGTGCCGGTCTTGCCCACCAGCACCACGTGGGCGCGGTCGCGGGCCAGCTCGGCGGCCAGGGCCAGGGGTTCCGACGAGTCGGTGGCCGCGGCAATCAGCACGGAATCACAACCGATGCCGCCGGTCAGCGCCGCCACCGCCTCGGTCAGGCCGTGCTCGCCCAGCATCCAGGTCAGTTCGGCGCCCATGGCCTTGGCCAGGGCCAGTCGTTGCGGATTGACATCAAGCGCGATGACCCGGGCGCCCTGCAGCGCCAGCAACTGAACCGCCAACTGTCCCACCAGCCCGACGCCCAACACCGCCACCACGTCGCCCAATTGCGCTCCCAGCGAGCGCATGCCGGCCATGGCGATGGAACCCACCGTGCCGAAAGCGGCCTCCTCGTCGGTGACGTCATCGGGAATGGCGGCCACCAGATTGCGCGGCACCACGTTGAGTTCGGCGTGATTGGCCAGCCCGGCTCCGGCCATGGCCACCCGCTGGCCGGTGGCAAAGGCGCCTTCCAGCCCGGCGCCGACCGCCGAGATGGTGCCGGCGGCGGAATAGCCCAGCGGCAGAGGTTCGTCCAGGCGGGCCATCACCGCCTTGAAGGTGGAGATCAGCCCGTCTCGCCGCGCCTTGTCCAGCACCTTGCGCACCAGATCGGGGCGGGCCGAGGCCTTGGCGGCCAAGCTTTTGCGGGCGAAATCGATGACCATGCGCTCGGTGCCGGCACTGATCAGCGAGGCCCGGGTGGCGACCAGGACATGACCGGCCCGGACCCTGGGGTCGGGGACCTGCTTCAAGGAGAGCTTACCGCTGCGGGTGCTTTGGATCACTTGCTTCATGACGGGCCTTATACCAGATCGGATGGCCGGACGCGTCCGGTCTTCAACAGATGGCGGAGCACCTGGGCCACCTGACGGGCGTCGCCCAGGGCGTCGTGGGCACGTTGATCGGCACTCAGGCCGAAAGCGGCGGCCATTTCACAGCTATAGATGTGGGCTTGCGCGCCTGCGGCCTTCATCAGCAGCGGCGACAGGTCGTGACAGCATGCCTCGAAGGGAAAGGCGCAGCCGGTGAGGGCGCAATTCTCGCGCAGTACGCCTTCGTCCGCGCCGTTGGAGGCCAGATCGGCTCCGGCGGCAAAATCGGCCAGCCGGCCGAGGGCCTCGGGAAAGTCCAGTCCGTCACGGTCGACCTGATCCTGGGTGATACCGGTCAGGCCACTGAAATAGGCGCTCAGGGCCGGATTGCGGCGGGGCTTGATCAGAAGGGACAGTTCGGCTCCGCTGTCCAGGCGGACGGCTCCCACCTGTACCACTTCACGATGTTCGCCCGGCCCCGACCATTGACGCTCGCGCGCGCCTTCCCAGGTGGTGTATTCCAGATCGTAGACAACGATACCCGCCACCTTTGCCACCCTGGCCCTTGAAGGTCGACCCTGAGGTACTGAAGCGGGTTGGTGATGTCAAGCAAAGGCCTAGCCTAGGTTGATCCCGGCGCGATATATACGGACCACCCTTCTTTCCGGAAACCATGTCCCATGTGCGGTCTGGCCGCCGTCTTCGCTTATCAGTCCAAGGCCCCACCGGTTCAGGGCGATGAACTGACCCGTATCCGCGACGCCATGAGGCTGCGCGGGCCCGACGGCGCCGCCAATTGGATATCCGCCGATGGCCGCGTCGGCTTGGCTCATCGGCGCCTGGCCATCATCGACCTGTCGCCGGCCGGGGCCCAGCCCATGACCAGCGCCGACGGGCGGCTGAGCCTGGTGTTCAACGGCGAAATCTATAATTATCGGGCCTTGCGGACCGAGCTGGAAAGCCTGGGGGCGGTGTTCCGCTCCCACACCGATACCGAGGTGATTCTGGAGGGCTGGCGCCACTGGGGCCGGGACGTGCTGCCCCGGCTGCGCGGCATGTTCGCCCTGGCCTTGTGGGACGAAGAGGCCCGGGGCATGCTGCTGGCCCGCGATCCCTTAGGCGTCAAGCCCCTGTATGTGGCCGATCAGGGCGGTTGCCTGCGTGTCGCTTCCCAGGTCAAGGCGTTGCTGGCCGGTGGTGCCGTAGATACCAGTCCTGATCCGGCCGGTCATGCCGGCTTCTTTCTATGGGGCCATGTGCCCGAGCCCCATACCCTGTATCAGGCCATCCGGGCCTTGCCGGCCGGCTCGTGGCTGTGGCGCGACGAGGCGGGCGGGCGCGACGAAGGCCGCTTCTTCGACCTGGGCCGGGAACTGGCGGCGGCGGACGAAAAAAGTTTCGATATCGAGACATTGCACGAGGCCCTGGCCGACAGCGTCAAGGCCCATCTGGAAGCCGACGTGCCGGTGGGCCTGTTCCTGTCGGGCGGGCTGGATTCCACCACCCTGGCGGCCCTGGTGCGCGAGGCGACCGACGGTCCGGTCAAGTCCATCACCCTGGGCTTCGCCGAGTTTCAGGGCGGCGCCCAGGACGAAGTCCCGCTTGCCGAGCGAGTGGCCGCCCATTACGGCCTGGATCACACCACCAGCCGGGTGACGGCCGCCGATTTCGCCCAGGCGCGGGAGCAATTGCTGGCTCATATGGATCAGCCCAGCGTCGACGGGGTCAATACCTGGTTCGTGGCCCGCGCGGCGGCCCGGTCGGGCCTGAAGGTGGCGCTGTCGGGCCTGGGCGGCGATGAACTGTTCGCCGGCTATGATTCCTTCACCCAGATTCCCCGTCTGGCCGGAGCCTTGGGTCCGCTTCGGCCCTTGCGGGGTCTGGGGACGCTGCTGCGCATGGCGCTGAGCCCGTGGATCGGCCGCTTTGCTTCGCCCAAGACGGCGGGGCTGCTGGAGTGGGGCACCAGCTTCGGCGACGCCTATCTCCTGCGCCGCGCCCTGTTCATGCCCTGGGAACTGCCCCGGGTGATGGATCCCGACATGGCGCGGGAGGGATGGAGGGCCTTGGCGGCCCCGGCCCGCCTCGAGGCGGCCACCGATGGAATTTTATCGGCGCGGTTGCGGGTTTCGGCCCTGGAGACCGAATTTTACATGCGCAATCAGCTGCTGCGCGACAGCGATTGGGCGGGCATGGCCCATTCCCTGGAAATCCGGGTGCCGCTGGTGGATGTGGATCTGCTGCGTGCCGTGCTGCCCCTGGTCCGGGGTGCCCAGCCGCCGGGCAAGCGCGACATGGCCGCCTGTGCCCGTCCGCCCTTGCCGTCCGAACTGCTGAACCGGCCCAAGACCGGATTTTTCGTTCCCGTGGCGCAATGGTTGGGGGCGTCTAGCCTGCGCGGCTGGGCGCAGCAGGCGTATGGAGCATTTCAGGCATGAGCGGGCTGGTATCCACCACCATGGATCAAGCGGCCTGGGAGGCGGCGTTGGGCGGTTTCGCCGGGGCCAATTTGCTGCAAAGCTGGGCCTATGGTGCCGCCAAGGTGGATGAGGGTGGCTGGCAGGTGGAGCGGCTGGAGTACCGCGAGGCCGCGACTCTAGTGGGTATGGTCCAGGTGATGATCCGGCGGCTACCTTTGGGTCTGGGCGGTCTGGCCTGGATCAATCGCGGCCCGCTGATGATGGCTGGCAACGACCCTGCTCCGGCTTTCGCGGCTCTGCGGCGGCTTTATGGCAACCGGGGCTTCTATCTGCGTGTGGCCCCGGCCGTGGCAGAGCAGGTGCTGCCTCCGGGGTTTCACCCGGCTGGGCGGCTGGGCTGGGCCTCCGCCCTGCTGGATTTGACCGCCGATGAGGCGGAGTTGCGCAAGGGCCTGCACGGCAAGTGGCGCAATACCCTGAACAAGGCGGAGCGGGAAGGGCCCGAGGCCGGGGGTGCCGAGGCCGGTCTTGCCGTCTTCCTGGGCGGCTACGGCTGTTTCCTGGCAGAACGCCAGGTTCCGACCACGGTAACACCCGCCCTGCTGGCCGCCCTTCATGGTCATAGCCTGGAGCATCTGCGTCCGCTGGCCTATGTGGCCCGCCATGGGGGCGAAATAGTGGGTGGGGTGCTGATGGCCCGCTACGGCAAGGGTGCCGAATACCTGGCGGGCTATGGCACCGAGACTGGGCGACGCCTGGGTGCCGGCCAGTTATTGCTGTGGCGAGCCCTGGTGGATATGAAGCGGCGGGGCGCGCAGTTCCTGGACTTGGGCGGTCTGGACCCCGAGCGCACGCCGGCCGGTATCCGGGACTTCAAGGAAGGAGTGCGCGGCACGCCCTATCGTCTGGCCGAGGAATTGGAATGCACGGGACTCAATCCCCTGGCTCGGCTGGTGCGTCACAAGGTGGCCCGTACTCTGGCCCTGGCCGATGGAGGACCGTCATGAACCTGCGCGCTCTGGCCGCCCCTTTGGCTCTCGCCGCGTGGCGGGCGGCCGGCCCCTTGCGCCCAAATCCGCCCGGCGCGGTGCGTATCCTGATCCTGCACGACGTGCCCCAGGTGCAATTCTCCGTGCTAGCCAGCCTTATTGCCGAATTGCAACGAAATGCGGGCCTGGTTACCCCCGCCGAGGCCGGGGCCCGTCTGGGGGGTGGAATGCCCACCGATGGTAAGGCGCCGGTTCTGCTGACCTTCGACGACGGCTTCCGGTCTAATTTCCAGCTGGCCTATGAGGTTCTGGCCCCCCTGAGGGCCAAGGCGCTATTCTTCGTCTGCCCCGGATTGGTAGATATGGAACGGCCGGAGCGGATCACCGCCATCGGCGCCAATATCTTTCGCGGCCGCCGCGGGGCTGGCGATCTGGACCTGATGGATTGGGAGCAAATCGGGCGATTGGCCGAGTCCGGCCATGAGATCGGCTGTCACTCCGCCCGGCATGTCTCTCTCGCCGGACTGGCCGCTCCGGCGCTGGAGGACGAGGTCGGCGCCGCCAAGGCCCGCATGGAGGGGGTTCTGGGGAAGGCCTCGTCCTGGTTCGCTTTCCCGTTCGGCGATGTAGACAGCATCGACGCCCCGGCCTTGGCCGCCATCGCCGGCCATTTTCCCTTCTGCCGTTCAGGGGTGCGGGGGTTGGCACATGCCGCCAGCCATCCGCTGGCCCTGCCGGCGGAATCCATCGATCTCGGCGTTCCGGTCGCGCTGCGGCGGCTGGCGGCGGAAGGCGGCATGGCTCCCCTCTACCGCCGTCGCCTGCGCCGCCTGGAAGAGATGGCGTCATGATTACCGGCGCGCCGCTGCCGAGCTGGACGGAACTCGCGGCGCTATTGGGCGGTGGCGCCAATGGCGGTCTGGCGGCCTCGCCCTGGGCTTCGCCAGCCGATAGGGTGGTATGGTTTTCACGATCGGCTCATTCCCTGGCCGCCATCGCCGCTTCCTGGCAGCGCCGCCACGGCCGTCTGCCGCGGCTGTGGATCCCTGATTACTTCTGCAACGCCAGCCTTGGCCCAAGCCGCCGGGCCGGGGTGCCGCTGACCTTCTATCCCGTGGGTCAGGATCTGGCGCCCGATTGGGAGGAATGCCGCCGGCTGGCTCGGGCGGCGGCCCCCGATCTTTTCCTGGCTGTACATTATTTTGGTCTGCCCGCCGACATGGCCGTCGCCCTGGAGTTCTGCCGGCATGAGGGCGCGCTGCTGATCGAGGATTGCGCCCATGTGCTGGCACCGGTGCCGGGTGTGGGCGAGACCGGCGCATTCGTGCTGTGGAGCCCCCACAAGCATCTGGCGGTTCCACAGGGGGGGCTGGTGGTCTGCCGCGATCCTGATGAAGGTGTCGACCTTCCTTCGGGGCCGTCTCCTTCCCTTCGCGGGTGGCTGGCGAAGCGACTAGTGCAGAAATTGGCGCCTGGCTGGCTGCTGCCATCCGCATCGCGGCAAGGGCCCCAGCGCTTTGAGGATGATCCACCCGAGGGCGGCTTGGCCGATTCGCCGTCCCTGGCGCCCAAGATTCGTGCCATGCTGGCCGCCAGTCTGCGATCTCTGCCCAGGGTAGCGGCGGCGCGGCGGCATAATGCCATGGCTTTGCTGGAGGTGTTGAGCCGCTCGCCGGGCTGGGAGCCGCTTTTCGACCCCGGCATGGTCACGCCCTACCGGCTGGTCATGCGGTGTAAATCGCCAGATATCGCATCCGAGCGCTTTGATTTCCATCGAAGCGGGGGAATTCCGGTGGAAAGCTGGCCCGATCTGGCCCCCGAGGTCCGGGCAGAGCCGCAAATTCATGCCCGCGCTCTGGCCCTACGGGCGCATTTGTTGTGCTTTTTCGTGCATCATGGCATGGAAGCATTGGAGTTGGCCCGTCGAAGCGCCCGTGTTGGATAAGGAACCCTGTGCATGTCTTCCGTATTGTTATCGCGCCCCCGGATAATCCGGCACCGGCTTTTCCATGACCCCAGCTATCCGACGTTTGAAGAGCTGAGCGATACCCAGCGGGCGATGATCGCCGAGCTGAACGACAAGATTGCCGCGGGCCGTATCGGTTTTCGGCCCATTTCATGCCTGTGTGGCGAGACCGAGGCCAAGGTTGTTGCCACCGTCGACCGCTATCGAATCCGGCAGGAGACGGTCATTTGCTGCTCGTGCGGGCTTTTGCGCAGCGATCCGCTGATGGATGATGCCGCCTTGGACTGGTTCTATTCCAGTGACTTCTACCGCAAGCTCTATAGCGGTGAGGACTTCATCCCTCATACGTCGGAAAATTTTTTCGGTATGCTTGGTACCGCCGACAAGCGGTTCGATATCATCGCCGAAATCTTACCGGATAAGCGGTTCACCAGGGTCGCCGAGATCGGCTGCGGTGCCGGATGGAATCTGTATCCGTTCTTCAAGAGGGGTATCGTTACGGTAGGCTGTGATTACAGCCCGGAGATGACCGCCTTCGGCCGCACCATGGGTATGGATATCCGCACCGGCTCCATCGAGCAATTGCAGGACGGCAAGTGCGATCTGGTTATCATGTCCCATGTGCTGGAGCACATGCCGGACCCGAAGGCCACGATCCGGGCGGCCGACGAAATCCTTGAAGACGACGGGGCTATTTATATTGAGGTCCCCGATCTGCGGGAGTTCTGCATTGGCACGCTGCAAAGCGCCCATGTCTGGACCTTTGCCCCCGACCATCTTTGCGCTCTGTTGCGGAAATGCGGGTTTGAGGCGGTTTCCGTCGTCAAGCGGGGTTGCCACTTCGCCGCTGTCTTCCAGCGCTCGGCGGAGGCCGAGACCGGCCCGAACGGACGCTACGGCGAAATCGCCGCCATGCTTGCCAAGCATGAACGGCGCCAGCAGCTCAAGGACATGCTTGACTCTATCGGCTTGCTGGCTCGGGTTCAGAGTGTGGCCCGCTTGCTGCGCGGTAGATGATACCGCTGGTATCAGAGCTGGGCGGTTACGGCTGAAATAGTCGTTTCATCTTACGGTTGCGCATACTCTGAACCATATCCCGAATAGGCCGACGCAGAGCTAAGGGCAGCTTGTGAAAGACCGTACGGCTGGCCTTGCGAATGGCGAAATAGGCCAGTGCGTTAGCGCCGGCGCGGTGTTCTCTGAGGCAGGCGGAAAGCTGCCGGAGAAAGGCCTCGGCCTCGGTGAAGCGGCGCCTTTGCAGCTTGGGTAGGCTGCGGTCGATCTGCTCGAACATCACCGCGAACTGGCGGCGTTCGAAATGCAGGAATTCCTTCTGGAAGGCATAGGTTTCATAGGGGTTGGCCACCAGACTGACCAGGGGTTCGGCGTCAACCGACAGGGCCAGATCGATGAATCGCTCGATCTGGTCGTAATTGCGGCTGTTGACGGTCATGCTGACGGTAAAGGTGAAACCCTGTTCTCGCTTCAGCACCTGAAGCTGCTCCAGATTGTCCATCACCACCGACCATTCGGCCTTGCGTCCGCGCTTGCGCAGATCGTCGAAGGTGGCTGCGTTGGCGGCATCGAGTGAAACTGCGATCAGACCCAACTTCTTCTGGCGCAACAGCGCGAAAATCTTTTCATCCAGCAAGGTCGCGTTAGTCACGAAGAAATAGCGGCACCCCGGGTCGGTGTCCGTCTCAGCCAGGAATTTCAGGATCGGCTTGAACAGGAACGGCTCTCCCCCAAAGGGGAAGATCACTTGAAAGACCCTGGCCAGGCGTGTCACCTCGTCGAGAAACGATTGTGGCAGCTTCTGGTTCTGGGTAGCGTCTTCACGCTGGAAGCAGTGATAACAATCCAGATTGCAGGCGAAGGAATAGGTGAACCGCATCCAGCGGGGCAGCGACTCAAGGGTAAGGGCGCCTTGGTCGAATTCATCCTGATTCAACTCCGCATTGGTCCGTGCCGGGCCGCCGTCCTCCAACTCGCCTGTCCAGTTCAGACGCTGGTAGCTCTTGCCGCCGTGCAGAACGGGACAGGTATGTGGGCAAATGGCATGGGCGCCGCGATCACGCATCTGACGGCGGATGTCCTGGTAGGCGTCGCCGTTCCAGATTTCCGTGATGGAGTCCTTTCCCACATTGCCCAAGGCGGTGTTATTGTCGCAACACATGGTTACGGTACCATTGGGATTGTTGACCTCGAAATGGGTCCAGGGATGATCGCACACGAACTTGGTCATCGGTCTCACTCAGGCTTCGTGCCACGGGAGCACCCGTTCAAATAAGCCGTCGGCGAGGAAAATTCACCCCTTTTCTGCCAAGGGGGATCACCCTTGGCGGCGATGGTGATCCGGTTGACAAAATGT
This sequence comes from Phaeospirillum sp., assembly GCA_030824585.1. Taxonomy (GTDB): domain Bacteria; phylum Pseudomonadota; class Alphaproteobacteria; order Rhodospirillales; family Magnetospirillaceae; genus Phaeospirillum. The sequence goes on along the minus strand of JAVBXM010000242.1, from coordinate 85,601 downwards.
CGGGCGATGACCTAATGTTCGCGCCGTGAACAAGCTTGGTGCCGAAAGAGCCTGTCGGGGCATGCCTCCCAACGAACAGCAGATCATTCTCGACCTTCTTAGCGAAGTCCACCGGGACAGCCGGGCGACGCAGCGCGAGATCGCGACCAATATGGGTATCGCCCTGGGGCTGACCAACGGCTACCTGAAGCGGTGCATTAAGAAGGGTCTGATCAAGGTTTCACAGGCACCGGCCAACCGTTATCTCTACTATCTCACCCCGGCGGGCTTTTCGGAAAAGGCTCGGCTGACCGGTGACTATCTGGCGCAATCGTTCGATTTCTTTCGCAATGCCCGCAGCCAGTGCCGCGACGTTCTCGACGAGGTCACCGCGCGCGGCTGGCGGCGCGTCGCCCTGGTCGGCGCCTCGGAGCTGGCGGAGATCATGGCCCTGTGCGCCACGGGCAGCGAAATCCAGCTGGCCGGGGTGATCGACCCGGCGGCGGCTGGCGGGTTTCCACTGGCGGGCCTGCCGGTACTGTCGTCCCTGGCCGAGGCCGATGGGGTCGATGGGGTAGTCATCACTGCATTACAGAGCGCCCAGGCGGTTTATGATTCCTATGCTGCGGAACTGGGGCACCAGCGTTTGCTGGCTCCGGCCCTTCTGTGCCTGTCCACCCCCGAAAGCGGGGTGCGGTGATGGAATCTTGGTTCGTGGTGCATACCCACGTCAATGCCGAGAGCATCGCCGCCGGCCATCTGCGGCGGCAGCATTTCGACGTCTACCTTCCCCAGTATTCCAAGCGCCGCAGCCATGCCCGCAAGGTGGAATGGGTGAAGGCGCCGCTGTTTCCGCGCTATCTGTTCGTGCGCATGGATCCCGACATGACCCCGTGGTTCAGCATCCGCTCGACCGTCGGCGTTCATTCGCTGGTCTGCCGCAGCGGGATGCCGGTGCCGCTGGGGCAGATGGTGATCGATGAAATTCGCGGCCGCGAGGATGACAGCGGACTGGTCAGTCTGGGCGAAGCGGCTCCCTTCGCCTCGGGCCAGCGTCTCGAGATCGTCGAGGGGCCCCTGGCCGAGCAGTTGGGGCTGTTCCAGTGCCTCGACGACATGAACAGGGTGGTCCTGCTGCTCGACCTGCTCGGACGGCAGGTGCGGGTGCGGGTGCCGCTGGGGGCCGTGCGCGCCGGGTCGTGACCGGCGGCAGGGCTTTGAGGCGGCCCGAGGAATGAGTCCGGTGGAAGGCTTTCACCCGGACTGCGGTAGCTTGCCCGAGACGTGGTTTCAACAGGATTATCCGTGCAGATCGAGCCCACCGCCCTCTCCGACGTGCTGATCCTCGATCCACGCCAGTTCCATGATGAGCGCGGCACTTTTTTCGACGCTCTCAATCCGGAGATCTGCGCCGCCGCCGGCATGTCCGCCGTCTTCGTGCAGCACAGCCATTCGATCTCCCGTAAGGGTACAGTCCGCGGCCTACATATCCAGACCCCCCGGATGCAGGGTAAACTGGTACGAGTGGTGCGGGGCTCCGTCTTCGACGTGGCGGTGGATCTTCGCCCCCATTCGCCCACCTATGGCCGGCACGTCCACGCGGTGCTGTCCGCCGAGAACCGCCGCATGCTATGGATCGGCCACGGCCTCGCCCATGGCTTCATGGCGTTGGAGGACGGCAGCGAAATGATCTACGCTTTGGATCAGACATATGATCCCGCCGGCCAACGGACCATCCGGTGGAACGATCCCACCCTGGGGATTGAATGGCCGGATTTGGAGCCGAATTTGTCGGCCAAGGATGAAGCCGGCCTGACCCTGGCGGCGTTCGGGGCCGCGCATGACCTCTGAGTTGTTGGCTTCTCTGACCGGTAAGACAGCGCTGGTAACCGGTGCTGGAGGCTATGTCGCGGGTGCCTTGGTTCCGGCTTTACTGGCGCAAGGATGCCGTGTCCTGCGCCTGAGTTCGCGGGAATTGCCTCCGCTGGTTGGGGTGACCGATATTCGGGGCGATGTCCGTGACACCGAACGCTGGTCTGGGCCGCTATTGGAGGCGGATATAGTTTTTCATCTGGCAGGCGAAACCAGCGCCTATGCCGCTGCGGCCGATCCTCTGGCGGGCGTGAAGTCCAATGTGTTGCCGATCGTCCATATGACCCAGGCCTTTGCCTCGGTTGGCCGTCGGCCGGTAGTGCTGCTGGCGGGAACCGTGACGGTGCTGGGGTCGCCTGAAATTCTGCCGGCTGATGACGATACCCCGGCGAGGCCGCTGAGCTTTTACGATGTTCACAAGCTGATGGCAGAGGCCCATCTAGCGCAGGCGGTGCGCTCTGGACAGGTTCGGGGCTGCACATTGCGTCTCGCCAACGTCTATGGCATCGGTCCCCAAATTCAGGGTGCGAGTGACCGGGGTATTCTGGACCGTATGGTACGTAAGGCGCTGGCCGGCGAGACGGTCACCATTTACGGCGACGGCAGCCAGATGCGCGATTATGTTCATCTCGACGACGTGGTTTCAGCCTTCATGGCCGCCGCCAGTTGTCCGGCTGCTTGGGACGGTGACGTCATGATGGTGGCCAGTGGTGAAGGCCATAGTCTGTCCCAGGCGTTCTGCTTGGCTGCCCAGCGGGTTACGGTGGCGACCGGACGTGTTCCCGTTCCCGTGAGTTATGTGCCCTGGCCAGCCTCGGCATTACCCTTTGAGTTTCGTAATTTCGTCGGTCATCCCACGCGCTTGGCAGCCTTGACCGGTTGGGCGCCGAAGGTGCGGTTGCAAGACGGCTTGGACCGCAGTGTGGCTAGCCTGCTGGCGGTCTGAGTCCTTGGCCAGGGAATGGCCAGTGGGTTACAATCTGATTCCCAAACAGGGTGAATGTTGCATGATATACAAATGCAGGGCTTGCGGTGAAACCATTCAGCCGTTCATGAGTTTCGGCCACCAACCGCCCGCCGCCAGTTTCTACATCCCGGGGAATCAGGTACCCGAGCATTTCTTCGAACTGCAGCCGGCTTTTTGTCCCACTTGCCAATTGTTTCAGATTGTCGAACAGCCGCCCGAGGCCGTGATGTTTCACGAGGCCTATCCCTATTTCACGGGGACATCGCGGGCGATGATCGCTCATTTCGAAGGGCTGTTCCAATCGCTTCGAAGCCAATGGCTGGACGGTACCGCCGATCCTTTCGTGGTAGAAATCGGCAGCAATGACGGAACTCTTCTATCGAATTTCATGAATGCGGGCATCCGCCACCTGGGAATCGAGCCTTCGGCCAGTGTCGCCACTGCTGCGAGAGCCCGGGGCTGCCGGGTGCATGAGGGCTTTTTCGGGATGGAAACCGCCGATAAGGTGCGCGCTGAGCATGGGGCGGCCGATATTATCGTCGGCGCTAATGTCATTGCCCATATTCCCGCCATCAACCAGATCGGCGCCGGTGTGGCGTCCTTGCTGAAACCTACCGGTGTATTTGTTTTTGAGGTGGTCTATCTGGGCGATGTAATCCGCAACGTTGCTTTTGACCAAATCTATGACGAGCACATCTTTACCTATTCCGCCGGAGCTGTGCGGACGGTGTTCGGCCGTCACGGTCTGGACCTTATCGACGTGGTCCATCTGCCGGCTATCCATGGCGGTTCCATGCGTTATACCCTGGCGCCGAGAGGAATGCGGCCGGTCTCCACCGCTGTCGAGGCCTGCATTGCCGCCGAGGCGACCCAGGGTCTGTCGGAGACTACCACCTACGAGCGGTTTCGCGCCAATTGCGAAACTATACGTTCCGATATGCGCCGACTGCTCGACGAATTGAAGGCCAAGGGTGCCCGCATCGCCGGGTATGGGGCGACCGGTAAGAGTGCGACTTTGCTGAATTACTGCGCCGTAACGGTGGACGATCTTGAGTTTATTCAGGATTCGACCCCCATCAAGCAGGGTAAGCTGACGCCCGGTACTCATATCCCGATCCGCTCACCCGCCTACTTCAAGGACAACATGCCCGATTATGCGTTGCTGCTGGCCTGGAACCACCGTGCCGAGATTGAGGAGAAAGAGGCGGAGTTCCGCGCGCGAGGGGGCAAGTGGATTCTCTATGTACCGTGCGTGGGCGTGGTTTAAGTGTGGAGTCGCAGGAGGTTGTTCTCGGTCAGCGCGAGGTGGTCGATAGGTGCCTGTGCGTTGAGGCTACCATGCGGTCGGTACCAAGTTGTAGCGGTGAAGCAATTCGTCGGTACGCTGATCTGAGGTGTGGTAAGCGTGGGCATAGGTCCACTCGTGCAAGACGATTTGGATGAAGCGTTCAGCCTCGCCGTTGGTCTTGGGTGTGTCGGGTCTGGTGCGGTGCGGATGTGGCCGATACCGCAATCGGCGCAGACCTTACGAACGACCTCGGAGCGGTAGCACGGATCGTTATCGGCCACCACCCTCTGCGCGGTGACGCCGAGAGTCGATGCGGATGTGGACGCACTGCCAGCCATGCCCTGACCTTTCTTCTGGTGGTCGCTGGTGACGCGGTAGCCGGTCTGGCGGAAGCGGCCCAGTTTCTTGATGTCGATGTACAGCATCTCACCTAACGCGCCGTATCGGCCCGGCCTGTTTCAGTGATCTCAACAGGTTATCCCCAGGTGGGCGAGAATCGAGAATACGGAATATAGCCGTCCGGGCGCCGCCAAAGACTGTTGCAATCTCGTCTCCATTCGGCATTGGCGGCAGAGTGCCGCCACATACTTGGCAGTGGGCGTCCGCCTGGGAGAGCGATGCGGACGTAACGAGCGGGTCCTGTAAGCCAGCAACGTTCTCGTCCAGAACCTGCTGTACCGAAATCTCTCAATACATCGGTGTCAGCGGGGTATTCTTGTGGATACCCATTTGGTCCCCCATGAATAGCCGAAATGTTCGTAACTTCAGCTTGCTCGGTTCAGACTGAGTGAGTACTCCCCTGAGACTTCACACCTAGGCCATGATGGTGCGGGAATGGTGGATATGATGAAGCGTGTTCTGGTTACTGGTGGTGCGGGTTTCATTGGATCGGCACTCGTTCGCCAGTTGCTGACAAGTGGCCATGTAGTTATGACCTTCGATAAATTGACCTATGCCGGTCACCTCGCCAATTTGGGTGAATTGCTGAGCCATCCCGGTCATACTTTTGTTCAAGGAGACATCGCTGATTACAGTCAGGTAGCGGCAGTATTCGACCAGTTTCGTCCTACAGCTATCATACATCTGGCTGCCGAATCCCATGTTGATCGGTCCATTGCCGCTGCTGCGGATTTTATCCGCACCAACGTGCAGGGAACCTTCACCATGCTGGAATCGGCGGCGGCTTATATTGCCCGCCTGGACGGAGACGAGCGGAGTCGGTTTCGGTTTCTCCATGTTTCCACTGACGAGGTGTTCGGCAGTTTGGGCTTGGACGGAACGTTTGACGAAAACTCCCAATACCAGCCCAATTCGCCCTATTCGGCAACCAAGGCGGCCTCGGATCATCTGGCCCGGGCATGGCACCACACTTATGGCCTGCCCGTGATCATTTCCAACTGCTCGAACAATTACGGGCCACGTCAGTTTCCGGAAAAACTTATTCCACTGATGATCCTGAATGCCGCTGAGGGAAAGGCGCTGCCGGTCTATGGTGACGGTCATCAGGTGCGGGACTGGCTGCACGTCGAAGACCATGTGCGGGCCTTGGTTTCCATTGTGGACCGGGGACGGCCGGGAGAGGTCTATTGTGTCGGTGGCGAGGCAGAGCGAACCAACATGGACGTGGTGCTGACTCTGTGCCGGCTTTTGGATGAGTGCCGTTCGCCTGCCCGGGGAAAAAGCCATGCGGACCTGATTTCCCATGTGCCGGACCGGCCCGGCCATGATCGCCGCTATGCTATAAACACTGACAAGATCTATCGGGAATTGGGCTGGATACCTCAAGAAAGCTTTGAAAGCGGCCTTGCCAAGACGGTCGAGTGGTATCTGGGCAATCTTGAATGGTGCCAGACCGTGGTGGCCGCCGCCGCCCTGCGTCTGACCGGTGCCGTGGCTCGTAAGACCGATGGCACGCTGTTCCAGACGAAGCGTTCGGTGTGAATTGAATGGCCGAGCGGCTTGTATTTTCTCCGCAGTGATGGTGACGCTTGAAATGAACGAGGCTCCGACCGTCAGCGTTATCGTCGATACCTATTATCGACCCCAGATGCTGCGCCATGGTATTGAAGCACTGTTGGCACAAACTTGGCCGTATGTGGAGATCATCATCGTCGATAACGGCTCGACCCCGGAAAGTAAGGAGGTCATTGCCGAAATGGTGCGGCGTTGCCCTTCCATCAAGGTAGTCGTGTTTGAGGAAAACCAGTTCAGCTATGAAGATCTAAACAAGCTGATCAGAACCGTTTGGCAGGCGGGACTGGAGGCATCGACGGGTGAGTTGGTCTTTCATATCAACGATGATGATTGGGTGGCCGAGGATTTCTGCGAGCGTATGGCGCGGCTGTTTATCGAAAATCCCGCCTGCACCACGGCCATCGGTCTGCCAGTTCCCGTCAGACCGGGGGGGCTCGAAATAGATAATCGCACCAATAACTTGAGACCCCGCTATATGCCCGGCCATGAACTGGCCCTGGGCTGGATCGAGGGCAAGTCGGTTCTCAGCAATCCGGGGTTTTGCTTCGTGGTTCGACGCGATGCCCTGCTGGAAGGCGGCGGGTTCACGGTACCCATCGAATATCACCAGCTTTTCGGCATTGTTGCCTTCGGAGTTACCGGATTCGACCCTGAGGCTCGCATGTACTGGCGCTATCATGACCATCAGGCCAACCGGCTGTTGCTGGCCTGGGGCCTATTGATCCTTCCCTACTGCCATGATCTTCTGGAAAAATTTCATCTTGAGGAACGATGGACTACTGCTTTTGGTGTGAGGCCGGCACGACAGGTCAAGAATTTCATGTTGAAAGTCGCCTTTGCCGAGGCTGCGCAGACCTTCGCAAGCAATGTCGCTGAGCTACGTCTTACCTCGGCCCTGCGGGTACTGCAAGGTGTCGGCGGCCATCTCTCGTTCTGGAAAGCATTACCACTAGAATTTTGGGACCAAAAGCGATTGCTGGCTGCCAATGTTGTCAAGGCCTTGGGTCTAAAGCCGCTGTTTGACCGTTTGCGCAGGCACGGCGGTGCCGATGGCCGGTATTTCGACGAAAAGGACTCGAAATGACCCCTCAAATCTCTAAAGGTATTGTCCTGGCTGGAGGCTCGGGGACGCGGCTACATCCGCTAACGCAGGTTACGAATAAGCACCTGCTGCCGATCTTCGACAAGCCGATGATCTATTACCCGCTGAGCACCTTGATGCTAAGCGGTGTTCGGGAGATCCTCATCATCTCGACGCCCGAGGATCTGCCGCGCTTCGAGCGTCTGCTGGGCGATGGAAACCGTTGGGGTATGCGTCTGTCTTATGCCGCCCAGCCCAGTCCCGATGGCCTACCCCAGGCCTTTTTGATCGGTGAGGAATTTATCGAAAATGACCGGGTCGCCCTCATCTTGGGCGACAATATTTTCTACGGCCACGGCTTGCCGCTGCTCCTCCAGAAGGTGGTTGGCAAAGCCAAAGCGGGGGGAACGATTTTCGCACATACCGTTCGTGACCCGGAACGGTTTGGTGTCGTGGCCTTTGATACCGATGGTAAGGCGCTGTCAATTGAGGAAAAACCCAAGATACCTAAATCTCATTGGGCGGTGACCGGCCTTTATTTCTATGGCCCTGAAGTCTGCAGACTGGTACGCAGTCTGCAACCTTCGGCACGGGGTGAGTTGGAGATCAGCGACCTTAATCAACTTTATCTGGAAGCGGGGAATCTGCAGGTAGAGCGACTTGGCCGCGGTATCACTTGGCTGGATGCCGGTACTCCCGATGCCCTGGCCACAGCCGGCCAGTTCGTTCGCACCATTCAGACTCTGCAGAACACGGCTGTCGCCTGTCCCGAGGAAGTGGCCTTTCGCATGGGGTTTATTGATCGGGAGCAATTGGCCGAGGCGATCCGCCCCATTGCCTCCTCACCCTATGGCAAATATCTGGCAACCCTGCTTGAGGCCGGCTGGCAAGCATGATCGCTAATCTGCGCCAAGCCTACAGTCTCTTTGATGATAAAGCGCGGCATCAGTTTGCCCTGTTGGCTGCCATGACATTGTTAGCGGCCTTATTTGAGGTATTAGGAATTGGATTAGTATTTCCGTTCATCAAGATTATTTCTGATCCAGAATGGCTATTACACTCCCCATGGTTTGCCCCTTTCGCTCCTTATGTGGCAGCCTGGGGGCATGATCGTTTGGTCTTTGTCGTCGGGCTGGGGCTGATTGCGCTCTTTATCGTTAAGAACGCCTATCTCCTCTGCTTCTATCACGCTCAATTCGCTATTGCGTTTGGCAGCGTCGTCCGATATTCCTCCCGCCTGCTGGAGATCTACTTGCGGGCGCCCTATCTGATGCATCTTCAGCGAAATTCAGCGGAATTGGTCCGCAATGTCCGCGAATTGCCTCAGAACCTGTTTAATGCCGGGATTTCTGTACTGGGATTTATGACCGAGGCACTGGTGGTGATCCTGGTCGGCGGCGTACTGATCGCTGCCGAGCCGGTGGCGACAGGCATCGCTATCGCCGTGCTGATTGGTTCAATCGGGCTATTCTATCTTGGTACTGGCCATCTTTTGCGGCGCTGGGGGACAGAAAAACTTGAACGCAACGGTGCATTGCAACTAGCGTTGCAACAGGCCCTGAGCGGCATCAAGGACAGTCGAGTTCTTGGATGCGAAAGCTACTTCATCGGCCATTTCAGCCGATCCGCCCATAGTATGATGCGAGTTCTTCGGTTAATTCAGGTGGTATCGCAAGTGCCGCGCCTATCGATAGAGCTTGCGACTATGACGGGTATGATTTTAGTGGTGCTGGTGATGGCGGCGCGGGCTGACGCTTCGTCGGACATGCTGCCCAAGATGGCGTTGTTCGCTGCTGCTGCATTCCGATTGATGCCCTCCATCAATCGCATGACCCAGGCGCTGACGGAATTCAAGGTCAGTACTGCACCTCTGGAGGCCTTATACCAGGACATGGGGCCGTCTCGGCACTGGATGCAGACCTGCGTTCCACAATATCGCGTCAAGCTAGAACAGTCACTGGAATTGAAGGGTGTTTTCTTCAGATATCCCGATGCGGACAAACCGGCGATCAGCGCCATCGATTTATGCATTTGCCGTGGTGATACCATAGGCCTTGTGGGTCCCTCGGGGTCAGGGAAAAGCACCCTGGTCGATATTATTCTCGGTCTGTTGGTACCATCGGAAGGCCGTATTTTACTGGATGGCAGCGAGATCAGGACGGGAGGAGGCTGGTCTGGTGTGGTGGGCTACGTGCCGCAGAGTATTTACATCACCGACGATACCGTCCGCCGTAACATCGCCTTTGGCGTTGAGGACGCTCAGATCGACGACGACGCTGTCCGCCGCGCCCTGGCCCAGGCTCATCTGGATGAGTTCATCAAGGAACTGCCCGAGGGACTGGATACCAGGCTGGCCGAGGATGGCATCCGTCTGTCCGGCGGCCAGCGTCAGCGGATCGGCATCGCCCGCGCCCTGTACCGTGATCCCGATCTACTGGTGCTCGACGAGGCGACATCGGCGCTGGATCCCATCACCGAGCGTGAAATCAGCGCCGCGGTTGAAGCCTTGCATCGGAGCAAAACTGTCATCATCATCGCCCACCGCCTGAGCACCGTCCGTCACTGTGACCGGCTGCTGATGATTGACCGGGGCCGCATCGTGGACAGCGGCACCTTCGACGAGCTTTATGCCGGCAATGCCGACTTCCAGAGACTGGTGGCAGCATTGGCGCTGACGGATCGGATCCATAGGAATTGAGCAACGTGAGCAACGAATCTTCCTCGCTTCACTGTCTTGTGACTGGCGGCGCCGGTTTCATCGGCAGCCATCTGGTCGACCGGCTGCTGGCCGATGGACACCGGGTTTCTGTCATCGACAATTTCGTCAACGGGCGAGAGGAAAACCTGGCCCAGGCCCTGGAATCGGCACCGGACCGGATAAAGATCCACCGTGCAGACGTGGCGGAGGCCAATGTCATCGGGCCGCTGTTCGCCGGAGTGGACCGGGTGTTTCACCTGGCCGCCATGGCCGATATCGTGCCGTCGATCCAAAATCCCATGCTGTATCACCGGGCCAACGTGGACGGCACGGTTGCCGTCTTGGAGGCGGCCCGCGCCGCCGGGGTGAAGCGTTTCGTCTATGCCGCCTCCTCATCCTGTTACGGCATCCCCGAGACCTATCCCACGCCGGAAACGACGCAGCCCTCGCCCATGTATCCCTATGCCCTGACCAAATGGGTGGGTGAGCAGTACGTGATGCATTGGGCGCAGACCTACGACCTGCCGGCGGTGTCGCTGCGGCTGTTCAACGTCTATGGCCCGCGTCACCGGACGGCAGGGACCTATGGCGCCATGTTCGGGGTCTTCTTGGCCCAAAGGCTGGCGGGCAAGGCCTATACCGTGGTGGGCGATGGCAGCCAGACCCGGGACTTCACCTTCGTGGCCGATGTGGCCGACGCCTTCGTTACTGCGGCGGCCTCGAATATCAGCGGCGAGATTTTCAATGTAGGGTCCGACGGCACCTACAGCGTGAACCGGATCATCGAGATTCTGGGCGGCGACAAACTTCACATCCCCAAGCGACCGGGCGAGCCCGATTGCACCTGGGCCGACATCGCCAAGATCAAGCGGATTCTGGGCTGGAAGCCCAAGGTTTCCCTCGAGGAGGGGGTAAGGATCTTGCTGCAGCACATCGACGGCTGGCGGGATGCCCCGGTCTGGACGCCCGAAACCATCGGCGAAGCTACCCGCGACTGGTTCAAGTATCTGGGCAAAGACGCCAACGGCTGACAGTTAGAGATTAGCGCACATGAGTAACGAAAACTCCTCCTCGCCGCTCGCCGCCCACGAGAAGGTGCGGTCCATCGAGTCTTTGGCGGCGCAGGCCGCCCAGGCCCGAGCGAAAGGCAAGACCGTGGTGCTTTGCCATGGCGTCTTCGATCTGGTCCATCTGGGCCATGTCCGCCATGTGGAGGCGGCGCGGCGCGAGGGTGACGTGCTGTTCGTCACCCTGACGGCGGATCGCTTCGTCAACAAGGGGCCGGGCCGTCCCATCTTTCCCGAGAACATGCGGGCGGAAATGCTGGCCGCCCTCAGCTGTGTCGACGGCGTCGGCGTCAACCATGGTCCCAGTGCCGAAAGCGTGCTGGACGCCATCAAGCCCGATATCTACGTCAAGGGCAGCGATTATGAGAATCCGGAAGAGGATATCACCGGCAAGATCAATTCCGAGCGCGAGGTGGTCGAGCGCCACGGCGGCCGGATCGTCTTCACCAAGGATATCACCTTCAGTTCGTCGACGCTGATCAACCGCTATCTGGATGTCTACGACCCGCCCTTGCGCGATTGCCTGAATTCGCTGCGCGAACGCGATGCCCTGCCCCAAATCCTCGAGCTGATCGAGAAGGTTGCCGACATGAAGGTGCTGCTGGTCGGCGACACCATCATCGACGAGTATCATTTCGTATCGCCGCAGGGCAAGGCGCAGAAGGAAAACATCATCGCCACCCTGTCGCGGGGCAGCGAGGAATATGCCGGCGGGGTCATCGCCGCCGCTAATCACGTGGCGACCTTCTGTCGCGAGGTGGAGATCATCACCGGCCTGGGCGGCGAGACCGATGACGAGGCGTTCATCCGCTCCCATCTGCGCGACAACGTCCGGTTGACGACTGTCCCCATGGCGGGCCGTCCGACCACCCGTAAGACCCGCTACGTCGAACCCAGCTACATGCGCAAGCTGTTCGAGGTCTACTTCATGAAGGATGCTCCGCTGGAGACGGCGGAAGTGGCCAGGCTGGACCGGCTGATCGCCGAGCGCGCTCCGGAATTCGACGTGGTGATCGTCACCGATTTCGGGCACGGCCTGATCGGGCCTACCACCATTGACGCCCTGGTCAAGCACGCCCGCTTCCTGGCGGTCAACACCCAGACCAACAGCGGCAATTTCGGCTACAACCTGATCACCAAGTATCCCAAGGCCGATTACATCTGCATTGACGCGCCCGAGGCCCGGCTGGCCACCGGCGAGAAATTTTCCGATATCGGTGAGGTGGTGGGAACCAGGCTGCCGTCCAGGGTGGATTGCTCGCGCCTCATTGTGACCCACGGCTCGCACGGCTGTTACGCCTGGCAGCGGGGCGGTGATATGCACCGCATTCCCGCCTTCACCAAGCAAGTGGTGGACACGGTGGGCGCCGGTGACGCCTTTCTGGCGGTGACCAGCCCGCTGGCGGCGGCGGGCGGCTCCATGGAACATGTGGGTTTCGTCGGCAATGCCGCCGGGGCCATGAAGGTGGGGATCGTCGGCCACCGCAAGTCCGTGGAAAAAGTGCCGCTGGTGAAGTTCGTCACCGCCCTGTTGAAGTGACCGTCAAGGAAGCCCAAAGAATGACTGAGACCTGGAACGTATTGGTGACCGGCGGGGCCGGCTATGTGGGCAGCGCCCTGGTGCCCAAGCTGCTGGCCGAGGGTCACAAGGTCACCGTCCTCGACCTTTACCTCTATGGCGAGGATCTGTTCGCCGATCTGCGCGGCTCCAATCTGCGCGAGGTCAAGGGTGACATCCGCGACATCAAGGTGGTCGAGGATGCCTTGACGGGCTGTGACTGCGTCATTCACCTCGCCTGTATCTCCAACGACCCTTCCTATGATCTCGACCCCAATCTGGGCCGCAGCATCAACTACGAGGCTTTCCGCCCCATGGTCCGGGCGGCCAAGGCGGCGGGCGTGAAACGGTTCATCTATGCCTCGTCGTCCTCGGTCTACGGCGTCAAGGACGAGCCGGAGGTCACCGAGGATCTGCCGCTGGAGCCCTTGACCGATTACTCAAAGTTCAAGGCCCTGTGCGAGCAGGAGTTGGAAGCCGAGCGCCAGCCCGGGTTCGCCGTGTGCACCATCCGCCCCTCGACGGTGTGCGGCTATGCTAAGCGCCAGCGCCTGGACGTGGTGGTCAACATCTTCACCAATCAGGCGGTCAACAACGGCAAGATCCGCGTCACCGGCGGCCCGCAGAAGCGTCCCAACATCCATATCGACGACATGGTGCGCTGTTACCTGCATCTGCTGCAGCAGCCCGCCGAGAAGATCGACGGCAAGATCTGGAATGCCGGTGACACCAACTTCCCCATTTCCGAACTGGCGGAAATCGTGCGCAAGGTGGTGGGCCAGGTGGAAATCGAGACTCTGCCCACCAACGATCCCCGCTCCTACCACGTGTCGGGCAAGAAGATCCGCGACGAGATCGGCTTCGAGCTGAAATACACCATCGAGGACGCGGTGCGGGGCCTGGTGGACGCCATGAAGACGGGTAAGCTGGTCGACCCGCTGAATAACCCCCTTTACTTCAACATCAAGCGCATGCAGCAGGTGAGCCTGAAATAGGGGGCGCCCGGTGCTGATCGGCATCGATTTCGACAATACCCTGGCCGGCTACGATCACGTCTTCGTGGCCGCCGCCAAGGCTCGCGGCTGGCTGCCGGCCGCGAGCCTTGGCGGCAAGCGCGAGATCCGCGACACGCTTCGCGGCCTGGCGGACGGCGAGCGCAAGTGGATGGAACTGCAAGGCGAGGTCTATGGTCTGCGTATGCCCGAGGCGGAGATGATCGACGGTGCCGCTCGCTTCCTCGCCCGCTGCCGGACCGAGGGCTTTCGGGTGGTGGTGGTCAGCCACAAGACCGAATTCGGCCATTTCGATCCCACCCGTACCCGGCTGCACGATGCCGCCCGCACCTGGATGACGGCCAAGGGCTTCTTCGACCCGGCGGGTTTCGCGGTGGCGGAGGCGTTCTTCGAACCGACCCGCGAGGGCAAGATCGCCCGCATCGGCGCCTTGGGCTGCGGCGTCTTCATCGACGACCTGGAGGAAGTGTTCCTGGACCCTGGCTTTCCCGCGGCTTGCCGGCGCCTGCATCTGGCCGGGGCGGCCGCCGGCCTCGGCCACGGGCCGTTTGCCAGCTATCCCGGCTGGGCCGAGATTCATGACGCCGTCTTCCCCGCCGCCTGAGGATACCGCCGCGCTGGCGGCGCTGGTGCGGCGGCTGACCGGCTTGGCGGTGTCGGGCATGACGCGCGGCGGCCAGGGCGGCAACAACCGGCTGTACCGGGCCGAGATCCCGGGCGGCTCGTTAGCGGTGAAGTGCTATTTCCGCCATCCGGGCGATACTCGCGATCGGCTGGCCGCCGAGTTCGCCGCTCTCCGCTTTCTGGGGGAATGCGGCGTTTCCAATGTGCCGAGGGCCATCGCCGCCGACGCGCAGGCAGGTGTGGCGGTCTACGGCTGGATCGAAGGCCGGCCGCCGACGACGCGGCAACCGGGCGACATGGCACGATTGGCGAACTTCGTCGCCATTCTGCGGGATCTGGCATCCCGACCGGAGGCGGCCACCCTGCCCCTGGCCTCCGAGGCCTGCCTGTCGGCGGGGGAATTGACGTCCCAGTTGGACAGGCGCCTCACCCGCCTGAACAGCGGCGCCGGCGAGGCCGACTTCCAGGTGGCGTCGTTCCTGGCCCAGGGGCTCGGCCCGGCGGTGGCGTCGGCGGCGGAGAGGGCGCGCGCCGAATATGCCGGGCGTGGCTGGGATTTCGGCGCCAATCTGGCGTCCGAGCGGCGGAGCCTCAGCCCGTCGGACTTCGGCACCCACAACGCCCTGCGCCGCGCCGATGGCGACCTTACCTTTCTCGATTTCGAGTATTTCGGCTGGGACGATCCGGTCAAGCTGGCAGCCGACACCCTCCTTCATCCGGGAATGGCGCTGAATGGGGCGGAGCGCGCCGCATTCCGAGCGGCGGTCCTGGCCATCTTCGGCGGCGACGCGAGCTTCGCCCATCGCCTGGAGATCCTGCTGCCGCTTTATGCCCTGCGGTGGGCGCTGATCGTCCTCAATCCCTTCCTGCCCGAGCGCTGGGCCCGCCTGGCCTTCGCTACCGGGGCGGAGCGGGAAATGGTCCTGCGGGTGCAGTTGGCCAAGGCGAAGCGGTTTGTCGCCGTGGCGGCCGGCGGCTTGGACATTGACGGCGAAGCCGTGTTCATATTATGAACCCTCTTCACTTTTGCGGAGCCCAACCATGACTCATGCGGTCCCTTCGCCGGCCCTCGACGAACGCTCCATGCGTTTGCGCCGGCTGGTGATCCAGGCGCTGGACGGTGGCGGCCGCGGCCATCTCGGCTCGTCCCTGTCGCTGATCGAGGTCGTGCGGGTGCTCTATGACGACGTGATGAGCCATCGCTCGGCTGAGCCCCGCTGGGAGGGTCGCGACCGTTTCATCCTGTCCAAGGGCCACGGCTGTCTGGCGCTTTACGCCATTCTGGCCGACAAGGGCTATTTCCCCGAGGCCGAACTGGCGCGCTTTTGCCGTAACGGCAGCTATCTGGGCGGCCATCCCGAGGCGGGTAAGATCCCCGGCGTCGAGGCGTCCACCGGTGCGCTAGGCCACGGCCTGTCCATCGGCGTCGGCATGGCTCTCGGCCTGCGCATCAAGGACTCGGCCGCCCGGGTATTTGTCGCCATGGGCGACGGCGAGATTAACGAAGGTTCGGTGTGGGAGGCGGCCATGGCGGCGGGCAAGCACGGCCTCGCCAACTTGACTGCCCTGGTGGATTACAACAAGATCCAGTCCTACGGCTTCGTCTCCGAGGTCCAGCCGCTGGAGCCGCTGGCCGACAAGTGGCGCGCCTTCGGCTTCGCGGTCGAGGAGGTGAACGGTCACGACGTGGAGGCGCTGCGCCGGGTGCTGTCCTCCGCCGACGGTGAGGGCCGCCCCACGGCGGTGATCTGCCATACGGTCAAGGGGCGCGGTGTGCCGTTCGCCGAGAACGACCCCAAATGGCACCACAAGTCCAACATCCCCGCCCCCGAGATTGCCGCTATGTATGCCGCGCTGGAGAGCCTCTGATGCGCAAGACCTCCCTGGACATGGTTCATGAGCTGGCTCGCCGGGACAAGCGGGTGGTGTTCGTGGGCTCCGATCTTGGCGTCGGTACTCTCAATGCCATGAAGAAGGAGATGCCCGAGCGCTTCTTCATGGAAGGGGTGGCCGAGCAGAACATCATCGGCATGGCCGCAGGCTTGGCCATGGAGGGGTTTATCCCCTACGTCAACACCATCGCCACCTTTTTGACCCGCCGCTGTTTCGAGCAGGTGGCGGTTGATCTGTGCCTGCACAAGCTGCCGGTCCGCCTGCTGGCCAGCGGCGGTGGTATGGTCTATGCCCCCCTGGGGCCGACCCATTTGGCCATTGAGGACATGGCGATCATGCGCGCTCTGCCCAACATGACGGTGGTCGCCCCCTCCGATGCCGAGGAGATGAAGCGGGTCATGGCGGCATCGCTAGATCTGCCCGGGCCCATGTATGTGCGCTTCGGCAAGGGCGGCGATCCGGTGGTGGAGCAGACGGGGTTCGCCCTGGGGCGGGCCGCGTGGATCCGGCCCAAGGCCGAGGTGATTCTGGTCTCCACCGGCGTGATGACCGAGCGCTGCCTGCGCGCCGCCGATCTCTTGAAGACCGCCGGCATCGGCTGCGGCGTGCTGCATGTGCCGACCGTCAAGCCCCTGGATATCCAGGTAGTTCTCGAGGCAGCCCGGGCCGCTAAGCTGCTGGTGACAGTCGAAGAGCACGTGGTCAACGGCGGGCTGGGGACGGCCATCGCCGAGGTGCTGATCGATGCCGGCGGGGCGCTGCCGGTGGTCAAGCGCCTGGGTCTGGCCGATGCCTTCACCAAGAACTACGGCTCCCAGGACGACCTCCTGGCCGAAGCGGGATTGCAGCCCGAACAGCTGGCCGATACCGTCAAGGCGGCCCTGGGACGGTGATGAACCGGCAGCGGACCGAGTTCGCGACAATGGACGATTTGGCGCTTGGCGAGCGCTTTCTGACCGACGGGCACGTGGTCCTGCCGGTGGAGGACCCGGCGGCCCTGGATCGCCTGCGGGAACGGGTGGCACGACTGGCTGCCGCCCATCTCGGCCTGGCCCGACCGGCCGATTTGTCCGCCTTCCTCGAAACCATCCACCGGCATGTGGATGCCCAAGGGCTGAACGCCCTGCGTCTGGCGGTGATCGACGGCATCAACGCCGAGCCCTGGGCCCGTCCCTGCTATTTTGCGACCGCCCGCCGCGCCATCGAAAGCCTGGTGGGCAACGAGCTGGCCATGCAGTTGCGGCTGAACCTGTCGATCCAGCTGCCTGGCGATTCCTCGTCGCTGCTGCCGGTTCATGCCGATGTCTGGAACGGCGACTCGAGCTACGAGGTGGTGCTGTGGCTGCCGCTGGTCACTTGCCGGGGCAGCATGGGTATGTTTCTGCTGCCGCCCGAGGCCGATGCCCGCCATGCCCCCCGCATGGCCGAGCATCCCTCGGCCGAGGATCTGTTTCATGCCATCGAGTCCGATCTGACATGGCTGGAACTGGAGTACGGCCAGGCCCTGCTGTTCTCCCAGAACCTGATGCACGGCAACCGGGTCAATACCGAGCCGGCGACCCGCTGGTCGTTCAACTGCCGCTTCAAGGGCCTGTTCACGCCTTACGCCGACAAGCGGCTGGGCGAGTTCTTCGAGCCCATCACCATGCGCCCCGCGACGCGGCTGGGGGCCGCCTATCGGCTGCCGGGGATGGGGGGCTGATGGCCTATCGCGGCTACATTGCCAGCCGGCCGGTCATGGGCGAGCGTACGCCGCAGCATGTGCAGAACCTGGTGGTGCGCGACTATGCCTGGCGGCGCGGTCTGACCTTCGCCCTGTCGGCCACCGAATACGCCATGCCGGACTGCTTCATGATCTTCGAGCAGGTGCTGGATGAACTGCCCCGTCTGGACGGCATCATCTGTTTCAGCCTGTTCATGCTGCCCGGCGATGCCGCTCGGCGGGCCGCGATCTGGCATCGGGTGCGGGCGGCGGGCGGATCGCTCCATTTCGCGCTGGAGGGACTGGCCGTCCACGGCGACCAGGAGTTCAGTCGGGTCGAGGATATCTGGACGGCACGGACCGTGATGAAGGAATCAGAATGGCAACCCTCTACAGCTCGCTGAAGTTCCTGCGGTTTTCCGACCGCCTGGAAGCGCTGCGCAGCGGCGCGGTGGTGGCGCCGGTCCATATCCGGATCAAGCCCACCAACCGCTGCAACCATAATTGCTGGTACTGCGCCTATCGCACCGACGACCTCAAGCTGGGCGAGGACATGGACGAGGGGGATTCCATCCCCGAGGCCAAGATGATGGAAATCGTCGAGGACGTGCTGGAAATGGGGGTCAAGGCGGTGACCTTCTCCGGCGGCGGCGAGCCCTTGCTGTACAAGCTCCTGCCCACGGTGATCGAGCGGCTGGCGGCCGGCGGCGTCAAGGTGGCCACCCTGACCAACGGTTCCAATCTCAAGGGTCGGGTCGGCGAGGCGCTGGCCCGCCATGCCACCTGGGTGCGCGTCTCGGTGGATGCCTGGGACGATGCCAGCTACATGGCGTCGCGCGGCGCCAAGGATGGCGAGTTCACCCGCCTTTTGGACAACATGCGGGCCTTTGTTGCCACCGGCACCACTTGCGTGCTGGGCGTCTCGCTGATCGTCGGGCAGGAAAACCACCAGCGCATCGCCGAAATCTGCAAGCTGTTCCGTGACGTGGGTGTCAACCACGTCAAGCTGTCAGCGGCGGTGGTGGCCAACGACGTTCACGCCAACAACCTTTACCACCGGGCACTGATGGCGGCGGTGACGGCGCAGATCGATGAAGCCAAGACTCTGGAAACCCCGTCCTTTGAGGTCCTGAACCACTATCACGAGACCGAGGAGCGGTTTGAGAAGGGCTATACGTCGTGTCCTTTCCTGCAATTCCTGACCGTCATCGGCGGGGATCAATGCGTCTACACCTGCCAGGACAAGGCCTATACCGCCAGCGGCAAGCTGGGTTCGCTGGTGGGGCGGCGGTTCAAGGAGTTCTGGTTCTCCCCCGAGAATCGGGAGCGGCTGCACGGCTTCGACCCGTCGAGCGAATGCCGCCACCACTGCGTCACACACACCAAGAATTTGGCGATCCTGGAATATTTGGCGCTCGACCCCGATCACGGCATGTTTGTCTGAAGGCGTTCCATGGCAGAGATCAACTTCCTGGCCCAGTATCAGGCGGCCACCAAGCGCGATTACGTCCAGCGGGTGGTCGAGCACGACAAGGCCCAATGTGCCGAGGTCGCCAAGCAATGGGGCTTCGACTACTGGGACGGCGATCGTCGCTTCGGCTATGGCGGCATGCGCTATGACGGTCGCTGGCGGCCCATCGCCGAGGACATCGCCCGCCATTACGGCTTGAAGCCCGGGATGCGGGTGCTCGATATCGGCTGCGGCAAGGCCTTCCTGCTCTACGAGCTGACTCAGGTGGTGCCGGGACTCGAGGTGGCGGGTCTCGACATCTCCGCCTATGGCATCGCCAACGCTAAGGAGGAGATGCGTCTTTTCCTGCGGCAGGGCAACTGCACCAGCCTGCCCTATCCTGACGGCTATTTCGATTTCGTCTACTCCATCAACACCTTCCACAATCTACTGAATTTTGAGCTGATGGCAGCGTTGAAGGAGATGCAGCGAGTGGGCAAGGGGGGCAAGTGGCTATGCGTCGAAAGCTATCGGAATGAGCGTGAGAAGGCCAATATGCTCTACTGGCAGCTGACATGTGAAACATTTTACATGCCTAAAGAGTGGCGGTGGTTTTGCCAGATGGCCGGCTATGACGGCGATCTTGGCTTCATCTATTTCGATTAGGCCATGGCCGGGGAAGAGACCTGATGGTTATCTGGTTCACGGGTTTGTCGGGTGCGGGCAAGACTACCATCTGCGAGACGCTGTATCGCCTGTTGAAGCCGGTTCTGATCCTGATCCATGACCGCGCCGAGGTAATGAAGTGGCAGCATTAACCTCTCACGGAGACCTCGTGGTCTTTGGCGCCTCGGGCCCTATCGGTCAGGCGCTGATCGCCAGGGCGGGGGCGCGGCTGGCCGTGGCGACCTATTGCGGCCGGCCTTTTACCGGTGGCCGGCCTTTCGACGTCGCAAAATCAGCTATTGCTGACCTTCCCGTGGATTGGAGCGCGGTCAAGGCCGCCTTCGTGCTGGCCGGCCGGGCCAATCCCGATTGGTGCGCCGCCAATCCGGATTCATCGCGGCTGGTCAACGTCGATGGCATCTCTAGGTTGGCCGACGGGCTGGCCGCCCGGGGGGTGAAGGTTGTGTTCGCCTCGTCCGAGGCGGTCTATGGCGGTTCTGGTCCCCATGGCGAGGACGAGATGGAAAACCCGCCCACTACCTATGGCCGCCACAAGCTGGAGGCGGAGACGTATATCCGGCGGACGACGCCGGATCATCTGATCGCCCGTATCAGTCGGGCGGTGGGGACCATCCGGAACGACGGCACCCTGGTGACCGACCTCTATCGGCGGCTGCTGGAAGGCGGAGAGGTGACGCTGGCCCAGGACCAGATCTTCTCGCCGATCCTGCTCGAGGAACTGGCGGAGGCGCTGCTGCGCTTGGTCGACGGTGGGGCGGCCGGCGTGTTCAACCTGGGCGGGCCGCAGCCGGTCAGTCGGGTGGGTCTGGCCAGCCTGCTGACCGCCGCGATGCCGGATGGCGGTGCCGCTGCCAAGGTGCGGGCGGTGCCGTTCTCCACCTTCCAGACCCTGGAGTCGCGCACCTTGGACACCTCCCTCAACATCGCCCGCGTTGCGGCGGCCACCGGCATGGACTTCGCCACGCCGGCCCAAATTTGTGAGGCGATCGTCGCCCGTGGACGGGCGGCATGAGCGGCGAACGCTTCGTCCAGGAAAGCGAGGAGGTGCTGCGGGCATGCGGCACGGTGCGCCTGGTGGGACCCGAGGACGTGGCGCTGCTCAAGCGGGTGGCCGCCGCCGCCCGGCGGCGGCGGGCCCGGATTTGCTTGCACGGTGCCGATTCCGACCTGCTTCATGATATGGTGATCGCCCATGCGGTCGGCGGCTACGACCGGCCGCATCGCCACCTGGGCAAGGACGAGACCTTCCATGTGCTGGAAGGCGCGGCCTCGGTGGTCCTATTCGACGCCGAGGGCAACATCGCCGCCCGCCACCGCCTGGGAGAGGGCGGCGCGGCGCTATGCCGGGTTCCGGTGGGTGTGGATCATATGCTTGTAATACACTCCGGTTGGTTCATCGTCCACGAGGCCACCAACGGCCCGTTCGATCGGGCACGGACTATTTTCCCCCCGTGGTCGGAAGAACCCGGGACCGATGCCGCCGCCTGTTTTCTGGCCCGGATCAGCGAGGCGGTGTCGCCCGAAGAGAAAGAGAACACGTTATGATTCCTCCGACATTCCTCAACAAGGTGCGGCATGCCGACGGCGTGGTGCTGATTCATGTGCCGCAAATCCCCGAAGAGCTGATCGAGGCGGACACTGCCCGGGCTCGTGGCTACTTCGCCTATCCGCCGCGGGGCCTGCTGCACATGGCGGCGGCCCTGACCACCATCGAGGTGCCGTCGGTCATCCTGGATCTCAATTTCCGGGTCCTGATGGCGGCACAGACTCCCGGCGCCGACCTGGAGGCGGTATGGCGTCAAAGCATCGACGAGGGGCTGGCTCGGTTCGGCCGGCCCGTCATCGGCCTGTCGCTGATGTTCGATTCCACCTGGGATCAATATAAGCGGGTGCTTGAATATTGTCGGACGAAATGTCCCGACGCCCTGTTCCTGGGCGGCGGTGTCGCCGCCACCGCCGACCCCCAGCGTCTGCTGGAGGCCGGCATCGATCTGGTGGTGCTGTATGAGGGCGAGGAGGCGGTGATCCGTCTGGTCAACACCGCCCGGGATGGGGAGTCGGAGGTGGCGCCGCTGCTCAATCTCGTCTGGCGCGAGGAGGCGGAGCTGGCCCGCACCGGGGAAGAGGCGGGGCCGGATCCCTATTTCGACGTGATCGCCGAGTTCGGCAAGCTTCCGGTGGGCGACTACTACCGGGCCGGTGCGCTCAGCAATTTCTCGCGCATGATCGGTGTCGATACCCCCTTCGCCACGGTCCTGTCGCGGCGCGGTTGCCGCGCCCGCTGCGCGTTTTGCGGGGTGCGCAACTTCAACGGCAAGGGCGTGCGGGTACGGGGCGCCGAGGATGTGGTCAACGAGATGGCGCATCTGTACGACCATTACGGCGTGCGCCATTTCGACTGGCTGGACGACGACCTGATTTATGATCGCGACGCCGCCGTCCAGCTGTTCAACCGCATGGCCGAGCGCCTTCCCGAGGCGACCTGGGCGGCCAATAACGGCATCATCGCCTCGGCGGTGACCGAGGAAATCCTGGAAGCCATGCAGCGTAGCGGCTGCGTCGGCTACAAGATCGGGCTGGAGAGCGGCAATGCCGATGTGTTGCGGCGCATGCACAAGCCGACCAGCCTGGCCAGCTTCTTCGAATACGCCGATCTCAGCCGGCGCTATCCGCGCATGTTCACTGCGGTCAATTTCATCATGGGATTTCCCGGCGAACTGTTCGGTCAGGTCACGGATTCGTTCACGGCGGCGGTCCGCGCCAGCCTGGACTGGAACAACTTCTATTTCTACCAGCATCTGAGGAACACCGAGCTGTACAAGGTGTTCGGCGCCATGGGCGGCAATGTGGCCGAATCCACCGGCGGCGAGGACCAGCGGCCGGTGGTCAGCCTCAACCCAGTCCGGGGCGGCGGGTTCAAGGACTATAACCTGGACGGCGGCGTGCTGACCGGCTACGACGTGGTCGATTACGCCCCCGACTTTGTACCCAATCAGAAGCAGCTGAAAGAGGTCTGGTTCACCTTCAACATCGTCGCGAACTTCTTCATGATGCCGGCCATCGCCACCGACCAGCCCGAGCGGCTGGCCAACGGCATCCGCTGGCTGGAGGCACTGAAGGAAGCCTATCCGCAGGACCCGTTGATGCGCGCCCTGCTCTATTACCTCTACCGTCGTCAAGGTGATACCGGCACCGCCCGGCTCGAAGCTGTCCGCCGCGAGGCGGTGGCCAATCTCGAGGGCTCGGAATACTGGCTGTCCCGTGACCGGCAGTTCGGGTTCAGTTCCTTTCTCGAGGGCGAGGTACCCCGCGTTGATGGGCGCATCACGGCGATCCTCGGCTCGACCCAACACTATCACCAGGAGTAACCATGAGCGTGGCCCCGACCACCACCAAGGAAATCCAGTACAGTCCGTGCATCGAACTGCGCGACAGCCAGGGTCTGGCTCCGCTCGGGATCGTCACCAACCTGGTGTGGCACGAAGACCCCCGCCACCTGCTGTTCATGCTGTCGCGCTACAAGTTCGTCGCCAAGATGATCGAGCGGCGCAAGCGGCTGCTGGAGATCGGCTGTGGCGACGGCTTTTGTACCCGCCTGCTGCGCCAGGCGGTCCCCCAGGTGGTGGCGGTGGATTTCGACCCCGTCTTCATTTCCGACGCGCAGGCCCGTAACGAGGCGCGTTGGGACATTGATTACCGTGTCCACGACATCCTGGACGGGCCGGTGGCTGGAGGGCCGTTCGACGTGGTGGTTTCGCTCGACGTCATGGAGCATATCGAGGAGGCCCATGAGCGCACCTATCTCGACAACATCGTGGCAGTGCTGGACCCGACGGGCATGGCGGTGATCGGCATGCCCAGCCTGGAAAGTCAGGTCTATGCCAGCGAACGCAGCCGCGCCGGTCATGTCAATTGCATGAGTGGCCCAGACCTGGTCGCTTCGCTGGAGCGGTATTTCCGGCATGTGCTGCTGTTTTCCATGAACGACGAGGTGGTGCATACTGGCTACCACAAGATGGCGCACTACCTGTTCGCCGTTTGTACCGAGGTCCGGTCCGAGCGATGATCACGGTCTATCTGGCTGGTGGCCCGGACGAAGCTGTATCCGGGCTTCCGGGCCATGTGGTATTTCATCTTGCCGGCGATGTTCGCCGTCGGCTATGCCACGTTGTGTGGCCGCCTTCCATGGGCAATCGTGGCGATGCCTCGGGGGCAAGGAATTCCTGCTGCCGATCCCGGGATGGTATCCGACACAACTATGCCACCGGCCCCAATATCTGACCTTCGATCAGATATTGGGGGGTACTTTCAAGCCTGGGCAGCGGATCCCCGTCCGCCTCGGCTTCCGCGCAATAAGGTGCACGGTTGCCTTGCGGCCGTCCAACGGTCGAATAGTTTTGACAGTTGACATCAGAAGCGCCGTTGCGCCCCTGACAGCCAGAGCGCACAACATATGGAGAATGACCGTGGGGATGCTCGTTTCCTTTATCAAGTTCATGCTTGCGGAGCATCGGTACCAGCCCATTCGCGGCGAGGTTCTGCATATTGGCAAGCAGACCGTGCACGCAGATTCTAGTGCCCTGATCAAGCTGTTTGAAGAATACGGCGTCAGGACAGATTTTCTGCGCAAGAATTTGGTGAGATCCAAGGACAAGCAGACACGTCTAGCGTCAGATCTTATTCTTGATCACGATCTGATGGCATCCCTTGGCGATGTTAACTATAACTGTCTTGATGTCAGTAATTATGAAGGTGCTAATATTATTTGTAATATGAACGGAACGATTCCTCCAGAGTTCGTTGGAAAATTTGATTATATTTTTGATGGTAGTGTCCTCGACAATGTTTTCGACCCCGCGACTTTCATAAAGAACGCGGCTAGGCTGCTGCGGCCGGGCGGGCGCATTATTTTGTGCAATCATAGTTCGGCCTATCCGGGTGCTTTCGTGACCCCGTCACCCGAGTGGTACTACTCGTTCTTTGCCGCCAACGGCTTTGTCGACTGCAAAGTTTACTCCGCCAAGGCGGTGCCCCATGAGGGCCGTTTCCCCGTTCATGTGGATCTCTATCATTGGCGTCCGTCCTTCACCAGGAATCCAAAATACAGTTATCTGACAGCGTGTCGCGATGTTGAGACCTACACTTTCTGCTACGTCATTGCTGAAAAGGGCCCGGAGTCCACTTGCGACGAGATGCCGATTCAGATGCAGTATCTGGGCTACGGCGCTCCCGATTGGCGTTTGAAGGAAAAAGACTTCGACAGCCATCCCCGACCGCTGATCCGCGGGGAACGCCACGACGGCGTGCCCGCGATCTTCATGGAATCGGATCATTTCGCCTATATGGGTCGACTGTAGACGTCTGAAATCTGGTGGTGACGGGACTCCCTGGAATGCGTGAGCTGTTCCTAATGCCTGCGGTCTGGGCCGCCATCGGCGCGGTGGTCGGCATATCGCTCGTTTGGAAACCGGTGCGGCGGCGAACTCTCTGCGCTGGGTCGAGGCCCAATCCGGCCGTGGCGGAGGCCGACGATGATTAGAAAGAGCGACCCCCGCGGGCCGGGCATGCTGGTGCGCAGGGCGGTTCGTGGCGTGCTGACCGCCGCCTTGTCGGCGGTGGTCTTCCCCCTGTTATATCTGACCGTACCGTTCTTCCGGCTGCGCATCGTCGAACTGACCGCCAGCGCCCTCGGTCACCTGGTTGGCAATGTTGATCTGCATTTGCGGCGGCGTAAGTTGGGGCGGTACGATGGTGACGAGGTTTTCGTGATCTTCTGTGACCGTGCTGCGAACCAGGCTGTACAGCGGATGATCGCCAGACATGTCCTACTGGTTTCTGACCTTACCTTGAACCGGCTGTTCGTGCTGGTAGCGCCGATTCTGGTCCGGACCCGCTTTCACGAACCGCTGGTCATGACCGACGCTATGTACCGCGATTATTCCTCGACCGGGGCCGTGTTGGGGCTGACGCGACAGGAGGAGGCCCATGGTGTCGAGCTTCTAAACCGTGCCGGACTCGGTCCGGAAGATTGGTTCGTCTGTATTCATGCCCGTGATCCCGGCTTTCACCAGGTCGTGCGCCGCAATTTGGATAGCAGCTACCACGATTATCGCAACAGCGACATCAATCGCTATGACTTGGCAGCGTCTCATATCCTGGAGCGGGGCGGCAAGGTCGTCCGTTTCGGGCGCCATATGCAGGCCGAGTTGCGTTTCGGCGGCGAGGGAGTCTTCGATCTGGCCAATTGCGAGGATGACCTTACCGAGGTCTACCTTGCCGCCCGCACCCGGTTTATGCTTTGCGGTAATTCAGGGGTTTGTCATCTTGCGCTGATGTTCGACACCCCCTTTGCCATGACCAATATGGTGCCTTATGGCGACCTGCCGGGCAGGTTAAACGCGCTTTATATCCCCAAACTCCTGCGCGATCGCTCTTCCGGCGAAATTCTGGATTTCCGCCGGTTGTTAGAAGCGGGTCTGATCAGGGGAGGCCGGTCTGGGCGCCTGGAATACAGCCTGCACGTCACCGAAACCTATGAGAAGCTGGGCCTAGAGTGGGTAGAGAATACGGCGGACGACATCCGCGACCTTTGCCTCGATATGTTTGACATGGTCGATGGACGCGAACCGCCCCCCGGTGGGCGCGAGGCACAAATTCATTATCGCGAGACCTTTCTGTCTCATATTGAGGGCCGGGAATACGCTGGTCAGCTCGGCCCACGCTTCGCCCTGAAATATCGCGATTTGATGGTCTAGCATCATGGTTGTGTTTTAGGTTTGGTGTGGCCCTTGGCCAGAGTGAGCAAGCGATGATGTGAGTATGCGAAATCCGTTGCTGGGCGAGTCTGAACATGGCCACGCTGGGGTTATTTTCTATGATCGAGCAATGTATTGCTTACCAAATTCCCAATATGACGCCTCCTTATTGGATCCGGTATAAATTTCGCCGCGGGTTCATCGTCATTCAGGGGCTGTCGGCGACGGCCCTTTTTCCGAGCGGTACGGATACTGGGCGAAGGAAATTGCCGTGCCATTACTCCCGCCTTGGATACCCTATCTCATGACTGATATTCCGACCTTCTCCGGTTCCTCCCGTCCGGTGGTTTGCATACAAGGCCTTGGTTTTGTCGGTGCTGCTATGGCAGCTGCCGTCGCCGCCGCGCGTGACGAGGTCGGGAGTCCACGTTTCAATGTCATCGGTCTGGACCTGCCATCGCCCGAGGGGATGAAGCGTATTGACGCTCTCAACCGCGGCCGCTTTCCCTTTGAAAGCGTGGACACCGCTCTGGAAGATGCGGTGCGGCGGGCGCACGATTCCGGTAACTTGGTCGCTACCAGCAACCCGGCCTCCTATGGGATGGCTTCGGTGATCGTGGTTGATGTTCATCTTGATGTTCAAGGTGCGGACCGTGAGGCCAGAGTGGATTTTTCCGGCTTCCGCAAGGCCGTCAGGACGGTGGGCGGCCATGCTCAGCCGGGTTGCCTGATTATTGTAGAAACTACGGTGCCTCCCGGTACTTGCGAGAATGTTGTCATCCCCGAATTGGCGGCTGCCTTGCGAGCCCGCAGTATGCCGGAAGATTCGCTCCTTGTCGCCCATTCCTATGAGCGGGTGATGCCTGGGGAGGGCTATTTCGATTCGATCATCAATTATTGGCGGGTCTATTCAGGTCATGACCAGCGGGCAGCAGTAGCTTGTGAATCATTTCTGTCGGCGGTAATCAATACCCGTGACTATCCGTTGACCCGCTTGCCGCATACGGTGGCGTCGGAGGCTGCAAAAGTGCTGGAAAATAGCTATCGCGCAACGACCATCGCCTTCATGGAGGAGTGGGGGCGTCTCGCCGAGGCTGCTGGTTTCGACCTGTTTGAGGTTGTCGATGCCATCCGCATGCGGCCAACCCATTCCAACATGCGGATACCGGGTTTCGGTGTCGGCGGCTATTGCCTGACCAAGGATCCGTTGTTGCCGTTGGTGGGAGCTCGCGATTTTCTGGGGCGACCGGATCTGGATTTTCCCCTGTGCCGCCAAGCCATCGAGATCAATCGGGCCATGCCCCTTGTCAGTGCCGAACAATTGGAGCAGCTGCTGGGAGGTTTGAAGGGTCGCAAGGTACTATTGCTGGGTGTCAGCTACCGCCCCGGTGTCGCCGATACCCGCTACTCACCATCGCAGACCTTTGTCGAACAGCTCCGAGCGCAAGGCGCTTACGTGTTATTCCAAGATCCCCTGGTGGGCTTCTGGGAGGAGCTAGGCGAGGAGGTGCCGGTGGACCTGCCATCTTCCGATGGTTTGGACGCCATCGTCCTGGCCGTGCCCCACCGGCACTATCAGGACATGGATCTGGCCGTCTGGCTGGGTGATGTCCGGCCAGTGATTCTGGACGCCAGCAATGTGCTCAGCCAAGCCCAGCGTCAACAATTGCGCGACCTGGGATGCTGGGTCCAAAGTATTGGTCGTGGGGTTGGCTTATAGTTCATTTCCCCAGGCATGATGTTCAAGATATGATACTGCCGCCCTCAACGGCCGGGTGCAGCGCTTGAGAAGTGGGAAAGCATGAAGAAGTTCGGAGCAAGCCCGCAATGGGTGAAGATAAACCGGGAATTAGTGGATCAATACAGCGAGTCTCCGCTGGATAATTTCCGGCGTGAAGGCCTCAGTATGCGCTATTCCGGTTGGCCGGTCTGGGCCAATGCCACCCGGTTCTTCAAGACCATGCTGTACAATGAGATGCTGCGCTTGGACGAAGAGGGCATGCGCCTTTTGCAGGCCATTCCCAATCGTGAGTACGGCACCCCTATCACGGTGAAAGTTCGAGGCGTCCGCTCCTGTATCGACTATGTCCTGGCAGTGAAGGAGATCCTTTTTCTGGGCGATGCCATAGACGGTGTGCGGACGATCATGGAAATTGGAGCGGGGTACGGTCGGACCTGCCATGCCATGCTGGCCAGCTTCCCTTCCGTCGAGCGCTATTTTATCGTCGATCTGGCGCCTTCGCTGGTTATTTCCCAGCGCTATCTCAGCCAGGTTTTGGACGCAGGCCAGTTCGCTAAGATCGTTTTTATGGACACCGATGGCTTCGAGTCCGCAGCACCCGCCGCCGCCGATCTGGTCATCAATATCAATTCCATGGCCGAGATGGACGCTTCGGTGGTTGATGCCTATCTGGAGTATATCGACGGCCACGCCGGCTGGTTCTACGTCAATAATCCGGTGGCCAAGTACACCATGGCTTCTCTGGAAAGCCAGGAGGCCGATCCCGAGGCAGTCCAGAAGGCTCTGAGTTCTGGCAAGCTGAAGACAATCATTGATATTTTCGACGACGTTGATGTCGAGGCCAACGTGACGCCGTTCCTGACGGCTTATTGTCCAGGGCCGGCCTGGGCAGTGGATCGCCACGCTCCGGCCTGGCCCTGGAGCTACTACCATCAGGCGTTGTTTCGCCGTAGTTGAGCGGGATGAAGGACGAACCCGTGGTCAGGAGAGACAGGTTGTGAACGGTAAGGTTCTGGTCACCGGCGGTGCCGGCTTCATTGGATTCCATTTGGCTCGTGCCCTGGCCGCCGATGGCTTTCAGGTGGATCTGATAGATAATCTCGGACGCGGTGTGAGGGATGCGGAGCTGGAAGCGCTGCTGGCCGGCGGCAACACCCGTCTGCTGACCATAGACCTTTGTGATCCAGCGGCCGTGCGGTCTTTAGACGACGATTATCGTCACATCTATCACCTGGCCGCCATTATCGGTGTCGTCCATGTGCTGGAGCGGCCTTACGACGTCTTGCGCGATAACACCCTGATGCTGGCCAACGTCATCGATCTGGGGCGACGGCAAAAGGCGCTGGAACGCCTGTTGTTCACCTCGACCAGCGAAGTCTATGCTGGTTCCGTCGCACAACTGGATTTACCGATTCCGACACCGGAGACGGCGGTGATCGCTCTGCCGGCGTTAGATCAGGCGCGGACCAGTTACATGCTCTCCAAACTCTACGGCGAGGCTATGTGTCTACAGTCCGGACTACCGGTCAGCATCGTTCGTCCTCATAATGTCTATGGACCGCGCATGGGTATGGTCCATGTGGTGCCTGAACTGCTGCTCAAGGCCTATGGCACCAAGGATGGTGGCGAGTTGCCGGTGGCTTCGGTCCATCATAGTCGAGCCTTCTGCTACGTCGACGACGCGGTCACCATGATCCGCGCCTTGGTAAGTGCGCCGGAGGGCGCGGACAAGGTGGTCAATCTAGGCAAGCAGGACGAGGAAATCTCCATTGGCACCCTGGCAAAGACTATCGTTGAAACAGTTGGCCGCAAGCTGACGGTGAAGGCGATGGATGTTACCCTCGGATCACCGTCGCGGCGCTGCCCTGATATGAGCAGTATGAAGGACCTGACGGGCATTGTCGCTCGGGTAGGGCTGACAGAGGGGGTGGCGAAAACCTTCGCGTGGTACCGCATCAACGTGTTCGATGCCGATGGAGCTTGTGCCCGGTGATCCCTCTTTGCGTCCCTAATTTGACGGGTAACGAGGCGCGATACCTTCAGGATTGCGTGGACAGCACGTTCGTGTCGTCCGTCGGTCCTTTCGTCGATCGTCTGGAAGACATGGTGGCCGCTGCCGCGGGTTGCCCGCTACGTGCGGTCGCAACATCGGCTGGCACTACCGGCCTACATGCGGCGCTGACGGCCGTCGGGGTCGAGCGCGACGATTTGGTCATTATGCCTGCTTTTACCTTCGTCGCCAGCGCCAATGCCGTTGCCCAGTGCGGCGCGGCACCCTGGCTCCTGGATGTTGCGGAGGAAAGCTGGACCTTGGACCCGGCCATGCTGGAACAGGTGCTGAAGACCGAGACCGTGCATGACAAGGCCGTCTTGCGTCACCGGGCAAGCGGCCGGCGAGTGGCGGCGGTAATGCCCGTTCATGTGCTCGGCTGTCCTGCTGATATGGATGCCATCGTAGCCATCGCCCGGGCTTATGGGTTGAAAGTGGTGGCTGACGCCGCCGCGGCATTGGGTTCGCGCTATAATGGCCAGCGTGTGGGACAATTGGGTGCCGATCTTTCGGTTATTTCGTTCAACGGCAACAAGACCGTCACCGCCGGCGGCGGTGGGGCGGTGATTGGAACCGATGCCGACCTGGTCACCCTGGTCCGCCATTTGACCACGACAGCGCGAGTCAGTTCCGATTATCTGCATGACCGCGTCGGGTTCAATTACCGCATGACGAACCTTCAGGCGGCCGTGGGTTGTGCCCAATTGGAGCGACTAGATGAATTCGTCGGTGCGAAGCGCCGCATCCGTGCCACTTATGACAACGCCTTTGCCGGCCGTGTCGGCATCCGGCCTTTCCCACGGCCCGCCTGGGCCGAAAGCGAGTGCTGGTTTTCGGGTTTCATCCTGGAGCAGGCTGACAGGCTTGACGGCTTGAGGGCTGGATTGCGTGAACGTGGTATCGATGCCCGGCCCTTCTGGCGGCCTATGCATCTCCAGCCGGCCTTTGCACAGGCCCCGCGCAGCATGATGTCCGTGACCGATTGGATTTGGCCCCGAATTGTGACCTTGCCCTGCTCCACCGGGTTAAGTGACGCGGATCTGGCAACGGTTATCTCTGCCGTTGAAGGGATCTTGTCATGAGAAAGATCTGCATCATCACCGGCTCACGGGCCGAATACGGTCATATGCGCTGGCTGGCCAGGGACTTGCGCGATGATCCCGAGATGGACCTAACCGTTCTGGCGGGTAGTGCCCATCTCTCTCCCTATCATGGGAATACGATTGCCGAGATTGAGGCTGACGGAGTCGCTATCGAACGAGTGGACT
This sequence comes from Phaeospirillum sp., assembly GCA_030824585.1. Classification (GTDB taxonomy): domain Bacteria; phylum Pseudomonadota; class Alphaproteobacteria; order Rhodospirillales; family Magnetospirillaceae; genus Phaeospirillum. The sequence continues at coordinate 53,934 of JAVBXM010000242.1, read as the reverse complement.
CTTTGTTAACTGGCGATGGGGCGGTGGCGACGGCCAAGAGCATGGCGCTTGCCTTAATGGGATTTGCCGAGGCGCTGTCGCGACTGGCGCCCCATCTGACCGTCATCCTGGGCGACCGTTTTGAAATGCTGGCTGCGGCCGAAGCCGCCATGCTGCTGCGGATTCCTATTGCTCATCTGCATGGCGGTGAGACCACCGAGGGGGCTATCGACGAGGCCTGTCGCCATGCCATCACCAAGATGGCTCATCTGCACTTTGTCGCGGCGGAGCCCTACCGGCAAAGAGTAATCCAGTTGGGTGAGGCTCCCGGGCGGGTCTTTAACTTTGGTGCACCGGGGCTGGACAGTCTGACGAGGCTCAGCTTTCTAACGCGTTCCGAACTTGAGGACTCGCTGGGAATGGCGCTACATGACCCAGTGGTGCTCGTCACCTATCACCCCGTTACATTGAGCAGCGAGAACCAGTCCATTCATGCGTGGGCATTGACCGAGGCGCTAGGGCGCTTTCCCGACGCCACCGTGATCATTACGGGGGTCAACGCTGATCAGAGCAATTCGGAAGTTCAGCGTCCTTTACGTGAGTACGCCCAAGCGAGATCGGAGCGGGTCCGGCTGTTCGATTCCCTGGGAAGCGCCCGTTATCACAGTCTGCTGCGATTGTGTCGGGTGGTTGTCGGTAATTCTTCGAGCGGTATCATTGAGGCACCGGCGCACCATGTTCCGACCGTCAATATTGGTGACCGCCAGAAGGGCCGTCTGTGCGCGCCTTCAGTGTTTCATTGCGGGGAGGAAGTGGACGCCATTGCCACGGCCCTCGCCGCCGCCCTTTCCGGTGAAGGACAGGCTATCGCCAGGGAGAGCCTGTCGGTTTATGGACAAGGGGATGCCTCCCGGCAGATTCATCAAGTTTTGAAAACAGTTTCCCTGGATGGTCTTTTATTCAAGACTTTCAATGAAGTTAGTTGGAGCACCGCTCCATGATTCCGTCTTGAAGGGGGTGCTGGGGGTGGCGGTTGCGCTCTCCCATGAACGGTGATAAGTGGAACGGGCGTAAGGCAATGGTCGGCCATGGCGGCCTGCAGGTTTGCGATCAATCCAATGCGCGGCCCTGATAGTCTTAAGGTCATGCTATCATGAAGGACTGGGAGAAGACGCTGCTGTCCCCTACCGCCGAGGTAAGGGACGCGATGCGCCGCCTGGAAGAGACGGCCGCGCAGATATGTCTCGTGGCCGATGATGACCGTCGGCTGCTGGGGACGGTCACTGATGGCGACATCCGGCGTGGCATCTTGCGCAGCCTGCCTCTTGATGCGCCCATCACCGAGGTCATGAATTACAATCCGCACGTCGCTCCCATCGATGGCGACCCCGCCCTGCTGGTGGCGATTATGCGTCGTGACCAATTACGGGCAGTTCCTTTGGTGGATCACGCATACCGGGCGGTGGGCCTGGAGATCCTTGGTCATATCCTAAAGATCGAGACTGCGGAAAACTGGGTTGTCCTCATGGCGGGCGGCGAGGGGCGGCGCTTATTGCCTCTGACCAAGGACGTGCCCAAGCCGCTATTGAAGGTTGGTGACCGGCCAATTCTCGAAACCATTCTCGATCGCTTCATCGAATGTGGGTTCCAGCGCTTCTTCATATCTGTGAACTACCTAGCTGAGCAGGTGGAAGCCTATTTCGGGGATGGTTCTGAACGAGGCGTTCAGATTTCCTATCTTCGAGAAGATCGCAAGCTTGGAACAGCCGGGGCCTTGCACCTGTTGCCCGAGCGTCCACAACAGCCGTTCTTTGTCATGAACGGTGATATCCTAACCAATATTGATTTCGCTCAAGTGCTCGAATTTCACCTCCAACATCGTGCCGCGGCCACCATGTGTGTCCGTGAACATTTGACCCAGGTCCCTTACGGGGTGGTGGATGTGGAGAGCTATCGGCTTCTGGGAATTGTGGAAAAGCCGGTTACCCGGCATTTTGTCAATGCAGGGATCTATGTCCTGGACCCGGAAGCTCTTGATGTCATACCCCCCGATGGGCAATCACATGATATGCCGCAGGTGTTTCAGTCTCTCTTAGATAGAAAGAGCTTATGTTCTGCATTTCCTCTTCGAGAGTACTGGGCAGATATTGGGCACATTCGCGAGTTCAGGAGAGCCAATGACGAGTTTCTCAGTGTATTCGGATCTGGTGATTGAGTCTGCCCGTCTGAATGCGGTGCGCCAGGTCATGAAAACCTATGAAGCCCGGTTCAAAAGTGTGGCTGAGGATATTTCAGCCGATTCCGGTATTCCGGAGCCTGTGATCATCGACACCATCCTGCGCCGGCTAATGATGGACCTGGGAGAAGGCCATCCAGGGATCATTGGCAAGGCAGGCCTCAGACACTTTTTTTACGCCATTGCCTCGCTGGCATGGCTGGCGATTCAGTGCCTAGTGTCTGTGATCTACCCAAAGACACGGAAAATCATCAAGGTTGATCTTCTCCTAGACTACTGGGGGGCTGATAATTTCATATTCTACCGTGCGGTTCTAGAGCGTCTCAACCCTCATAAAGGAGCCATCTTCAGCAGAAAGAATGGGAAGGTACCAGGCTATCCTGATGAGATGAATATTATATATAGACCTGTGACGGGGCGATTTGGGAGAAAAGCCGCCCTGCAGGCCCTTTTTATGCTGAGAAAGATTTTCCGCCACATTTCCTTGCAGGATGTTAGTTTTGCATTCTTATATGTTATTCTGGTGAGAAAGATTGCCAGATATAAAACTGATGTTGATGGGTTATCTGCATCAGTATTTTATTCATCAGGAGATAATTATTTTGGGGGAATCCGCTACTGGATATACCGGAATAATGGTATAGGGTCGATTGTCCTTATTCAAAATGCCCTGCGGGGTGGAATGTATAGTGAAACATATTTGTATGCTGATCATTATTTTGGGTTTGGTAGAGCTATTCCGGGACAAATTGGTCTTCGGGCCGTTAGATTTTATCCTATTGGATCAATGAAGACATGGCTGACAAAGATGGGACCAGAGAGAAATGAGAAAAAATTTGATATAGTCTTTATTGAGCAGATCGTTGAAGTAAATTATCCAGAAACATACAATATTTGGGCGTATAATGCCGTCCTTAAAAATATGGTTCGTTTCTCTAGAGAGTTTCCCGAGTTGAAGATTTGCTTCGCTACGCGGGCGGGAAGAGAAAATCGTCAAGGTGTTGCGTCTGCAAATGAAAGCCTTATCTTGGGTTCTCCTATGATGCTATCCACAGAGATAGGCACGACGTCGTATCAGGCCATGATGCAGTCATGCCTAGTGGTAACTTATAATTCGACGATGGGTTTCGAGGCTGCATCAGTCGGCATTCCGTTTATTTATTGTAATTATGACCGGCTGGCATTCTTGCCCCCAGAGGATGATTTGTCTGTGTTATGTGATCAGTCGTACGATAAATTTAAAGAGCGAGTTTGGAGGCTTCTAAATAGTGGGCCAGAATTAACACAATATATTCGCCGCATGAGTGATGAATATCTTGCCAGTGACCGGGATGTGCCGGGAGAGATCGCCAGCGTCATCAATGGGTTAATTATCGACGGTCGGACATGACTGCCCGACAATCGCCAAAGGCGTAAATTTTTCTTACTGGATGGCTTGCGGCTGTAAATTTCAGGAGTGGATCAAATGCAAAAGCACGATCTTATCAAGAAGTATAACCTTCCCGAGACGGTTTGCTTCTGCAAGCGTTGTACAATTTCCAATCAGCGCCCTAGAATCACCTTCGACGCGGAGGGTGTATGCAGCGCATGTCGCTACGCCGAGTTCAAGATGTCCATTGACTGGTCCGAGCGGGAACGAGAGTTGGCTACTCTTTGTGACCGTCATCGTAAAAATAATGGCGAATACGATGTGATTGTACCTTGCTCCGGTGGTAAGGATGGTAGTTTTGTCGCGCATATACTGAAGTTTAAATTCAATATGAACCCGCTATGCGTCACATGGGCCCCCAACATCTATACCGAGATCGGTTGGGGAAATCTTCAGAGATTCATCGCGTCCGGCTTCAATCATATCTTAGGTACAGCCAATCCCGTTGCAAACAGGGAACTAGTCAGATTATCGTTCCTCCATCTGGGTGATCCCTTCCAGGCATTTATCTATGGGCAGACGAATTTTCCGCTACGTATGGCAGTGCAGCACAAGATCTCTCTGATCATGTACGGCGAGAACGGTGAGGTTGAATATGGCGGAGATATGAGAAATGCACTTCGCCCAGACCGTGAAATAACCGATCATGACAAGCATTATTTTTCCGGGCTTCCCCCTGAATTTTGGGAAGAGCATGGCATGAGTGCGGCCGAACTTTATCCGTATCGAGCCCCTTCCTATGAGGATATTAAGAATAATAAGACAGAGATCCATTTTCTTGGTTACTATATTAAATGGGACCCGCAGGAGAATTTCTATTATTGTGTTAATAATACTGGGTTCCATCCGAATCCGGAGCGCACGGAGGGGACCTATTCCAAGTATGCCAGCCTTGATGACCAGATTGACGGCTTTCATTATTGGCTCGGATTTATCAAGTTCGGTATTGGCCGGACAACCTCGGATACTGCTCACGAGATTCGTGACGGCAAGATCAATCGCGAAGAGGGAGTTGCTCTCGTCCGGAAATTTGATGGTGAGTTTCCCAAAAAATATTTCAAGGTATTTCTCGACTACGCCAAATTGGACGAAGAGACTTTTTGGGAGGTCGTCGATACGTGGCGATCTGACCATATCTGGAAAAAGGATGGCAATGATTGGGCTTTGCGCCATGCGGTCTGGAACGAGGTTTGAGGCATAGCCATGCCCAGGACGCGACTAATCGCACGGATGGATATCAAGGGACCCAATCTAATCAAGGGTATCAACCTAGAAGGTTTGCGAAAGATCGGTGACCCGCGCGAGTTTGCCCAAAGATACTATGAGCAGGGTGTGGACGAACTGATATATATCGATATTGTAGCATCATTATATGGCCGTAATAGCCTGACGGATATCGTTCGTCATACTGCGGAGCATGTATTTGTTCCCCTTATTGTTGGCGGGGGTGTTCGTTCGGTTCGTGACGCCGAGGATTTGCTGAACGCCGGTGCGGACAAGGTGGCTATCAACACGGCCGCCATCGCTAGTCCGAAATTGATCCAAGCCATTGCACGGCAGTTCGGATCGCAATGCATGGTCCTTTCCATTGAGGCCAAGCAGATTACTCCCGGAAAATGGGAGGCCTACACCGATAATGGACGGGAGCGAACCGGGCTGGATGTGGTGAACTGGGCTCGCCAGGCGATCGATCTTGGGGCGGGCGAGATACTTCTGACATCGGTGGACCGCGAGGGCACGCGCAAGGGCTTCGATGTGGCCTTGACCCACGCGGTATCATCTGTGGTTCCCGTTCCCGTAATCGCCTCGGGAGGGATGGGCTCCGTCGAGCACATGGCGCAGGTTGTAAATGAAGGGCTGGCCGATGCCGTTGCCATCGCCGACATGCTGCACTATAGCAGGATCGAACTGCCGGACATCAGGTCGGCGGCAGTGAGTCTTGGGTTGGAGGTACGTAAACCGTGAGCCGGAATGTCGCCATTATCGATTATGGTGTCGGCAATCTTCTCAGTGTAGCCAGAGCTGTTACTGCAGCGGGAGGAAGCCCCTTTCTGGCGTGCTCGCCGGATGAGGTGGCGAAGGCCGACCGCCTGCTGCTTCCCGGCGTCGGAGCCTTCGGCCATTGTATCGATACCCTGACGGCCCGGGGGTTGGTCGAGCCGATTTTATCGTTTGCTGCTGGCGGAAGGCCGTTTCTGGGCATCTGTGTCGGCATGCAGATCTTGTTTGATGAGAGTACCGAGTTTGGTCTGCATCGGGGTTTGGGGCTGATCGCCGGGCGGGTCGAGCGAATTCCGGCCGAAGGTCGCGATGGTCGGTATTACAAGATCCCCTATGTGGGCTGGAATCCGCTGCTTCGTCCGACCGGACGTGAGTCTTGGCGCGGAACGGTTCTCGAGGATACCAGAGAGGGAAGCTGGGCGTATTTCACCCACTCCTATGTGGCCGTGCCCGTCAATGACGCGGATTGCCTAGCGGAAGGAGACTATTTCGGTCATCGCCGGGCAACGGCCGTTGTCCACGAGAATTTGTCGGCTTGCCAATTCCATCCTGAAAAAAGTGGTCCTGCCGGTTTGGCAATTCTATCCCGTTTTCTGAGCCTTTGAGCAGTGAGAGGGCTGGCAGGAAAAGCTACGACTCGCGTCGTATCGACCCCCCGAAACGGAGAGCCGAGCGCTTAGCTGACCTGCCCTGGGAATCTTCCTCCAGTTTGAAGTAGAGTCCAGCCCACCAGAGGACGGACGATATGAAGCGCAGCAGGTTTTCAGAGGAACAGATCATCGGCATCCTGAAGGAACAGGAGGCCGGGGCGACGACGGCGGATGTGTGCCGCAGGCACGGGATTTCGAGCGCGACCTTTTACAAATGGAAGGCCAAGTACGGCGGCTTCGAGGTGTCGGAAGCCCGGCGGCTGAAGGCGCTTGAGGACGAGAATGCCCGGCTGAAGAAGCTGCTGGCGGAGTCCATGCTGAACGAGGCCGCACTCCGCGATCTTCTGGGAAAAAATGGCAGGGCCCGCCGCCAAGCGGGAAGCTGTCGCCCATCTGCGGAGCGTATTCGAGATGAGCGAGCGTCGGACCTGTGCGGTGATTGCAGTGGATCGGACGATGATCCGCTACCGCTCGATCCGACCGGACGACAGCGCCTTGCGCGACCGTCTGTGCGGCTTGCCCAGGAACGTCGCCAGTTCGGCTATCGGCGACTATTCATCCTACTGCGGCGCGACGGCGAGCCGTCGGGGATCACCCGCATCTACCGGATTTATCGCGAGGAGGGGCTGGCGGTGCGTAAGCGCCGCACCCGGCGCAAGGCCATCGGCACCCGCGCCCCGGTCCTGGTGGAGACCCGGCCCAACGCCCGTTGGTCGCTGGATTTCGTCCACGATCAACTGGACAACGGACGGCACTTCCGCGTGCTCAACATCGTCGACGACGTAACACGGGAATGCCTAGCATCGGTGCCCGACACCTCGATTTCCGGGGTGCGGGTGATCCGTGAATTGGCGACGCTGGTGGCCCGGCGCGGCAAGCCGGAGATGATTGCTTCCGACAACGGCACCGAACTGACCTCGAATACCGTGCTGACATGGGCGCCGGATCATTGCATGCAATGGCGCCACATCGCCCCTGGCAGGCCCATGCAGAACGGCTTCGTCGAGAGCTTCAACGGCCGCATGCGCGACGAACTGCTCAACGAGACGGTATTCAGCCTAGGCCCGCGCCGTCATCGCCGCCTGGGTGGCCGACTACAACACCGCCAGGCCACATCTGCCCTGGGATACCAGACCCCAGCGGCCCATGCCGCCAAACTCCAAGCAATGGGGGCAGGCTCTACTTTCCACCGGATGAAAGTTCCAAGGCAGGTCACATGCCGCTGATGATCGTCAACGACAACGACACCGAGTTCACCAGCATGGGCCCGCGCCCGCGCCGTCATTGCCGCCCGGGTGGCTGACTACAACACGACCAGGCAGCGGGGTTACTTAGATCCAGGCGGCTCACGCCGCCAACCCAAGGTAACGGGGGCAAGCTCTTCGCCCGTCCCGAACTCCGACCCTGGCCCTATTACCCAAACCGTGCCCCACGGCGTGACTTTACCGGGGGCTCTTACTTACGGCCGAATGAAAGTTCCAAGGCAGTCAGTCCCAACACAGTTTCCACTTGCTTCGCTCGAATGACTACCCCACTTTCGGCCCCGTGGAGTAGGGTGCCGATATTCAGACGTCTGGATGTTTGCAGAGTCGGAGGCTGTCACGGATCAGTGTGCCAGCTTTGGAGAAGGATGTTATGATCGACGGGAAGCGGTGTGTCGCCATTATTTGTGCCCGTGGCGGTTCGAAGGGATTGCCCCGCAAGAACATCCTCCCGCTGGCCGGTCGTCCCATGATCGCCTGGACGGTGACGGCGGCCAGGGACTCTACCCTCCTCGACCGCACCGTTGTGTCCACCGATGATCCCGAGATCGCGGAGGCTGCTCGGCAGGCGGGTGCCGAGGTTCCGTTTCTGCGCCCCGCCCATCTCGCAAACGACAAGGCCAATATCGTTGACGCCATTCTTCACGCGCTTGACACGCTGGGAGAAAATTCCGGCTATGTGATCCTTCTGCAGGCCACCTCACCCTTGCGGACTGCCGCCGATATCGATGCCTGCATCCATCTGTGCTCGGCAAAGGGTGCTCCCGCCGCCGCCACGGTTTGCGAGGCGGCCAAAAGCCCCTATTGGATGTTCCATCTCAATGTGGATGGCAGCGTGCAGCCTGTGATTTCGGCACCGGAAATTATCCATCAGCGTCAAGCCTTGCCCCAGACCTGGGTGGCCAATGGCGGTGTCTATGTTGCGGAATGCGATTGGCTGCGGCAAAACCGCACCTTCTGGGTCCCCGACGTGACCCTTGGCTGCCCGATGCCCGTGGAGCGTTCGGTGGATATCGACAGCATCACTGACTTTTGGCTGGCAGAAGTCATATTGAGAAATCGCAATTGTTAATCTCAGGAATCAGAGTAACAATAGATCATGACTAAAGAAAAGACGGCATTGATAACTGGTGTTACTGGCCAGGATGGGGCCTATCTGACAGAGCTTCTGCTGGATAAAGGCTATATCGTTCATGGCGTCAAGCGTCGGTCGTCGTCACTGAATACCGATCGGGTTGATCACCTGTATCATGACCCCCACGAGAAGGGATCTGGGTTTTTTCTCCATTATGGCGATATTACAGATGCAACCAACTTGATTCGCATCGTTCAAGAAACGCAGCCCGACGAGATTTATAACCTCGCAGCCCAGAGTCATGTACAGGTCAGTTTCGAGACCGCCGAATATACCGCCAATTCCGATGCCTTGGGCACGTTACGGTTACTTGAGGCAATCCGGATTTTGCGCCTGACAGAAAGCACCCGTTTCTATCAGGCATCTACTTCGGAATTATATGGCAATACCAGCAGTGGAATGCTGAATGAGACAACGCCGTTTTACCCCCGTTCCCCCTACGCAGCTGCAAAGCTATATGGTTACTGGATTACCGTGAATTACCGGGAGGCTTATGGAATTCATGCGTCCAATGGTATTTTATTCAATCATGAAAGCCCGATGCGTGGTGAGACTTTCGTAACCCGCAAGATTACCCGGGCCGTGGCGGCGATCAAGCACGGCAAGCAAGACACCCTGTATCTGGGCAATCTCGATGCGATCCGCGACTGGGGGCACGCCCGTGATTACGTCGAGGGCATGTGGCGGATGATGCAGCAGCCCACACCCGATGATTACGTGTTGGCAACCGGGGTCGGCCACAGTGTCCGTGAATTTCTCGAACTGGCTTTCGAGAATGTCGGCATCAATTTGGCGTGGCAGGGGCATGGGGCTGACGAGGTTGGAATGGATGCGGCTACCGGCAGCGTCTTGGTCCAGATCGATCCTCGTTACTTCCGCCCCACCGAGGTCAACCATCTCGTGGGGGATGCCTCGAAGGCACGCAAAGCCTTGGGATGGCAGCACCATACTACCTTTCCCGAACTAGTGGCCGAGATGGTGGCGAGTGACGTGGCCCGTCTGGAGAAGAAATAAGTATGGCCAAGAGATTTGACATCACTGCGCGTGTCGGGAAATGCAAGCCTTGTTTCCTCATCGCCGAGGCCGGCGTCAACCACAATGGCTCTCCCGAATTGGCGCACAAGCTGATCGACAGCGCGCATCAGGCGGGGGCCGATGCGGTGAAGTTTCAGGCTTTCGTTACTGAGGAACTGGTGACCATCCGTGCCGCCAAGGCCGTCTATCAGACGGTTACAACCGGCTTGGGAGACCAGTTCGCCATGCTGAAAGCGTTGGAACTGAGCGGCGAAGAACAAGCCAGTCTGTTGACCCATTGCGAGTCGCTGGGTATGGCTTACCTCTGTACGCCTTATGACCAGCCCAGCATCGAAATGCTGGAACGAATTGGTGTCTGTGCCTACAAGGTGGCATCGACCGATACCGATAACATTCCTTTTTTACGGTTACTGGCAGGCACGGGCCGCCCGGTGATTTTGTCGACGGGCCTGGCTTCTCTGGCCGAGGTGGAGCCATCGGTGGAAGCCCTGGGCGGCGGTTACAGCCAGTGGCTGGCGCTGCTTCATTGCACCTCGGAATATCCGGCTCCGCCGGAAGACAGCAATCTGCGAGCAATGGAAACCCTGCACCGCGCCTTCGGGCTGCCGGTCGGATTCTCCGATCACACCGAGGGGGTTGGGGTTGCGCCTCTGGCGGTGGCTCTGGGCGCCGTCATCATTGAAAAGCATTTCACTCTCGACCGCGCTATGGTCGGGCCGGATCATCTGGCGTCGGTGGATTTTGCGGGGCTGTCCGCCCTGGTGGCGGAAGTGCGCAAGGCCGAACGAGCGTTGGGCAACGGTATCAAACGTCCGGCTCCCAGCGAGGTCGGCAACAGGGTCAATATGCGCAAGAGTCTGGTGGCGCGCTCTCCTATCCGGGCCGGACAGGTGATCGAGTCGGCGCATCTGACCTGTAAGCGTCCGGCCGACGGCCTGCCACCACTGTGGTTTGACCGCGTGGTTGGGCAACGAGCCGCCCGCGACATCGGTGCCGACGAGCAGATTTCATTGGGGGCCATCGCGTGGTGACGCCAGGAAAGCTGATGATTCTCGGAGCGGGTGGCCAAGCCCGGGTTGTCGCTAATATTGCAGCCCTATTGTCCGACTGGGATGTGGTTGGATGCGCCGATTCCAATCCGGCCTCCCTTGGTGAACGCATCGGGGCCACCAAGGTTATTGCCACCTATGACGACATGCCGAAATGGCGCAGCCAGGGCATCACGCATGTGGTGGTTGCCTTGGGAAACAATGAGGCACGGGAGCGCTTGGTCACTCTGGCCGAGGCTCATGGGCTCGAGAGCGCAACCCTGATCCATCCCACGGCCATCATCGATACCGATGCGAGCGTCGGTCCGGGTAGCGTCATCTGTACCGGAGCTATTTTGGCGACCGAAGCGCGTATCGGGCGTGGCTGTATTGTCAATACCGGCTCCATCGTCGAGCATGAGTGCGTGCTGGAGGATTTTGCCCAGGTTTGCCCAGGATGCCGGATTGCCGGGCGGGCAAAAATTGGTCGAGGTGCTTTTATCGGAACCGGCGCATGTATCTTGCCGGGCCTATCGGTGGGCAACAGGGCACAGGTTGGCGCCGGTGCGGTTGTGATCGAGGATGTTCCGGCTGGAATCACCGTTGTCAGCCATTTCGCCAAGGCTCGGGGGTTATGAGCGACGCCGCCGTTTATGTCGGCAGCGGTGCCTTTCCCAGCCGTCGTTTGCCTGATGTACTGGAGTTAGCCGGACAGTGGGGAGTTTCCCATCTGGAACTTAGTTCTGACGTGGCGCACCATCCCGAGGCCGCTGCATTGGCCCGTCAGGCGAGAAAGCACTTTTCCCTTCTTTTTCATAACTATTTTCCTGCTCCGCAACAGCCATTCGTCATCAATCTTGCTGCGGCTGACCCCGAGATCCTTGAGCTTAGCCGCGCACATTGCCGCCAGGCGCTGGATCTGTCAGCCGAAGTCGAGGCTCCCTATTACGCCGCCCATGCCGGTTTCACCATACAGCCGCCCTCGAATCGGCTGGGCCACGCTTTGGCGCTGGATGGCGGGGTGAGACGCGAGGACGCCTGGCGCATTTTCATGGACAGCGTCGGTATGCTGCTGGATTACGGGCGTAGCCGGGGGGTGGCCTTCCTGATCGAGAACAACGTGGTGGCGCCGTTCAATACTCGTGACGGTGTCCATCCCTTTCTTCTTGCTGAGCCGGAGGAGATTTTGCAGGCGGCCTGGGAACTTGGCCCAGATTTCGGCTTGCTGCTGGACGTTGCCCATTTGAAGGTGTCGGCCGTTACCCAGGGGTTCAATGCTAAAGTGGCAATGGAAATGATTGCCGGCTGTACCCGGGCCTACCACCTGAGTGACAACGACGGAACCAAAGACAATAACCGCCCCTTTGGAGCCGATTCGTGGTTTCTGCCGCTGCTGAGTAGGGCGCTGCCGGCGACGCTGGAAATTAGCTGTGTCGATCAGGTAACGATGGCGGGCTGTCTGGCGTTGCTTTTCGCCGAAGCCGGTCCGGCCCAAAATCAGGACATTCGCGCATGATGGAAAAAGTCCTTCTCAAACAAACTGATACCCTCCGTCAGGCACTGATGCGGATCGATTCCAATGCCCTTGGCATTGCCTTTGTCGTGGACGAGGATGGCTGTTTGGTTGGGGTATTGACCGATGGCGATATCCGTCGTGGCTTGCTTGGCGGAGCCAGTCTGGAGGCCGAAGTGGCCCAGGTGATGACCAGGGGCGGCAAGTTCCTGGAACTTGGTGCCTCTCGGGACGAAGCATTGGCCGCGCTGAATGATCGCATCCGTATCGTTCCTATTGTGGACGAAAAGAAGCGGCCAGTGGACTTCGTATCAATGCGGCGCCTGCATCGTATTCCGGTCGCCGAGCCTGACCTGCGCGGCAATGAGCTGAACTATGTCACTCAGTGCCTGCGTGATGGCTGGATTTCGTCCCAGGGAGCCTTCGTACGCCAATTCGAGACCGGTCTCGCGAAGCTGGTCGGTGCACCCTACGCCCTCGCGACCAGTAACGGTACGACTGCCCTGCATCTAGCCCTTGACGCCCTTGGGATAGGCCCGGGGGATGAGGTCATCGTTCCCGACCTGACCTTCGCCGCAACTATCAACGCGGTGATTTATGTGGGTGCGACCCCTGTTCTGGTGGATGTGGAACGACAGACCTGGAACATGGATCCCATAGCCTTGGCCGCCGCCATCACCGAACGAACCAAGGCGATCATCGTCGTCCATCTTTACGGCATGCCGGCCCGCATGACCGAGGTTATGGAGATCACCCGTCGCCATGGCCTACGTGTGATCGAGGATGCCGCCGAGGCTCTGGGTGCCATCTATCGGGGCCACCCCATAGGGTCCATGGGCGATTTGGCGGCCTTCAGCTTCTTTGGCAACAAGCTGATCACCACTGGCGAAGGTGGCATGTTGGTGGGACGGGACCCAGAGGTGATCCAGCGGGCGCGGGTGTTGCGTGACCACGGTATGGATCCCAAAAAAAGATATTGGCACGACGTGGTTGGCTACAATTACAGGATGACCAACGTACAGGCCGCCATCGGAGTAGCTCAGTTGGAGCGAGTGGGTGAGTTCATCGACCGCAAAAAGGCTATTGCCACTCATTATATCCGCCGATTAGAGGGTATTCCCGGTTTCATCATGCCGCCAGAGTGTGAAGGTCTAGATAATGTCTATTGGCTCTTCTCAATTATTATTGGAGAAGATTCCGGCGTCAGCCGTGATCACGTCATGGAAGGCTTGGCCAGGGCAGGAATTGAGGCACGGCCGCTATTTTACCCTATGCACAGGATGCCCCCTTATCTTCCTTACGCGAAAGAACGGGTCTTCCCGATTTCGGACTGGCTGGCTGATAATGGTTTGTCTCTGCCATCTTCGGTCGGTATCACCGATGCTGAAATCGACTATATCTGTGATTTTCTCCACCACATGGTGGAGGTTCGGAGAATGGTCGCCTCCCATTGCGAGATATCATGACTTTCGCTATAGGGCTGCTATTCAGCAGAGCTGACATCAGACTTTGACTTAAAATCGGATGTTCTGGGCTAGAGGGCTGATTTCATGAGTGTCCATCTCGTGGCTCGGGGACATTCCGCCCGCCCGCAGGACTTCGACGGTTTGGTTGCCATTGGTCAGGTGTCGCACCCGTTAGGCGCGCTTCCAGTCGAGGTAACCACCGAGCTAGAAGAGGCTTTCAGCCACATTACCGACGATTTTCTGGCCCTTGCCCGGTCGTTAGGGCGAAGCCCCAGTGCCGTTTTCGCCCACGCCCCTTCGGCGACGGTGGTAGCTTCCGACCTTGGAGAGGCCATGGCTTGGGTTGGGCTGGTAAAGCGCTGGGCGGCCTCACCCCGCCGATGGTTGATAATTTGCGAGGATCCCTGGCTATTCCGCCAACTGGCCACTATTTCCGGCGTCTCGGTAATCGGGTGCCCACCTCGCCTGTGGCTTCTCCGTTCGATTCTGGCAGTACGCGGCTTTGTCGCGCGTCTGGCTTTCTCGATTCAAGCGGCCTGGTGGGCGGCGGCATCCAGGCCTGTCACCCCATTAGGTGGCGTCTGGCTGCTTAGCTACGGCCAGGAAACTGCAAACGGCGAGGATGCTTATTTCGGCAGTCTGATGACACAACTGCCGGGTCTGAATCGGGCCTTACATGTCGATTGCCCACCCGGCCGCGCGGCCCGGTTATTGGTGTCAAGCGGTCCGGGGTCTGGCTTCAGTCTGCATGCCTGGGGAAGTCCCGTGGCGGCCTTGCTGCGACTTCCCTTTGCCTGTTGGCGACCGTGCCGGAATGATCGAGCTGGGCCGTGGGGGTGGCTGGTCCGTCGCGCTGCTGCCCTTGAAGGCGGAACTGGCCAGGGGGCGGCGATCCTTTGGCAGATTCTCTGCCAGCGAAAATGGTTGGCGGCGACCCGTCCGACCGTGATTGTCTGGCCCTGGGAGTGCCATGGCTGGGAGCGTGATCTGGCTGCCAGTGCCCGCGCCGCCGGGATTCATACGGTGGGGACGCAGCATTCCACCATCGGCCGTTTTGAACTCAACCATCATCTGGGTGCCCATTCCGCTGGAGTGGCGGCGCTTCCCGACACAATTGTTTGTGTGGGAGAGCTGTTTCGCCGTCATCTGGAGGATTGGGGCATTCCGGCTGACCGCCTTCGGATGGCCGGAGCGCTGCGATATCCGGCCGTCACCGGTCCCTGCCATGACGTGACCGCGCCAGTCTTCGTGGCGTTGCCGTCCCATAAGGCAATCGCCGGCCAAATGGTGGCGGCCGTGACGCGTATAGCCAGAGCCACGGGGCGTAAATTCTTGGTGCGTGACCACCCCATGTATCCCATCTCTTTCGTAGAGGACGAGTGGGTGCGTCGGGCACAGGGCGGACTCAATTCCCAACAATCGGTATCGGCGGTGGTCTACGCCGCGACCACCGTCGGCCTTGAAGCTGTGCTGCTGGGATTGCCGACATTGCGCTACATTCCTCAAGGTTGCGTTGCTCTCAATATTCTGCCAAACAACGTGACTGTTCCCACCGCCAACAGTGAGGAGCTGGTGGCCGCGCTGGACAATCTGACGCCACCGCCACCACTTTGTCGTACTGAGGTATTCGGGCCGGTGGACCTTGCCGTTTGGCGAGATGTCTTGAACCCCGAGCCAATGTTGAAAAGCCTATGACGGCGTCTCAGCTCACCCCACCTCTTCCCCGTCCCGAGGTCGCCGATTCCGGCCTTACCCGCCCCGACTGGGTCGGCAACAATCCGCGCGATCCGGCCAAGCTGTGGCTCGACAAGAACGAGAACACCGATCCGGCCATGATCGAACTGGTGCGTTCGGTCATCGCCTCAATCCCGGCCGACGCCGGCTTCACCTATCCCGATCTGGGACCCATTTACCGCAAGTTGGCTCCCATGGTGGGCGTGCCGCCCCAGTGCCTGCTGCTGACGCCGGGTTCCGACGGCGCCATCCGCGCCGTATTCGAGGCCTATATCGCACCGGGGGACAAGGTGCTGCACACGGTTCCGACCTTCGCCATGTACGGGGTTTATGCCCGCATGTACGGCGCCCAGGTAACGGGGCTGGAGTATCGCCCCTCCAATGCAGGCCCGGTTTTGCATGCCGACGACGTCATCGCCGCCATCCGGGACTCGAAGCCAAAGCTGGTCGGCCTGCCCAATCCCGACAGCCCCACCGGCACGGTGTTCACCCAGACCGACCTGCGCCGCATCATCGAGGCGGCGGGCGAGGCGGGGACGCTGATTCTCATCGACGAGGCCTATTACCCCTTCCATGCCGAGACGGTGCTGCCCTGGGTGATGGATTACCCCCATCTGGTGGTCTGCCGCTCCACCGGCAAGGCCTGGGGCATGGCCGGGGTGCGGGTGGGCTATGCGTGCGCCCATCCCGATGTGGCGGTGATGCTGCACAAGGTGCGCGCCATGTATGAGGTCGGCGCCCTGTCGGCCGCGGTGTTCGAGCGCATGCTGGATCACGAGGATGCCATGCGGGCTTCGGTGGCGCGGATCAGCGCCGGCAAGGCCCATTTCCTGGCCGCCATGGATGAACTGGGCTTCCAGACGCTGAAGGGACAGGGCAATTTCCTGCATGTGGCCTTCGGAGCCAGGGCCGAGGCGATCCATGCCGCCCTGGCGCCAATGGTCTATTATCGCAAGGACTTCGCCGAGCCCTGCCTCAAGGGCTACTCGCGTTTTTCCGCCACCACGGTGGAGCTGTTCAACCCGGTGATCGAAGCCATCCGGGATGTGATCAAGGGAGAGGAACAGTCATGAAGACGGTCAAGGTTGCGCTGATCGGCTGCGGCCGCGTCGCCGGACATCATCTGCGCTCGATCGCCAAGGTCGAGGGCGGCGAGATCGTCGCCGTCTGCGATCTGGCCGAGGACAAGGCCAAGGCCTATGGCGCGGAATACGGCATTCCCTTCTTCACCAACTATCACACCATGCTGCGCTCCATGCCCGAGATCGACGTGGTGGCCATCATCACGCCATCGGGCATGCATTTCGAGCACGGCATGGACGTGCTGACCCGCTATGGCAAGCACATCATCATGGAAAAGCCCACCTTCATGCGCCCCGAGCAGTTGCACGTGGCCTATAACGAGGCGGCGAAGAAGGGTGCGAAGATTTTCCCCGTCTTCCAGAACCGTCACAACAAGGCGGTGCGCAAGGTCAAGGAGGCGCTGTCCAACGGTGAGTTGGGCGACATCCGCATCATGAATGTGCGGCTGCGCTGGTGCCGGCCGCAGCGCTATTACGACCTGTCGCCCTGGCGCGGCACCTTCAGCCACGACGGCGGCGCCATTTCCAACCAGGGCATCCACCACGTGGACCTGCTGCGGTTCCTGGGCGGCGAGGTGGACAAGGTCAGCGCCACCATGCGTACCCTGGGCGCCGAGATCGAGGTGGAGGACACCGTGGTCGCCACCTTCACCTATCCCGGCAAGGCGGTGGGCTCGCTGGAGGTGACCACGGCGGCGCGGCCCGACGATTTCGAGGCCTCGGTGTCCATCGTCGGCTCCAACGGTCTGGCCCAGCTGGGCGGCTGGGCGGTCAACGAGCTGCAGGTCTTCACCCCCGATCCCTCCGCCTGCGCCGAATATTCCGAGAAGATCCCCGACGCCTACGGCTTCGGTCACACCACGGTCTACGCCAATCTGGTGGCCGACCTGAACGGCGTGCGGCCCTTCGACGTGACCCGCGAGGATTGCCTGGCCTCGCTCAAGCTGTGGCATTCGTTCTACCGCTCGGACGAGGCCAATGGTGCCTGGACCACGGTGGATTCGGACGAACAGTCGCCCCGCCTGGGCCGCGCCAATGACGCGGTGTCCAACCTCTACCGCACGCCCGCGCCCTGATCATGAACACGCTGCGGGTCGGAATTGCCGGGTACGGGGTCGTGGGCAAGCGCCGCCGCCAGTTCATCGACCAGCGCGATGACATGGTTACCGTCGCCGTCTGCGACCGGACCTTCGAGTCCGAGGGAACGCTACCCGACGGCCTGCGCCACTACACCAATGCCCGGCGTCTGATCGAGGCCGAGCGGCTGGACGCGCTATTCGTCTGTCTGACCAACGACGTGGCGGCCGAGGTGACGTGTGCCGGGCTGGAGCAGGGGCTGCATGTCTTCTGCGAGAAGCCCCCCGGGCGCGATGTGGCCGATATCGAGCGGGTGATCGAGTGCGAGGCCCGCCACCCGGGGCTGAAGCTGAAATACGGCTTCAACCACCGCTATCATGATTCGGTGCGCGATGCCCTGGCCCTGACCGCGTCGGGAGAGTTGGGTCGGGTGCTCAACATGCGCGGCGTCTATGGCAAGAGCCAGTTCATCTCCTATGGCCAGCATTCCGATTGGCGTACCCAGCGGGCGGTGGCCGGTGGCGGCATCCTGTTGGACCAGGGCATCCATATGGTGGACCTGATGCGCCTGTTCGGCGGCGAGTTCGACGAGGTCAAATCCATCGTCACCAATGACTTCTGGAAGCACGACATCGAGGACAACGCCTACGCCCTGATGCGGTCGCACGCCGGCGTGGTGGCCATGCTCCATTCCACCGCCACCCAGTGGCGGCACCGCTTCAACCTGGAGATCGCCCTGGAAAAAGGTGCCTTGATCCTGTCGGGCATCCTGTCGGGCTCCAAGAGCTACGGCGCCGAGACCCTGACCGTGGTGTGGGCCGACGACGAGGACAACGGCGACCCCAAGGAGCAGACCACCCGCTACAACCGCGATCCCAGCTGGGCTGACGAGATCGCCGAATTCGCCGATGCCGTGCTCAGAGGCGGCGCCATCATCGCCGGATCTTCCAGCGATGCCTTGGAAACCATGCGGCTGGTCTATCGCATCTATTGCGCTGATCCGATTTGGAAGGGCCGGTGGGCTCTAAGCGACGAGATTTGAGGAGAGAGAGCACCCCATGACCCGCATTATCGGCCTTATTCCGGCCCGCATGGCCGCCAGCCGTTTTCCCGGCAAGCCGCTCTTTCCCATCTGCGGTCGCCCCATGATCGAACACGTCTTCGAGCGCGCTAAGCTGTTCGGCCGCTGGGACGCGCTGGCCATCTGCACCTGCGACGAGGAAATCCGCGCCTTTGCCGAGTCAAAGGGTTATCCGGTGATCATGACCTCGGACAAACATACTCGTGCGCTCGACCGGGTGGCCGAGGCGGCCACCAAGTGCGGTATCGACGTGGCCGATAACGATATCGTGCTGAACGTCCAGGGCGACGAGCCCATGATGCATCCCGACATGATCGCCGCCACCATCAAGCCCATGGAGGAGCTGCCTGAAGTACGCGGCACCATGCTGGCCATGGATATCATCGACGAGGAGCAATACCGCAATCCCGATACGGTGAAGCTGATCCACGATCTTGACGGCCGGGTGCTCTATACCTCGCGTGCGCCGGTTCCCTATTGCAAGCAGTTCTCCTCCGAACTGGGAGCCCAAAGAATCTATGGTATTTTTGGGTTCCGCTGGGATTTTCTCAAACTGTTCACCGCGCTGGCGCCCAGCCCACTGGAGATCAAGGAGGCGTGTGATTCCAACCGCCTCTATGATTACGGTTATCATCAGCATATCGCGCCCTATCCGTTCCGCCCCAGCTATTCGGTGGATAGCCCCCAGGACATCAAACTCGTGGAGCGGGCCATGGAGCAGGATCCCCTATGGGGCAAATACTAGTGGTACAGGAGGTTAATCGAGGCGGGTTTACGGCCTCGACCAGCTCTGTCCGCCTTGGCCATATCGATTCCATGCGGGCGCTGGCCGCGCTGCTGGTGGTTACTCATCACACCTTCAATCATGCAGCGGCCTACGCCCCGGTCTCGGCGTTGGCCGTAGCCATTTCGGCGGTCAACGCCTTCGTGGATTTCGGCCGCTTCGGCGTCGATCTGTTTTTCATTATCTCTGGCTATGTCATTCCCTTCAGTCTGCTGGGCCGGGCCGGGCGGGTGGTGCCAGCCTTCTTGGTGTCGCGGGCGTTCCGCCTGTATCCCATGTATTGGGTGACTCTTGGAGCTTATCTGCTGGTCATGCTGGGGCCGACCGATGGGCGTGTGATCGCCCTTAATGCCACCTTGCTGCATCGGTTGGTCGGAGTGATAGATCTGGTCGGCCAATCCTGGACGCTGCAGGTCGAATTGGTATTCTATGCTCTGAGTGCCGTCCTGTTTATGATCGGAATTTTATCGCGGCCGAAGATAATCGCGGCACTATTTTGCGTAATCTCATTTTATCTTCTTGCTACAGCAGTGGTGCGCTTGGCCGGTTGGCCGCTGCTCCCCTTCGGTTGGCCGACTTTCATTGCCCTTATGGTCGGTGGTACCTTGCTGCGCTTCATCGATGACGGAAAATTACCCGGTGGAGCCTTGGCGGCCTTGGCGGTCGCGGCATTCATTATGATCAAATTCGCCGTGGCGGTTTTAGTGTTCGCCGACCCCAGCCGTAGCGGCAACCTGTGGACTCAGCACTTCAACCCGGTGTTCGCCGCGGTGGTGACCTTTTTGTTGATGAACGGGCGGTTTCGATTGAACTGGCGGCCGGCCGCCTGGGTGGGGACCATCAGTTATTCCGTCTATCTCCTCCATCCCCTTATAGCCACTTTGGTGCTACCGGTTGCAGGGGCTGTGGTCGGCCAGACGTCTGTTTTCGTCATTTTTTTGATTCTGCTGATTTCGGTTCTTGCGGTATCTAGCGCCACATATTTGCTGGTGGAGCGTCCTTGCATTGAGTTTGGCCACCGGCTGGCCCGCCGCTTGGCCACCCGGCAAGGGGCTGATTCGTGATGTCCGATTTGCCCGCAGCCATTATCTTCGACCTGGACGGCACCCTGATTGACAGCATGCCCGATGTCCGGCGCGCCCTGAACGTCACCTTGGCGGAAGATGGGCGGCCACCGCTGACGCTGGAGCAGGTCAGGCTGCTGGTCGGCCATGGAGCGCGGCCCATGATCGAAGGGGCCCTGCGGCTTACCGGGGGGCTGGCCACCGATGCCGACATCGATGGCTTTCGGGCTCGCTACCTCGCCCACTATGCCGCTGATCCGGTGGCCTGCACCGAGGTCTATCCAGGGGTTCGTCAGGTACTAGACGACTTACGGGCGGCGGGGGTTGTCCTCGGCATCTGCTCCAATAAGCCGAGCATTATGGTTGGCAAGGTCCTAGACGCTCTCGGCATGGTCCCCTTGTTCGCAGGGATCACGGGTGGGGACGATGTGGAGCGGGGAAAGCCCCATGCCGACCATTTGCGAGAGACCTTGCGGCGTATGCGGGTCGGCGCAGAAAGGGTGGTTATGGTGGGCGACAGCGGCACCGACGTCGCCGCCGCCCGTAATGCCGGCATGCCGGTGGTGGTGGTGGAGTTCGGCTATTGCGAACGCCCGGCGACCCAATTGGGTGCCGACGCGGTTATTGGCCATTTCGACCAGTTGCTGCCGGTACTTGCCCGCCTTGTCAGTCAAGGCTCATTGGGCTACACCTCGGAGCCCTCTTCCTTCGGCTGGTCCGCCATGACTCGTGTTGCCGTCGCATCCCGCTCGTTCTCGCGGCATCCCGTGCTACGGGCCGAATTGCTATCGCGCTATGCGACCGTCACCTTCAACGATGCCGGCCAATCCCTGAGCGGCGACGAACTGGTGGCCTTCCTGTCCGGCCACGACAAGGCGATCACCGCTTTGGAGATACTAGACGAATCTGTTCTGTCCCGTCTGCCCGACCTCAAGGTGGTGGGCAAGTACGGCGTCGGCCTCGACATGATCGATTTAGCCGCCATGAGCCGGCTGGGTAAGAAGCTGGGCTGGATCGGCGGCGTCAACAAGCGATCAGTGTCGGAACTGGTGATTGCCTTCGCCATCGCCCTGCTGCGCCACATCCCTCAGGGCAACGCCCTGATCCGCGATGGCGACTGGCGCCAATTAATGGGCCGCCAGTTGAGCGAGCGTACCGTGGGCATCATCGGCTGTGGTCATATCGGCAAGGATCTGTCCCGCCTGCTGAAAGCCTTCGGTTGCCGGGTTCTGGTCCACGATATCCGTGATTTCCCTGAATTCTACGCCGAAACCGGGGTGGAGAAGATGGCGCTGGAGTCCCTGCTGGCCGAGGCCGACATCGTCACCCTGCATCTGCCCTTCGATGTTTCGACCCGCAACATCCTGTCGGCGGAGCGTCTGGCGCTGATGCACCCGGGTTCCATCCTGATCAACGCGGCGCGCGGCGGACTGGTGGACGAGGCGGCGTTGCGGGCCATGTTGGAGGCCGGCAAGCTGGCGGGGGCGGCCTTCGACGTCTTCGCCACTGAGCCGCCCGAGGACCGGGCGCTGATTGATCTTCCCAACTTCCTCTGTACCCCCCATGTGGGTGGTTCGGCGGAAGAGGCGGTATTGGCCATGGGCCGTGCCGCCATCACCGGATTGGACGAGGCGTGCGATCCCTTGAAATTTGCTAGCCAGGGCTAGGTATTCAGTCCCTGCATCTGATAGATTGGACCGAGCCTAAAACGCCCGGGTTCAGTTGTCCATGTCTTGCAAATGCATTCGTAGGGCATCAGTCCTTTGAGGGTGATGGGATTTTAATCAATGGCTGGGGGAAGCTTCAGCCTAAGATCGCCCGGAAAATAGAAGAATGAGGTCATGACAGAGGCATATTTGCTTGCCCAACTCCCCTATTGTCATGGGCTTTGCACTCGGAGCCCGGTATGACGCAGCGCCGATTGATCCTGGGCCCAGTCAAAGCCGATGAACTCGGCAAGGACATTGTCTTCGGTCCGTGGTGCCTGATTGGCGATGACCGCTTGTTGGACGATTGGCGGGCGTTTGACTTCCCTGATCCTTTTCAGAATCCCAATGATTGGGCTGAAGCGCAAAGAATGTGCATGCGCTTGGCTAACATGCTTGTCCCGATTTGGGCAGAACGGCTGAATACCTTGCACGGAACCACCCTTTCCTTGGCCTTCTGGCGGGTCATGCTGATCAATTGGCTGACATGGGCAATTCCGCCGTTATGGTATCGCTGGCGTTATGCGGAGGAATTCATCCGCCGCCATGTCCACGAGGATCTGGAGGTGTTGGCACGAAGCGATGCTATTGACTGGGACCTCCCAAATAGCGAGTCGGTCTATGAACGAATCTTTCTTCCAGATGAGGATGTTCGCCTATCATCTCTGATTCTCAGGGCGCTGGCGCCATCGACTTGGCGGTTTGTCGAGTTGCCGCCGCTTCCTCCAATACCGCCCGTATCCGCCAATTCCCCACCAGCCAGAGAAACCATGTTAGGCGCCATCGTGAAGCGTATCTTTGGGCGCCTGCCAGTGCAATCCGTACCGGGACACAGATTGGCCAAGTTGCCGTTGTCAGCCCTGGTTGCCATGTTGCCACGTCGGCCCGGATATAGTTTTTGGAATTTTAGCGATCAGGCGGCTCTGGAGTATTTTCCGCAAACCGCCCTCTCCTTACTCGACCAGTTCCTTCAATGGGTTCTGCCGCGCACTTTCCGCCAGGATTTCAGCCCACTTCTAGCGGCAGCCCAGTTGCAATCCTATGTGCCGGGACGATTGCTACTCGATCAATTGAGTGCTTCCGATGATGGATACCGCATGGGCATCGCCCTTGCCTGTGCCAGCGGGGAACGCCTAGTCAGTTGTCAGCACGGCGGCACCTACGGCACGGCACGGTCGGTCGGGGCTTTTGTCGAGATGGACTACCCCTATCACGCATTCCTGACGTGGGGATGGCGTGAGCAGGAGGACTACCGCGGTAATTTCGTATCACTTCCCTCACCCGGGTTGTCGCGTCTGCGTAATCGTCACCGGGAAACCAGCGATGTCGTAGTCATGGTTGGCGGCAGCATGCCGGTAAGGGGGGCTCGGCTGGGGTTTCTGCCGTCGCCGCATAACATGCTGCGATACCGGGAGGCCAAACGCGATTTCGTTGCCGCATTATCTCCGCCGGTGCGAAACCGCGTCTACTATCGGCCCTATCGCCGCGGACTGAGCGATTTGCCTGATGAAGCCTATATGAGGGGCCGCTTTTCCGATCTGAAGACGGTAGATGGCGATCTCGACGCCGCCCTGCTGGGATGCCGCCTGGCAGTGATCGACCATCCCATCACCACCATGCTGACCGCCCTGGCCGCCAACGTGCCCACGATCCTATATTGGGAGAAGGAGGCCTGGCCCCTGGCGCGGCAAGCCGAGCCGCTGTTCCAGCGTCTTCGGGACGTGGGCATCCTGCACCACGATGCCGCCGCCGCCGCTGCCCAGGTCAATCGCGTGTGGGACGACGTCCCCGCCTGGTGGCGGCGGCCGGAGGTGCAGGAGGCGCGCCGGGCCTTTACCCGGACCTATGCCCGCACCTCCCGTCTCTGGTGGTGGCACTGGGTGAAGGCCCTGTGGGCGCTGGCGCGGGCGAAAGGCGACGGGCCGCCTGCCAGGGGCAATGACGCTTGATCGTTCCGAGCGATTGCGGGATTATCCGCACGCATTGAACGCCCGAGGTGGGTTTATGAAGGTTGTCATTCTTTGCGGCGGTTTCGGGACGCGCATCCGCGACGTGGCCGACGACATTCCCAAACCGATGATTCCCATCGGCAATCTGCCCATCGTCTGGCACATCATGAAGAGCTACTCGGCGGCGGGTCACAAGGACTTCGTCCTGTGCCTGGGCTATAAGAGCCACGCGGTGAAGCAGTTCTTCCTGAACTACGATATTTTCGCCGAGGACTTCACCATCAAGCTGGGGGCCGAGAAGCAGGTCACCTATCACGGCGAGGCGCGCCACGACGATTGGAGCGTCACCCTGGCCGAGACCGGGTTGAACGCCATGACCGGCGCCCGCATCAAGCGGATCAGAAAGTATCTGGGCGACGACGAGAATTTCCTGCTGACCTATGGCGACGGCGTGTCCGACGTGGACCTGGACGCCCTGCTGGCCTTCCACAAGTCCCACGGCAAGATCTTGACGGTGACCGGTGTCCACCCGCCGGGCCGCTTCGGCGAGATCGAGCACGCCGATGGTCGGGTCCAGGGCTTCAACGAGAAGTCCCAGACCACCTCGGGCATGATCTCGGGCGGCTATTTCGTCTGCCGGCGCGAGATTTTCGACTATCTCGACGACCGCGAGGACCTGGTGTTCGAGGTCGGCCCGGTCCGCGCCCTGGTGGCGGCGGGCGAGATGATGGTCCATGAGCATCATGGCTTCTGGCAGTGCATGGACACCTATCGCGACTGGAGCCTGCTGCGCGACCTGTGGGACAGCGGCAAGGCGCCGTGGAAGTCGTGGGAATGAGTTCCACTATCCTCCTCACCGGCGGCTTCGGCTATCTCGGCGGCCGTATCGCTCGGCACCTGCTGGCCCAGGGCAAGAGAGTGCGCATCACCACCCGGCGCGGGCCGGAGAATTGGCCCGACTGGGCCAAGGAGGCCGAGGTGGTGCGCCTCAGCCCCTCCGACGATGCCGCCTTGCTGGCGGCCTGCCGGGGCGCGTCCGCCCTGGTCCATCTCTCGGCCATGAACGAGGTGGATTGCACCACCGATCCGGTGGGAGCCTTGGAGGCCAACGGCGTCGACACCGTGCGGCTGCTGCAGGCGGCACTGAAGGCCGGCGTCGGACGCTTCGTCTATTTCTCCACCGCACGGGTCTATGGCGAGCCGCTGGTCGGACGGATCGAGGAATCCATGATCTGCCGTCCGGTGCATCCCTATGGCATCAGCCACAAGGTAGCCGAGGATTATATCCTGGCCGAGCATGGCAAGGGCCGCATCGGGGCGGCCTGCCTGCGGCTGTCCAATGCCCTGGGCGCCCCCGCCGACGCGCTGATCAACCGCTGGACCCTGGTGGCCAACGATCTGTGCCGCCAGGTGGGCAGCACCGGCAAGATGGTGCTGAAGAGCAGCGGCGTGGCGCTGCGCGACTTCATCCCCATGGCCGAGGTGGCGCGCGGCGTCCAGTTCCTGCTGGAGGTGGACGCCGCCAAGCTGGGCGATGGCATCTTCAACCTGGGTGTGGGCCATTCCAGTTCCATCCGCGATCTGGCCGACCTGATCCAGGCTCGGGCCGAGGCGGTGCTGGGCGTCCGGCCGATCTTGGAACGCCCCGAGCCCAAGCCGGGCGAGGTGGCCGATCCCTTGGACTTCCGGGTGGACAGGCTGGCGGCGGCGGGTTTCACCGCGTCCCGCGATCTTACCGCCGAGATCGATCAAACCCTGATTTTGTGCCGCAAGGCCTTTGGCTGACGGAGTTCTTTGCCATGCGCGTCCTGGTTACCGGTCATAACGGTTATATCGGCCCCGTAATGCTGCGGGTGCTGCAGGCGGCCGGTCATGATTGCGTCGGGCTCGACACCGATTACTTCGTGGGCTGTGAGTTCGAGGCGGCCAAGGCGCCGTGCCCCGAGCTCAAGGTCGACATCCGCGACGTGGAGCCCAAGCATCTGGAAGGCTTCGACGCGGTGGTTCATCTGGCGGCGCTGTCCAACGACCCCATGGGCGACATCAACGACGACTGGACCTACGACATCAACCTGCGGGCTACCATCAAGCTGGCCGAATACGCCAAGGCCGCCGGGGTGAAGCGCTTCGTCTACGCCTCGTCGTGTTCCATCTACGGCTCGTCGGGCATCACCGGCTTCGTGGACGAGACGGCGCCCTTCGCGCCGCTCACCGCCTATGCCATCAGCAAGGTGAAGTGCGAGGAAGCCCTGGCCGCTCTGGCCGGGCCCGGCTTCTCGCCCACTTATATGCGCAACGCCACGGCGTTCGGCGCCAGCCCCCGGCTGCGCGTCGACATCGTCTTGAACAATCTGTGCGCCTGGGCGGTGACCACCGGCAAGATCAACATCATGAGCGACGGCAGCCCCTGGCGCCCGGTGGTCCACATCGAGGACATCAGCCGCGCCGTTGCCGCCGTGCTGGCCGCGCCCGTCGAGGTGGTCCACGATCAGGGCTTCAATGTAGGCCTGAACAGCGAGAACTATCAGGTGCGCGACATCGCCGGCTTCGTCAAGGCGGTGGTGCCCGAGGCCGAGGTCACCTATGCCGGCGGCAACAATCCCGATCCGCGCTCCTACCGGGTCAGCTTCGACAAATATGCCAAGGCCTTTCCCGACTTCCCGTTGAAATGGACGGTGGCGGCCGGCGCCCGCGAGCTGGTGGACGCCTACCGCGCCCATGGCCTGACCCTGGACGAGTTCCAGGGACGGCGCTATATCCGCCTGAAGCAGATCAAGCACCTGATCGACACCGGTTTGGTGGACGACAGCCTGCGCTGGACGAAGTAATAACGGCGTGACCCCTGACGGGGCTCCCGCCCCGACCCCGGTTGGAGGCGATGCCTCCAAACCTCCCTTTGATTGATGAACCATGAAGGGGGTTTAGGGCATGGCCCCAAATGGGTTCGGGCGATAGCCCGATACGGTCACTCCAGGACAAGGAAATACCCATGTCGTCGAAGATTCACGGCCTCAACATCATCCCTCTGCGCAAGATCCCCGACGAGCGCGGCACGATCATGCACATGCTGCGGGCCGATGCGCCCCATTTCGACAAGTTCGGCGAGATCTACTTCGCCACCGCCTATCCCGGCGTCATCAAGGCCTGGCACCTGCACACCAAGCAGGCCCAGAACTATTGTTGCATCCAGGGCATGATCAAACTGGTGTGCTACGATGACCGCGCCGACAGCCCGACCAAGGGCGTGCTGCAGGAAATCGTCATGGGTGATCTCAACTATGTGCTGGTGCAGATTCCGCCGCTGCTGATCAACGGCTGGAAGTGCATCGGGACAGGGACAGCATTGCTGGCCAATTGCGCCGACATGCCCCACGACCCCACCGAGATGAAGCGTATCGACCCCTTTGATCCGGCCATTCCCTATGACTGGGCCCTGAAGCACGGCTGATGAGCCCGCGCGTCTCCATCGTCATTCCCACCTATAATCAGGCGGATTTCCTCAAGGAATGCCTGGATTCGGTGCTGGCCCAGAGCGTGGCCGACTGGGAATGCATCGTGGTCAACAATGTCTCGGCCGATCATACCCGTGACGTGGTCCTGGCCTATGGCGATCCGCGCATCCAACTGATCGACTTCGCCAACCAGGGTGTGATCGCCGCCTCGCGCAACGTGGGAATCCGGGCGGCCAAGGCCGAGTGGGTGGCATTCTTCGATTCCGACGATCTGTGGGCGCCCAACAAGCTGGAACTGTGTCTGGCGGCGGCCACCGATCAGGTGGACCTCGTCTCCCACCCCGAGCATTTCCTGAAGGACGGGATCATCGGCAACCGCACCGAAGCGGCGCCGGCCGAGCGCTGCCGCTTCGAGCGCCTGGTGCTGGACGGCAATTGCCTGTCGCCATCGGCGGTGCTGGTGCGCCGCATCTTGTTGGAGCGGGCCGGCGGCTTTTGCGAGGACCGCGAGGTCATCACCGCCGAGGACGCGGATTTGTGGCTGCGGCTTGCCGCCTTGGGGGCGCGCATGACCTGCATCTCGCAATCCGTGGGCTTTTATCGTTTGCATGGCGAGCAAAATTCCAAGGGAGTGGCCCGTCACATGGAGGCTTCGCTGACTGTGCTGGAGCGCCATCTTCCGGCTTTGCCCGGCAAAGGTGGCTGGCGGGGGCGGCGCGCCAGGGCGCGAATCATCTATGGTGCCGCGAGGACCGAGCAGAAGCTGGGCCGGGGCCGGGCGGCCCTGTCGCTGCTGGCTCGTTCGGCCTGTCTGTGGCCACTTCAGATGCGTCTGCTGCCGGCCATTCTGATGTCTCTCCGGGTTCTGCCCGGATCTAGAGCGTGAATTGGTTTTGACCCACGCCCGCGATTGTTCCAGTATCTCGGCGCTTTTCAGCCCCCATCGGAGCCCCGGACCACCATGATCAAAGTCGGCGTTATCGGTTTCGGTTACTGGGGCCCCAATCTCGTCCGTAATTTCGCCACTTCCGACCGTTGTAAGATGGTGGCCGTGGCCGACCTGGATTCCAAACGTCTGGCGGCGGCCGAGCGCTCCTATCCCGGCATCCGCACCACCACCAATCCTGCCGATCTGTTCGCTGCGGCCGATATCGACGCGGTCGCCATCTCCACGCCGGTGCAATACCATTTCGATCTGGCCCTGGCGGCGCTGCAGGCCGGCAAGCATGTGCTGGTGGAAAAGCCCATGGCGGCGTCGGCCGCCGATTGTCGCCACCTGATCGACGAGGCGGCCAAGCGCAAGCTCACCCTGATGGTCGACCACACCTTCATCTATACGCCCGCCGTGCAGAAGATGCGCGATCTGGTCCAGACCGGTGAACTGGGCGAGATCTATTATTACGACTCGGTGCGGGTCAATCTGGGCCTGTTCCAGCACGACGTGAACGTACTGTGGGATCTGGCGGTGCACGACCTGTCCATCATCGAATACGTGCTGGGCAAGGTACCGGTGGCGGTGTCGGCCACGGGCATCAGCCATGTGCCGGGGGCGCCGGAGAACATCGCTTACCTCACCATGTTCTTCGAGGATTCGACCATCGCCCACGTCAACGTCAACTGGCTGGCTCCGGTTAAGGTGCGCCAGACCCTGATCTCGGGTTCCAAGAAGATGGTGGTCTTCAACGAGTTGGAGCCCTCCGAGAAGATCAAGGTCTACGACAAGGGCATCGTGCTCAACGACGACCAGGAACAGATCAACAAGCTGATCGCCGGCTACCGCACCGGTGACATGTGGGCGCCACAACTGGCGGGAACCGAGGCCCTGGCCGCCGAGGTCCGGCATTTCGCCGATTGCATCGAGACCGGCACGACGCCGCTGACCGATGGCGAGATGGGTTACAACGTGGTCAAGGTGCTGGAGGCTGCATCCAAGTCGCTGGCCCAGCGCGGGGCCTCGGTGGCCGTCGAACGCTGAGTTTGGAGACGTACAGATGATTCCCTTTCTCGACCTCAAGGCCCAGTACCGTCAGATCAAGGACGAGGTTGGCGTCGCCATCATGAAGGTGGTCGACAGCGGCGCCTATGTGGGCGCCGGTCCCGAGGGCAAGCCCTTTGAGGCGGAGTTCGCCGCCTATTGCGGCGTCGCCGATGCCGCCGGTGTCAATTCCGGCACCACGGCGCTGCATCTGGCCCTGCTGGCCGCCGGCATCAAGCCGGGCGACGAGGTGATCACCGTGGGAGCGACGTTCGTGGCCACCACGGCGGCGATTCTCTACGCCAATGCCAAGCCGGTTTTCGTCGACGTGGACCCCGCCACCTGGACCATGGACCCGGCCAGGATCGAAGCGGCCATCACGCCCAGGACCAGAGCCATTCTCCCGGTTCATCTGCACGGCCTGATGGCCGACATGGACTCCATCATGGCCATCGCCACCAAGCACGGCCTCAAGGTCGTCGAGGATTGCGCCCAGGCCCATGGCGCGGAATACAAGGGTCGCCGCGCCGGCTCCATCGGCCATGTGGGCTGTTTCAGCTTCTATCCCGGCAAGAATTTGGGCGCCTATGGCGAGGGTGGGGCCATCGTCTCCAATGATCCCGAGATCATGAAGACGGTGCGCATGCTGCGCGATTGGGGCCAGGCCAAGAAGTATGATCACGTGCTGAAGGGCTTCAACGCCCGTCTCGACGAAATCCAGGCGGCCGTGCTGCGCGTCAAGTTGAAGTATATCGAGGACTGGACCGAGGGCCGCCGTGCCGTCGCCGCCCGTTACGAGGCCGGACTGAACGGCCTGAGCATCGGCATTCCCAAGCCGCCGGCCCATTGCCGCCACGTCTATCATGTCTATGCCATCCGCAGCGTCGACCGCGACGGGCTCCAGGCCAGGCTGCAGGAGGCGGGGGTTTCCACCGGCATCCACTACCCGGTCCCGGTCCATCTTCAGACCGCCTACGCCGATCTCGGCTACAAGGCGGGCGACCTGCCGGTGACGGAGACGATCGCCAGCGAATGGTTGTCGCTGCCCATGTTCGCCGAACTCGAGCCCGGCCAAGTGGATGCGGTGATCAAAGCCATGAAGCAGGCCGGCGGGTAAAACCGGTGGTCCCCGTCCTTCTGACCGGAGTCGATGACGGGGAGCTGACGGCTTTTCTCGACGGGCTGGGAAATGCGGGCGAGTATCCGGTCCTGGCCTATCATTACCCTTTCTACCGCGATCTGCTGGTGGGACTGGGGGTGGGAGAGCCGCTGACCCTCGCCCTTCGGCGCGACCGTCGTCTGGTGGCGGTGCTGCCCACTATCCTCAAGCGGACCCCGGAAGGCTCTGTACTGGCCTCCCTGCCGTTCTTCGGCCCTAATGGCGGCGTGATCTGTTCCGTGGCCGAGGCGGGTACGGCGGTTCCCGCCCTGCTGGGTGCGGCGCGCCAAAGGCTGCTGGCCGAGCCCAATCCCCTGACCATGGTGGTCTACACCCCGCTGTTCGGCAGGGATGCCGCGCTTTACACCGAGGCCCTGGGCCAAGGCGAGGTGATCGAACGCTTCACCCAGTTGACGGCTCTCGACGGGAATCCATGGTCGAAGGGGCTGCGCTACGACATCCGCCGCGCCGCCAGCCTGGGCGTAACGGTGGAGGACGGCATCAACGACGGCAGGCTGGCCGAGTTCTACGCGCTTTATCGCCAGAACTGCGCCGATGCCGGTATCCCGCTCAAGCCCTTCGGCGTGCTCGAAACCCTGGCGCGGTCTCCCGCCGAGGCTCGCTTTCTGTTCGCCTATCACGAAGGCCGCATGGTGGCGGGGCTTCTGAACCTTTGGAGCCCCCAGGTGGTCAGCTATTACATGCCCTGCACCTTGGCGGACGCGCGTGCATTGCAACCCGGATCGCTGCTGATCGCCCGTGCCGCCGCCGACGCCCGTGCCGCCGGACGCCGCTGGTGGAATTGGGAGGGCTCACCCAACCGCGATTGCGGCGTTTACCGCTTTAAGCAGCGCTGGAACAGCGAGGAAAGCCCCTTTCGCATTCATGTGGTTGCGCTCTGTCCCCTGAACCGGCTGGCCGAATTGGGCCGTGAGGGATTGGCGGCGGCGTTTCCCTGGTTCTTCGTCTATCCTTTCGATCGCTTGCCCAGGTGAGGGAGGAAATCGTGGCCCCAGCCATCCCATTGCGTGTCTTCGGCGCCGGTATGCGGGCCAGGGTTGTGGCCGACCTCCTGGCTTGGGAGTTTGCAGGGCGCTACCGTCTTGACGGCTATTACGACGATGGGCAGCCAGGAGGGAGCATGGGTCCAGGAGGTGCGCCGATCCTCGGAACGGTGGAGGAGGGGTGCCGCACCCTGGCAGACGGCGGCGTTCACGCCTTCATCGCCCTGGGAACCTACCGATCGTGGCGCGCCTGCGAGGTGCTGGCCGAGTTGCGCCGCACCGCCGTTCCCGTGGCACGTCTGGTCTCACCATCGGCTCATGTTTCGTCCACGGCGGTTATCGGTGACGGCGCCCTGGTCATGGGTGGCGTATTCATCGGCGCCGAGGTGGTGATCGGCGATCTGTTCACCGCCCACGGCGGAGTAGTCGTGGAACACCACGGCACTATCGGACATAACGTCCTGCTGGCACCCGGAGTGTCACTTTGTGGTTGCTCCCGGATTGCCGACCATTGTTTTCTAGGTGTTGGCACCTCGGTCATCCCGGAAATCCGGATCGGCGAGGGGACCATGACCGGAGCCGGCTCGGTGGTGGTCCGCGATCTTCCGGCTGGGGTGGTGGCCCTTGGCAATCCCTGCCGGCCGCTGCGGCCGGTCGCCGATGGGGATGAAGTGCCGTCACCGGAGTTGGTGGCGCGGTTGCGGGCCACTCTTCACCCTTCTTACTCGGCTGGGTCATGAAACTCTCCATTGTCATTCCCGTTTATAACGAGGGCGAAGGCGTCCATGCCGCATGCGACGGCATCCGCTTGGCCATTCTGTCGGCCTTGCCCGATTGTGTCCTGGAAATGATCTTCGTCGACGATGGAAGCCGCGATGATTCCTTCGAGCATCTACAGGCTCTGGCAGCCCGCCATCCGGATGTCCGGGTCATCAAGCTGCTGACCAATGTGGGCGCCCATATGGCCATCCGCGCCGGCATGGATGTCGCCACCGGCGACTACGCCTGTTTCACCGCCTGCGACCTTCAGGATCCACCCTCGGCCATTCCCGCCATGCTGGCGAAATGCGTCGGCAATGTTCAGGTTGTGTGGGCGGTGCGCGAGTCGCGGGCGGAAGGGGTGCTGACCAAGGCCTTCGCCAATATCTACCACGCCCTGGCCCATGCGGTGGTCAGCCGCAACCTGCCGCCCGGCGGGTCGAGCATGATGCTGGTGGGAGCCAAGGCGCTGCGGGCGCTCAAAGCCAATCCCGAGCGCAATCTGACCATCGACGGCTTCTTCGCCACCACCGGATTTCGCATGGATACCCTGGCGGTGGAGCGGCAGGAGCGTACCCGCGGTACCAGTAAATGGACCCTGGGCAAGAAGATCAAGCTGATCATCGACGTCTTCACCGCCTATTCCTATGTCCCCATCCGTGCCATGTCGGCCGTGGGCGTGGTGCTGGCCCTGTTGGGGCTCCTTTACGCCGCGGTGATCGCCCTGCGTTACGTGTTCCTGGGAGTCTCGGTTCCCGGTTGGACCTCCTTGATGGTCGTGATACTGCTCATCGGCGGCGTGCAGATCACCATGCTGGGTGTGTTGGGTGAATATGTTTGGCGCGGACTGGACGAAGCCAGACGCCGTCCGCGCTATATCGTCGATGAAAGTATCGGCTTCGATGCCGGGAATGATGGGGCGAAAGACCAAGCCAATGTCTGAGAAGCGATCGGTACAGTTTTCCAAGCCTCTGGTCGATCACGAGGAGGCCCAGGCCGCCTATGACACCGTCATGTCCGGCTGGGTGACCCAGGGACCGCGGGTCGCCGATTTCGAGCGGGAATTCTCCGCCGCCACGGGCGCCGCCCATGCCTGCGCCGTTTCCAACTGCACCACGGCGCTGCATCTGGCACTACGAGCCGCCGGCGTGGACGAGGGCGACGAGGTCATCACCGTCAGCTACACCTTCCTGGCCACCTCCAACGCCATTCGCTATCTGGGGGCATGGCCGGTCTACGTGGACATCGAGCGGGGCACCCGCAACATGGACCCCGCCCTGGTCGAGGCGGCCATCACGCCGCGCACCAAGGCCATTTTGTGTGTCCATCAGTTCGGCATGCCCTGCGACCTAGCGGGCATCCTGGCGGTGGCCGGCCGCCACGGCCTGCCGGTGATCGAGGATGCGGCCTGCGCCGCCGGCTCTGAAATCAACATCGGCAGCCAGTGGGAGCCTATCGGCCGACCCCAGGGTGCCGCCGCCTGCTTCTCGTTCCATCCCCGCAAGGTCCTGACGGCTGGGGATGGCGGCATCATCACCACCAATGACGCAGAGTTCGACGCCAAGGTACGCCGCTGGCGCCAGCACGCCATGAGCGTTTCCGATCTGGCCCGCAACAATTCCAGTCAGGTGATCATCGAGACCTTCGACGAGGTGGGCTACAATTACCGCATGACCGACATCCAGGCGGCGGTCGTGCGGCGCCAGCTGGTCCGTCTGCCGGGCATCGTCGAGGCTCGCCGGGCCTGGGCGCGGCGCTATGTGGAGCAACTGGCCGACATTCCCGGACTGGAATTCCCGGTGGAGCCCGAATGGGCGCGCAGCAACTGGCAGACCTACGGTGTCCTGTTGCCGCCCGACATCGACCGCACGGCGGTGATGCAATCCATGCAGGACGACGGTATTCAGACACGCCGACCGACCTTCTGTTGCCATTTGGAAAAGGCTCACAGCGGACGGAAACTGTCCTTCCCGCTGCCGGTGTCCGAGGAGGTCTACAACCGCAATCTCGGCCTGCCGCTGTTTCCCCAAATGAGCGCTGAAGATCAGGACTTCGTCGTTGCTGCGCTGCGCCGGGCCTGCGGCATCGCGGACTGATTCATGATCGCTGATCTGGGAACGGCCCTGTCGCTGGTCTTGATCGGGCCGCAGGAATCGGTCGTCGCCTTGTGGGTGGCGGTCTATCTGGCCGCCGCCCTCCTCATTGCCCGGGGTCTGGGGCGTTCGGGCATCGAAGGAACTGCCTTCGGCCTGCTGACCCTAACCGCCGCCGCCGATCTGGCACTCTTTATCCTGCGCGGGAAACAGGGCTCCATTGGCTGGCATCTGCCGCTGACCGCCGTTCTGGCCGTCGCTCTGACGGTTGTTCTGCGCCGGTGGGTCTTGCCACGTCCCCTGACTTGTTGTCGCCTGACTCGAACCGACCTGTTGCTGATGGTCATGGTCGCAGGTGCCTTCTGGGTGCTTCGGATGATTCAGGTCGAGCCCTCGACCGGGTTGTCGTCGCAACTGGGCTGGGTGCCGCTCTACATCGGCGAGTCCTTTTCCGCCGGCCTCTTTCTATGGCCCGAGGATTTCAAATTCGGCATCGGCGCGGTCGGCGGCTTGTATTATTCTGTCGATATGGTGGGGTTGGTGGCCCTGGCTGGAGGGCTGGGTGCCGGTCAATTCTATCCCCCTTATCTCGCCACCTCGATTTTGGGAATCGGATTGGCGGTGCTGCTGCCGTTGAGCGTCCTGCGCGGGCGATCCATGGCCCAATTGATCTATGTGGCTTCTCTGGCGGCCTTACTGGTGACGGACTTCCAGGTACAGGCCGGGATTGGCCGCCATTGGGGCGACACGGTGATGATTCTGGGCGGGACCCTGATCATGACCGGGCTATCATCCCGCCCGGCCAGCCGTCGTACCATTCTGACCGTATCGTGTGCGGCTGTCTTTCTGGTGCTGTCTCGGCATTACGCAGCATTGTTCTCCGCGCTGCTTCTTATGGGGTTGGCGGGAGCGGCGTGGTCCCGCTGGGGGCTGCGGCGTACCCTGGAATGGTGGCCCGCGTGGGTGGCCATCGGGGCGCTGCTGGGCCTGCTGTCGCTACGTGAAATCTATTATATCGTAAACCCGACGGCCTTTTATCCAGGTGGTCGGCTACTGGCCATGGGGGGAAGCGGCTGGAGTTACCATGTATTCGGCGCTCTGCACGATTGGGGGCTGATGACCGACAACCGCTGGACGCCGGTCGGACCCCGCACTTTGTGGCTGGTGGGGATGGTAGCTTTACTGGTTGCCGATAGGGGGCGGGGCTTCAGGCGGGCTTATCGCCTGTGGATTCTGCTGGCCCCCCTCGTCGTAATGCTGCTGCCCCTATCGCTGGAAATTCTCACCGGCTACCGAACTTCGAGCATCTCCAACAAACCCTATCTGTTGGCGGCGTTGTTCGGGTCTTTCTATTCGGCGTTTGCGGCGCGATGGCTTATCCGGCGTCAGTGGGGAGAGCGGTTGATCGGTCTTGGAGTTAAGGCTGCTGCGGCCAGTCTGGTTCTTTGGGGCCTGGTCGGATCGATTGTCGGATTCGGACCTGGAAGGGTACTGGCGTGGGCTCGGGGATTCTACAATGATCATGTGGTTGATAGAGGTATTGCTATCGCCCTGACAGCCAGTGGCATCTCTACAGAACAAATCGCAGCCCATCCGCTTATGTATTTTTATTGTGAACCCGGCATGGGACTGCGTAATTACATTGGCGGCTCATTGCGCCATGATTTTGATTTTTGGAACACCGATACCCAGGACAGTCTCCGGGTGTCGCCCGACATGGCCGTTCTGTTGGCGCGATTGGGCTGGCCTAACCTGTATCTCAGCTCCCGCCTCGACTACTCGGTCTATGTGGAGGGCGGTCCCGCCTTTCCGCCCACCGAGCTGGATCATTTTGAACGACAGCCCTGGGTGGACAAGGTTGTCCGCTTCAAGGACGCCCGGCTGATCATCGTCAAGCGGCCCTGAGTCTATTTCGGCAATTCCCAGTTCTCCACCTTGTCCTCCAGCAGCCCCTTCACGTCGGGGTGGTGGCGGGTGAACCAGTCGATATAGGTTTCCAGGCCCTGCTCGAACCCGATCTCCGCCTTGAAACCCAGTAGTGAGCGGGCCAGGGAGGTGTCGGCGTGCAGAGCCTTGACGTCGCCGGGACGGCCGGGGCCATAGCTGGGGGCGATGTCGGGGCGCTGGCACAGCCGCGTAATGGACTCCGCCACCTCCTTCACCGTCACCATGCGGCCGTAGGCGATGTTGACCTCACGGCCGATCAGGGCATCGCAATCCGCCGCCATGGCCAGCCCGCGGGCGGTTTCGGTGACATAGGTGAAGTCGCGCCCGGCACTGCCGTCGCCGAAGATGGTGGGGGCCAAGCCGTTCAGCACCCGGATGAGGAAGCGGGGGATCACCTCGGCCCTCTGGCCCTTGTAATGCTCGCGCGGGCCATAGGAGTTGAACGGGCGCACCACCACGGTGGGCAGGCCGTAGGTGCGGTGATAGGCCTTGGTGTAAAGCTCGCCGGCCAGCTTGGCGGCGCCATAGACGGTGACCGGTTCGCACACCGTCTTGTCCTCGTTCAACAGCGAATCGCGACCGTTGCCGTAGACCTCCGAGGACGAGCAGTAGACGAAGCGCGATACCTTGCGCTTTCTCGCTTCCTCCAGCAGGTACAGCGTACCGGTGGCGTTGACGTCGTGGTTCTCGATGGGCTGGCCCAGGGATTTGCGCACGCATTGCACCGCCAGGTGGAAGACGCGGTCACAGCCTTCCATGGCGGCGGCCACCGCGTCGCGGTCCAGAATGGTGCCGGCCAGAACCCGGATATCGCCCGCCTTGCCCGCCTCGGCCAGATTGGCGGTCTCGCCGGTGGAGAAGTCGTCCAGCACGGTGACCGCCTGGCCCTGGGCGACCAGCAGGTCCACCAGATGGCTGCCGATGAAGCCGGCGCCGCCGGTAACCAGAATCCTGCCGCTCATCCCTTGGTTCCTTCCACCGGCCGCACATCCGCCCACGGAATCCATTCCAGCGGGTTGGCGGGCGAGACGTCGGCGCGCACGAACAGGCGCTCGACCTCGCCCAAGAACATCACATGGGTGCCCAGGCAGATCTCGCCGGTCACCTTGCAATCGAAATGCACCGGCATCTGGTCGATCAGCGGGCTGGCGCCGCCCTCGGCCAGGGACAGGCCGGCATGGCCCAGCTTGTCGCCGTCATCGACGATGGAGACGTTGCCGGAATAGCGGATGGCATCGACCATGGCCTCGCTGATGAACGGTACGCCACAGCCGAAGCGGCCCGAGCGGCGGATGTCGTCCAGGGACTGGCGCCGGGCATAGCGGTCGTTGATGGCGGCGTAGGACACGCAAGGCGCCACCACCAGCGGATGGCGGCTGACGATGGTGGTGGATCCGCAGGGCATGACGTTGGCCTTGCCGTCCGGAGTCCAGCTGGTGATCATGCCCACCGAGGAGGGGAAGAAGCACGGCCAGCGGGCGCGGTCGTTGTCCACCTCCACCTGATCCTCGGGCAGCGGCGCCAGATCCTTGTAGGCCATGCCGTCGGCCTCGCCATCGGCCTCGAAGGCGGTGGTGCCGGCGCTGGGGAAGGCATAGCGCGGCGTGTAGCCCTTGACGTAGCCCAGGCGCTTCAGGGCGGCGTCGGTATCGCCGCCGACGGCGGCGGCGGAGTCCTGGGCGGGGGTGAACAGCGGCAGGGCGCGCCAGTGAATCTGGCTCCGGCCCCGGGCGATGTCCGTACGCAGCTGGATGGAGTTGATCTCCAGGAAGAAGATGCGGTGGCTGCCCACGTCGGCATAGGGCCGCGCGTTGATGGCCGCGCCCTCGAAGTCCCGGCCGGGCTTTACCAGACGGCATTCATAGACCATGTGGGCGTCGGCGAAGACCGGGGAATCGTTGGTCCGCGCCGGGCGGGTGGCAAGGCCGCTCGTGGCGATGCGCCGGTCGGTGTGCTCCTCCGGCCCTTCCACGATGGCCTTCATGGCGACGTCCAGCGCCGGGCCGGGGGGCAGGAATTGGACACAGGCCGAGCCCGAGCGCTCCAGGGCATCGATGAAGGTACGCCGTACGTAATGGCGGCTGGACAGGGACTGGGTGCAGAAGCTGAGCGCCAGGGTATAGGGGAAGCGGTTGACCACCGAGGCCCCCACCACCTTTTCCAGCAACACCCTATCGCCGTCCCTTGTGGTCACCAGCACCAGCGGACAGGGAAAGAACGACGGCCAGCGGGAATCGCCTTCCAGATCGGCCAGGCTCTCCGGCATGGAGCGGGTGAGGAAGCGGCCCGAGGGCGTGGGCGACCAGTGGGGATCGCTCTTGAGATCACCATGGGGCCAGCGATAGGCGTAGGACGCGATATCGGTCATCTCTAGCGCTTGTCCGCCACTTCGCCCACCACCACGGCCGGGACGCCGGCGACGATGGCATTGGCGGGCACGTCCCTGGTCACCACGGCGCCCGCCGCCACCAGGGCGTTTTCGCCGATGGTCAGATTGGGCAGGATGGTGGCGCCCGAGCCGATGGAGGCGCGGCGCCCCACCCGGGTGGGGCTGCAGGTCCAGTCGGCGGCGGTGGCCAGGGCGCCGTCCGGGGTGGTGGCGCGGGGATAGACGTCGTTGGTGAACATCACGCCGTGGCCGACGAACACCTCGTCCTCGATGGTGACGCCCTCGCAGACGAAGCTGTGCGACGAGATCTTGCAGCGCGCTCCGATGGTGGCGCCGCCCTGAATCTCGACAAAGGCGCCGATCTTGGTCTCGTCGCCGATGGAACAGCCGTAGAGGTTCACCAGATCGGGCTGGAATATCCGCACATCCTTGCCCAGCGTGACCGTCTCGGTGACCGGCATCGGCCCTCTCCCGTTGTTGTATCGAAGCGCGGCCAGACACTACACGCCCGGGCGGCGGATTTCATTTCCAAAGTCGAGAAACTGGTCCTGGGGCCGATTTCAGGGTAAAGAGCGGGGGTCTGCGACCGAGGAAGCACCCCATGTGCGGCATTGCCGGAACTTCCGCTGCCCAGCCCGCCATCCTGGCGGGCCTGCTGGCGCGTCTGGCCCATCGCGGACCGGACGGCCAGGGGCGCTGGACCGACCCGGACAGCGGCATGGGACTGGTGCATGCCCGGCTGGCGGTGATCGACCTGTCCCAGGCGGGTGCCCAGCCTATGGAATCACCCTGCGGCCGCTGGGTGCTGGCCTATAACGGCGAAATCTACAACCACGCCCAACTTCGGGCGGAGTTGGAGGCCGTGGGCGAGCGTTTCACCAGCGCCAGCGACACCGAGGTCTTGCTGCGCCTGCTGATGCGCGACGGCGTTGAGTGCCTGTCGCGGCTGGTGGGCATGTTTGCCTTCGCCCTGTGGGACCGCCAGATACGGCGATTGCTGCTGGTCCGCGACCGGGTCGGGATCAAGCCGCTGGTCTGGGCCGGGTTGCCCGACGGCGGTATCGCCTTCGCCTCGGAGATTCACGCCCTGCGCGCCGTGCCGGGCATCGACTTGTCCCTGGACCGCGAGGCCCTGTCCGAGTATCTCGCCTGCCTCTACGTTCCGGCGCCCCGCACCATCCATGCCGGCATCCGCAAGCTTGCGCCCGGTTCGTGGCTGAGCTGGAGCCCGGGCAAGGCGGTGACCACCGGTGTCTGGTGGCGGCCGGTCTATGGCGGCGGCCGTCGGTCCGGCCTGGACGAGGCGGTGGAGGAGCTGTTGCCGGTGCTGCGCCGGGCGGTGAAGGATTGCCTGGTCGCCGACGTGCCGGTGGGCTGCTTCCTGTCGGGCGGCATCGATTCCTCGGTGGTGGCCGCCCTGATGGCCGAGGGCGCCGCCGAGCCGGTGCGCACCTTCACCATGACCTTCGACGAGGTCCATTACGACGAGCGCGAGGCTGCCCGCGAGGTCGCCGCCCATGTGGCCAGCCGTCACGTGGAACTGCCCGCCTCGTCCGGTCTGGCCGACGGCCTGGACGCCATGATCGAGCGGTTCGGCGAGCCCTTCGGCAACCCCACCGCCCTGCTGGTCGGCGATCTGTCGCGCCTCGCCCGCCAGCATGTCACCGTCGCCCTGGTGGGTGATGGCGGCGACGAGGTCTTTGCCGGCTATCCCCGCTATCAGGGTGGTCTGCTCGCCGAGAAGGTGCGGCTGCTGCCCGGATTTTTGCGTCGCAACCTGCTGGCGCCCCTGGCCCGGATGATCCCCGAGCGCAGCGACGGCCGCCATGCCTGGCGCCGGGCCCGGGAATTCCTCGGTTCGTCCGGCCTGGGTGGGGCAGAGGCCTATGCCGCCTGGGTGGAGTATTTCTCGCCCGCCGAACGCCAGGAGTTACTGAGGCTGACCTCCATTCCACCCAGCCCCATCGTCAGGCGCTACGACGAGGTGGCGTCCCGCAATGCCCTGGACGCCATGCAGGAAACCGATCTGGCCACCTTTCTGCCCGGCAATCTGCTGGCCTATGGCGATGCCATGAGCATGAGTCATGCTCTGGAACTGCGCCTGCCGCTGCTGGATCACCGGGTGATCGAGGCGGCAGGGCGGCTGGATGCCTCGCTTCGCTTCGCCGAGGGCAAGAAGACCCTGCTGCGTGCCGTCGCCCGCAAGCTGCTGCCGCGCTCCATCGTCGACCGGCCCAAGCTGGGCTTCAATCCACCGTTGGGCATGTGGCTGCAAGGCCCGCTCAAGGCCATGGTAGCCGAGCGCCTGACGCCGAGGCGTCTTGAGAAATTGGGGCTGGTGCCGGCCGCCGTGGTGGCCTTGCTGGCCGAGCAGGCGGGCGGGCGGCGGGACCATTCCCTGAAAATCTGGTCGCTGCTGGTGCTTGAGTCCTGGGAGCGCGCCGTTCATACCGATTCGATTCCCATGGCTGTGCCCGCATGACGATGTTCAATATTTCCGATTGGCGCCGAGCGGCGGCCGGACCCTGGGACGCGTCCCACGGACTGGCCTTTGCCGCGCTATTCGCTCCCGGCGTGGGCCTTTGGGCGCCCATGGGGCTGTCGCCGCTGTTTGGCATGACCGCCGTGTTCGTGCTGGTTCAGGGCTGGCGGGAAAAGGTCTGGAAGGCTTTTCCGCGTTCACTGTCGGTGATTCTCGCCCTGATCTGTGGCTGGGCCGGGTTGAGCGCGATATGGGCCGTGGACCCGGCACGCTCGCTGTTTTCCGCCGCCCAGCTTGGCCTGACTGCCTTTGCGGGTGTGGTTCTGGTCGGTGCTGCCCGGAGGCTGGACGATATTGGAATGCGGCGGATCGGCACCGCCCTGCTGGCAGGAGTCGCGCTGGGAATGGCGCTGTTCGTCCTGGGCCTAGTGAGCG
Source organism: Phaeospirillum sp. (assembly GCA_030824585.1). Classification (GTDB taxonomy): domain Bacteria; phylum Pseudomonadota; class Alphaproteobacteria; order Rhodospirillales; family Magnetospirillaceae; genus Phaeospirillum. The sequence continues at coordinate 12,028 of JAVBXM010000242.1, read as the reverse complement.
GCCGAAGAGTCGCGGCGTTTGTGCTGTCGCTGGAACGTGGCGATTCCTATCCCTATCGTCTGGCCATTCAGGTGTTCAACCGCGGTGTGACCGTCACCGCCCTGATGGCTGTGCCCGCCCTGGCCTTTTTGTGGGTGATGGGCCGCAGGCGGGCGATGCGAGTGACCGGAATCCTGACCGTGGTGATGATGATGGTGGCCAAGGCCATGGCGACCAAGGTCCTGCTGGGAATTGACCTTTTGGTCCTGGCCCTGTTCCGCAAGCCGTCGAAGGCTCTCGGGATCGCCCTGGGCGGCTTTCTCGCGGCCCTGGTGGTGCTTATCCCGCTGGGCACCATGATGCTGCCGCCGCCTCAGGTCAGTGCCGATTGGACCCTCCTTCCCTATTCGTCCCATCACCGCCTGACCATCTGGGGTTTCGTGACCGACCGTATCGTGGAACGTCCTGTTCTCGGTTGGGGCATGGACTCAGCCCGTGCCATCCCCGGGGGCGAGGACGAGGAAACCGTTTATTTTGAGTTTCCGCGCAGCAGCGGTAACCGGGCCAAGGTCACCGAACAGAGATTGCCGCTCCATCCCCACAACGCTGTTTTGCAATGGTGGCTGGAACTGGGGGCGGTCGGTGCCTTACTATTCGCCGTTCTATTGGCACGGCTGGGGCCCGTGGCGGTCGGCCCGGGGCGATCACCGGTCCAGGCGGTCTGCGTCGGAGCCCTGCTGGCGGGGGTGACCGTCATTTCGTCGGTCAGTTTCGGCTTCTGGCAAAGCTGGTGGCAATGCACCATGTGGCTTCTGGCGGCCTGGGCTACCGCCTTGGCACCCCTGTTGTCCCCCAGTCAAACGCGAGACGAGTAGGTCATATGAGCTTTCCCGATCAGACGTTTCCCAATATCGGCGACTTTCTGGACGCCTATGCCGAGCAGGTGAGCCGCGCCCTGGCGACGGTGTCTCGCGACCATCTGGCGGCGGCGGCGGGTCTTCTGACCGAGGCGCTGGCGGCCGATGCCCAGCTCTATGCTTGCGGCAATGGCGGATCGGCGGCCATCTCCAATCATCTGGTCTGCGACCACACCAAGGGTGTCTGCACCGATACCGGCCTCAAGCCCCGCGTCCATTCCCTGTCGGCGACGGTGGAGATGATGACCGCCATCGCCAACGACATCGACTATGCCGAGGTGTTTTCCTACCAGCTGGGCCTGTTCGGCCGCCCAGGCGACGTACTGATCACCATCAGCTCGTCGGGGAATTCGGAAAACGTCACCCGCGCCATCCTCAAGGCCCGCGAGATTGGCATGAAAAGCATCGCGCTGACCGGCTTCGAGGGCGGGCGGACGCGGGATTTGGCCGATGTGGCCCTGCATGTGGATGCCGACAATTATGGCGTGGTGGAAGACTGCCATCAGGCGCTGATGCATGTCCTGGCCCAATATATCCGCATGAGCCATATGCCGGGCGAACTCGTCGCTCTTCGCCGGTTCTGAGGTTTTTCCATGGCTGTTCCCAAGGTTCTGTGTGTCGTTGGCGCCCGGCCCAATTTCATGAAGATCGGCCCGGTCATCCACGCCCTGAAGAGGGCAGGCATGGCGGCGCCCCTGGTTCATACCGGGCAGCATTACGACGAAGCCATGAACGACCGCTTCTTCACCGATCTGGGTCTGCCCCGGCCGGATGTGAACCTGGAAGTGGGTTCGGGCAGCCATGCCCAGCAGACCGCCGAAATCATGCGGCGTTTCGAACCCGTGCTGGACGAGCAGGCCCCCCAGGCCCTTCTGGTGGTGGGTGACGTGAACTCCACCATTGCCTGCGCCCTGGTTGCGGCCAAAAAGGGTGTGATGGTGGTTCATGTGGAGGCTGGCCTGCGCTCTTATGACCGCGCCATGCCGGAAGAAATCAACCGGGTGCTGACCGATCAGATTTCCGATTTGCTGTTCACCACCGAGCGGGATGCCTTGGGCAATCTGACCCGTGAAGGCATCGATTCGGCCCGCGTGCATTTCGTCGGCAATGTGATGATCGATACCCTGGTCATGAACCTGCCCCGCGCCGCGCCGGCGGCCGTTACCCTGCGAGCGGCAGGCGCCGTCTTCGAGGGGGGCTACGCCCTGGTCACCCTGCACCGCCCGTCCAATGTGGATGATCCGGTGGTGCTGACTCGCCTAGTGGACACCCTGGCCGAGATCGCCCGCCAGACGCCGCTGGTGTTTCCCATCCATCCGCGCACACGGGCCCGAATCGAGGCGGCGGGACTGATGGATCGCCTGAGCGGCGCCAATGCCGTACTGCTGCCGCCAGCCGGCTATCTGGAGATGCTTGGCTTGATGGCCGGTGCCCGTCTGGCCATCACCGATTCGGGTGGGGTACAGGAGGAAACCACGGCACTGGGTGTGCCCTGCATCACCGTGCGCGAAAATACCGAGCGGCCCATTACCGTGACCGAGGGGACCAATACGGTGGTCGGAACCGATCCCGCCCTGTTGCTGGCCGCCTGGCGCGACGTCCTGGTCAATGGTGGGAAGCTCGGCCGTATCCCCGAGTTTTGGGATGGCAAGGCGGGTGAGCGCATCGCGGCGACCTTGACCAAGTACCTCGCCGGATAGGATTGGGCTGAAACCATGCAGATGCTGACCTTGACCGTCGCCCCGACCATGCTTCTCGCGGTGCTTGGTCTTGGCACTTGGGTGTTGCCGAAGACAGGGGCCGGAGTGAGGGTCTGCACTGGGGTTGCCCTGGTGTCCATTGCGGTTCTGGTGGGCCATACCGTTGTTGGATTTCCCCTGGCGCTGATGGCCTGGAGTTTGGCTGGCTTGGGTCTGGCCGGCTTGTGGCGCCGTGCAGTGGGGCCGGCCGACCTGCTCCATCCATTGTTCGTGTTTCCGGCCGCCCTGACCCTCGTCGCCTTGATTCGCGGTGGCGTGACCTACGTGCCGTGGGGGGATGACGAGTTCATCAACTGGCTGATTCCGGCCAAGCAATTGTTCCTGGCGCGCTGGCAATTCTCCCCCCACATCCTCTTCTCCAATCCATCCTATCCGCTGGCATGGCCCGTACTGCTTGCCCTGCCGTCCGTTCTTGCCGGCACGTTCAGCCAGGATATGGCTGGAATCATTCCCTTTGTGCTGCACGTGGCGTTTCTCGGCTTGCTGTTCGACATGGCCCGGTCCCGTTTCGGCCGTCTGTATGCCTGGACTTTTGTGCTGTTCGCCCTGGCCGCGGAGATCAGTTGGCGGCTGCTGCCACTTAATCTGCTGTCGGAACAGCCCCAGGTCTATACCGAGATTGCAGTTTTTATGCTGGTTCTCTGGGCCGCCTTGGTCCAGCAGAACGAGCGGCGAGGGCTGCTGGTCGCCGCTGGTCTGATGGCGGCTCAGGGCTATCTGATCAAGTCGGCCGGAGTCGTCGTGGCTCCGGCCCTGATTTTGGTGGCGATCTGGCCGTTACTGGCCGGTTGGAGGGAATGGCGTCGCCATCTGGTTCCAGCCGCGCAGGACCTGTTCGTTCTCATCACCCCTCTGGCTACAATTTATCTGGTCTGGGCCCGCATAGCCCCAGGTACCAGTTGCTCCACCAGCCTTGGCAGCTATCTGTCGGCGAAGGGGGCGGCCGATCTCCTGGCTGACAGGGGTGACGCCCTGTTTGAGTATCTTGGGGCTGTCGCGGCCTATTATGCCTCTTACAAGGTGCCGCTTACCTTGTTGGCCGTCTTCGGTCTGGGCGTGGGATTGGCCCGGCCAGCTTTCCGCATCGTCACAGCCTCTGCCCTGGTCTACTTCACGCTGTACCTGGGCGCTCTATTCTGGAGTTACCAGACCTGCCCTGAGAATTTTAATTATTACCTGTCGTCGCTGCAGCGCTATATTCTGGTGCCACTCAGGGTGCTGCACGCTTTGGGGCTGATGGTGCTGTTCATGGAACTGGCGCCTCATCTGACCCGCTTCAAGCGTCCGGCCGTGGCGGGCGCAGTGATCTCGAGCATGGTCCTGGCGGGGTGGCAGGCCTGGCGGCTGACCCATGATCTGGCGGAGATCAGGCTGCGTACCAATGGCCGGGAATTTGCGGCCGTTGGCGAGATGGTGGAGGCAACCGAACCGTCGTTGCGCCGGGCCATCGCCGCAGTGAGTGGTACGGCACGGGTGCTGCAAGTGGCTGAGTTCAGCTATCCCTATCCCCATTATCCTACCCGCCATTACCTGCTCAATTCCGACGGCCAGACATTACCCTTCGAGTATTGTCTGGCGGTGGGGCAAGGCAGTTCCATCCAGTTGGCGGGTCTGGGTTGCCCATATCCAAGTCTAGATCGGGCATTGGCCGAGGCCAATATTCTATGGCCCCTGTCCATGTCTCTGCACATGGCTGGCGTCATAAAACCTTTCCTAGATCCCGCCTGTCCGTCCAATCCCAGCGGCATGGTGCTGGTCCGGCAGCCCGGCGGCCGTTTCATCTGCCATTCGCCATGATTACACCGGCACTTCGCCGCCGCGTCATCCAACTGGGTGGCCTCATGATCCTGGCGGGCTCCCTGGCCTATCTGGTCCAGGTGGTCATGCGCTCGGCACCGGTATGGGATAGGTTGTCGGACACGACGATGATCATTCCCGTGATCTTGTCTTGCCTGACCTATCTGCTGCTGCTGGTGCTGGCGGCAGTGGGGTGGGGTACCCTCGTGCTGTCCCGTCTGCCCCGTGGTCATTTGCGGGTGATTCTATCCATCTACGGCTTGTCCCATCTGGCCAAGTATCTACCCGGCAACATTCTTCACCTTGCCGGGCGGCAGGTTCTGGCCGCGGCCCAGGGCTTTTCCCAGAGGGCGGTGGCCGTAGCTTCGGTTCAGGAGGCGGTCTCTGTCGCTGCCCTGTGTGCTGTCCTGGCGTTGGGGGGAGACCTATTGGCGGATAGGTCCATTCTTCCATATGCCTCCCCTGCCCTCCTGATTGGCGCCTTAGTGGTGGTGGGGATGGTTGTGGCCTTGATCATGCCGCGCCTCTTTGCCGCCTGGGAAATTCCTCTGCACTTCTCGGCTGTAGCGGCTGCTGCGGCCTGCCATGCGGTGTTTCTGGCCGGCAGTGCCGCCGTTGCTTATATCCTTGCCGCTCGTCTCGGCCTGATGTCCCTGTCGTTTGGTACCATGCTTGCTGTGTGGTGTTGGGCGTATCTGGTGGGTTACGCCACACCCGCCGCCCCGGGAGGACTGGGCGTCCGTGAGGCGGTATTCACCGCTCTGCTGCCCCAGGATGGTGATGCCGGACCCGCCTTGGCTCTGGCCTTGACTATGCGGATGATTTCGGTGGGAGGCGATCTGTTGTTCGCCATTCTGGGCGCGGCCCTGGGACGAGGGGGACGGGGCTGAGCTCTTATCTTACCGGCCGGGCCGCCATGGCGGTGCGCATGGCATTGGCCATGATGGTGAGGGTAGGCGAGGCGGCCGGGCCATCGGGGAATACCGTGGCGTCGCACAGATGGATGCCGGGTCGTAGGCCGCCATCGGCTCCCAGGCCATGAGTGCCATAGGGCAGGGTTCCGGCATAGTGGGAACTGGTTTTCTGGCGCAACGGCGGCAAATTGGGGACCCGGAACCCTTTGAGATGAAAGGCTCGGCGCAGGGCGGGCCACAGCCCCTCCGGCATTTTACCCGCCCGTCCCAGGGAAAGGCGCAAGGAGCCGCCGGCCGATGTTTCCATCCGAACCACCGAACCATGGTCCGAGTGCAGATAAAGCCGCCCGATCAGGACATGGCGCCGCAGCAACCGGCCAAGCGGGGTGGCCACGGGCCAGAGGGCGCCGGGTACCAGGGATTGCCAAAGATGATCCATGGCGGGATAGACCTGTACCGTGGCGGGCGGCAGGGTTGGGTCGGCGGTAGTTACCGTGACGCAGGCATTGGTCAGACCGAAATAACTGTCTTCCCGTTCCTCAGATCCCCCATAGGCCAGGATCGGGAAGGTGAAGACGGGATTGTCCAGCAGGTTCAGCCTGCTCAGACCGGGCAGCGAGCGCAGCAGAATCTGCCCCGTCCCCAGGCATCCGGCGGCGACAAGAATCAGGTCGAACGGCCCCGCCTCACCCTCCTTCAGGGCCAGAGTCCGGGTGGCGACGTCCATGGCCAGAACCTTGGCCAGCACGACCTTGGACACCACGCCTTGCGCCACCATGCGGTCGATGGTCATTGCGGCCGAGTAAATAGAATCGTGGGGGCAGCCGGCCATGCAACCGCCTGTGTAGGTGCATCGGCGCGCCTGCCCAGGGCGAGTCTCAAGGGCCATAGCCGGCAGGCTGGGGGTCAGAGTCAATTCGCCGGCCGCACCCTCCCTCTGGGCCAGGGCGGCGATCAGGTCGCGTACCGCCGGGACCGGACGGACCGGCGGGCGGCTGGAATCCGCATCGGGACCGCAGACCCCCATTTCCTCGGCGGCACAGTCGTAGAACGGGGTCAGTTCGGCCGGGCCCACGGGCCAGCGGCATAGTTCCCCCCGGCCGAACCGGGCCGTTACGCCGCCCCAATAGCGGGTCAGGCCTCCCCGCTCGCGGCTCTCCCACAGGCGGCCCCAGCCGGGCACCTCGATACTGGGGCATTTGACCCCGAAATGGGTCTTGGGCGGGGGAAAGGCCAGACCGTAGCGTTGCCGGGTCAGGCAGGTCAGATTCAGCAGATAGTCTGAATCCGGTTCGGCCGATGGTGGCGGATACGGAGGAAACTCGGGGGGCTCGCGACGCTCGAACAGCCAGACCTCGGCACCGGGAAAGCGGCGTTCGATACCCAGCAGGGCGCCGGCAGCGGCGGCACCCGAACCGATGACGGCAATGCGCGGCGATGGCCCGGCGCCCGGAACCATCGGCCTAGCCTTTCCGTTGCTGGCGGATCAGTTCGGCGATGATTCCGAAACACAGGGACTGGCTGCCCAGGATAACCAGCCCCAGGACCAGATTGACGTTGCCCACCGGCTTGTCGGCAAGGCCCAGGAAGTAGAGCGCCAATTCCACTAGAAACAGTGCGGTCCCGGCCAGACCGAACAGCAGCCCCAAACGACCGAACACCCGCATGGGGGCGTACATGGCCAAGATAATCAGAATCTGGCTGAGCGCTATGAAGGGATATTTCAGCGAGATGAAGGACTGGCCGCTGGTCCTTGGCCGGAACGACACGTCCACCTGGGAAAAGCGCATACCCTTGAAATAGGCGTCGAGCAGAATCTGTTGGGCGTAGTTGTAATCGCCGGGGATGTGGAAGGCTTGAAGATAGTCCGGCCCCAGGGCGATGATGCCCGGCTGGCCATCCGTCACTTTCTGGCCGGTGAGGTAGCTCATCAACCGGTTGAAGAACAGGTTGCCCAGCTTGCGGACCAGCGGCATGCGATAGCTGATGCGGCTATGGCGATGGCCGTAGACCACGTCCGAACGTCCCTCCAGGATCGGGGCGATCAGCGGCACGATGTCGGCCGGATCGTGCTGCAGGTCGGCATCGAATTTGACCACAAGATCGGCGCCCCGGGCGATGGCTTCGGCGATACCTGTCCGTACCGCCGCTCCCAGGCCCCGGTTGATTCGGTGGGATACCACAACGTCGGCTCCCGCCTCTCGGGCCAATTCCTCGGTGTGGTCGGCGGAGCCGTCATTGACCACCAGGATGGAAAGGCTGCCGCTCAGGTCGCCGACGCCGTTCTCGACGGTACGCAAGGCGGCGACGGTCGCCGTGATGGAGCGCTCCTCGTTATAGGCGGGAACGATGACGAACAACTTGAAGCCGGGCGCCCCGTTTTGGATTTCCATGGTCTTCAGCTCTCCGGCGGCGCTTTGAAAAAATCCCGGATGGCGCGGACGATCCGGCGGGCCTCGGCCTCGGGATATCTCGGATAGGTCGGCAGCAGCAGGACGGATTTTGCCACCTGACGCGCCTGGGGGCAATCGCGGTGGAATGGCGCGAAAACCGGATAGTCGGCGCAGTTGCCGATGTGCTGGACCACCACGTCCAGTCCGGCGTTCAGCAGATGCTCCTGGCAGGCTAGCCGATCCGCCACCTGTATGGAAAAGGGCATGAAGATGTCTTCGGCCCCGGGCAGGGATCCGGGCAACCCCACCTGGGGCAGGTCGGCCAGACCATCCTGGTACAGTCTGGCCAGACGCACACGATGGATCTGATCGGCCTCGGCGCGGCGCAACTGGTCGAGGGCCATGCGGGCCTGCATGGCGGTCAGGCGGCGGCGCCATTCCGGTGGCAATTGGCGGCGAAGGACAGGGGCGCGTTCGGTGGAGAACAGGGCGGCGCCCTTGCGTTCGCCCCGAATGGCCAGGGCGCGGAAGATGTGCCGGGTGGCCCAGGGAAATACCGCCCGCGACACCGCCAGGGCGATGACGGCGCAATGGACGATTCGCTTGACCAGGAAGGGGGTGGCGAGGTCGGGCCAGTCCGCCATCTCGGCCCGGATGGCGTCGGCCAGGGCATCATCGTCGGTGACGACCATGCCTCCATAGAAGCAGTTTATGTTCTTGGCCCGGCCCAGACTGAACATGGCCGCGTGGCCTACGCCCCCGGCGGGACGGCCCTGCCAGCGCCCGCCAAAGGCTTGGGCTGCATCTTCCAGCAGGGGAATGTCGGCGTCCTCGCAGATGATCGCCAAGCGCCCCAGATCGGCCACGATTCCATGCAGGTGAGTGACCAGCACCGCCGCCACGTCACCATCGGCCAGGGTCGCCACCTGATCGGGGTCGAGATTACCGGTCCGGGCGTCCACGTCGGCGAAAACCGGGACGCCTCCGGCGCACACCACCATGTTGACCACATCGTAGATGGTGTAAGGCGATAGCACCACCTTGCGCCGCTCCGAGCGCGCCAGGAGAGCCTTGAGGATCAGATACAGGCCCACGCGCGCCTGGGGTGTGGCGATAGCATGGCGTCGTCCGGTCAGCCGGGCGATCTCGGCTTCCAGCCGTGCCACGTCGTCTCCCTTGTGGATGCGTCCGCCCAGGATGTCCCGAGCCGCCTGGAAAAAGATGTGCGGCGTGCCGTAGAACTTGAAACGTGGCCAGGCGCTCATGCCGCGTCCTTCCGCCCCGGTGCCTGTGTTTCGAACACGGCGATCTGATTGAGGCCAAGCATGAAGTGACCGTAATGGGTGAGGCGCAGTCCGGCACCCTGGGCCGCCTGCTCCATTCGGGAGCGGTCGGGCAGAGCGGCGGCGCGTTCGTAGGTATCCGAGCCGAACACCCCCAACCGCGCTCCGATCCGGTGCAGGGCGTTGGCCTGGGGCGTGGGCGAGGTCACCACGATGCGCCCCCCGTGGTTCAGCCGCTCGGCGAAGGTGGTGAACAAGCCCTCCAGGTCGGGGATGTAGCCGATCACCGCCATGGCGATGATGGTGTCGAACCCTGAGATTTCGCCCAGCGTCTCGACCGCCTGGAACGCGTGGCCGGGATGGAGTTGCCGCGCTTCGGCCAGGGCGGCGGGGTCGGCATCCAGCCCGATGAATCGCTCCGCCGGCACCAGAGCGCACAGCCGCCCCCGCCCGCATCCGTAGTCCAGAACCCGGCCGCGCAGGAAGGGCCGGACGGTGCCGATCCGCATGCGGGCGAGCAGGGGAGACAGCAGGCCGTTCACGGGGCGGCATCCTTCTTTCGCAGCAGGCAGAGGACCCACATGGACAGCAGACGGGTGGCCAGCCTGTTCAGCAGGAATTCCAGCGCCATGGCGCCTCGGGCATACAGCCGGACGAGGCGCGGCGGAATGCGGAAGTGCATGGAATTGAGCACGAAAAGGTGGGCGATATTGCCACCGTATTCCGTCCGCTCCACCATGAAACGATCTCCAAGCGCTGACACCACATGGTCGATGTCGATGGACTGCTCGTTGTCCTGAAAATAGCTGGGATCGAACCGGTACCACAGCTTGCGCGCCCGGTCGAAGAGGGAGCCGGCCTCGGGCTCCCACAGCAGAAAGCGGCCGCCGGGCTTAAGGACCCGGGAAATCTCCGCCAGGGTCCGGTCCAGGTTCGGATGGCTGTGGTGGAGGGATTCGGTGACCACCACGTCGAAGCTTCCTTCCGCGAAGGCCAATTCCGCCATGGAGCCGGTCACCACCAGGGATCCCGGAAAGCGGCGGCGGAAAATGCGACACTGGGCGTCGGAAATGTCGACGCCCACCACATCGCATCCCCGTTCCCGGAAGAATATCGAGTTCTCACCCCCGCCACAGGCGACGTCGAGAACCCGCATCCCGGCCAGGTTAATTCCCGCGAACACATCGGTATACAATCGGTTGCGGTAGGCCAGCGCCTGGGGGCTGGCGAAGTGGGAATCATAGGTCTCGGCGATGGCGTTGTAGTAGGAGCGTTGCTCCTGTTCAGCGGAGCGCTCGTTCATCGCTGGGTCCATGGCCTTTCCCCCAAGTGCCGCCGACCGCTATGGCTGGCACGAGCCGCCGAAGCGGCTCGTGCCAAAGCCCTTAATGCCGGAAGTGGCGCATGCCGGTGAAGACCATAGCCAGGCCCTTTTCATCGGCGGCGGCGATCACCTCGGCATCGCGCATGGAGCCGCCCGGCTGGATCACCGCCGTGGCGCCCGCCGCGGCGGCCGCCAGCAATCCGTCGGCGAAGGGGAAGAAGGCGTCGGATGCCACCACCGAGCCGATGGTCTGGGGCTGGGACAGGCCGGCCGCCGTGGCCGCCTCCTGGGCCTTCCAGGCGGCGATACGCGAGGAATCCACCCGGCTCATCTGACCGGCGCCGATGCCCACGGTGGCGCCGTCCTTGACGTAGATGATGGCGTTGGACTTGACGTGCTTGCAGATGCGGAAGGCGGTCAGCAGGTCGGCCAGCTCGCGCTCGGTCGGCGCCCGCTTGGTCACCACCTTGAGGTCGGGGAGCATGATCCGGCCGTTGTCCTTGGTCTGGAACAGATAGCCGCCGGCCACCGGACGCAGGGTCATGCCAGGTGAGGCCGGATCGGGCATACCGCCGGTGACCAGCAGGCGCAGATTCTTCTTGGCGGCGAACACCGCTACCGCGTCCTCGTCGGCCTCGGGCGCGATCACCACCTCGGTGAACAGCTTGGCGATCTCCTCGGCGGTGACCTTGTCCAGGCGGCGGTTCATGGCGACGATGCCGCCGAAGGCCGAGACCGGGTCGCAGGCCAGGGCGCGCAGATAGGCGCTCTTGAGATCGCTGCCCACCGACACGCCGCAGGGATTGGCGTGCTTGATGATGGCGATGGCCGGCTCGTCGAATTCGGCGGCCAGCTCGAAGGCGGCGTCGGTGTCGTTCAGGTTGTTGTAGGACAGTTCCTTGCCCTGCAACTGCCTGGCCGTGGCCACGCCGGCGCGGGGCGAGCCGTTGGTGTAGAAGGCGGCGGCCTGGTGCGGGTTCTCGCCATAGCGAAGGCTCTGCTTCAGCTCGCCCGCCACCACCACGCGGCGCGGGAAGGTATCGCCCAGTTCACGGGCGAACCACTGGCTGATGGCGGCGTCATAGGCACCGGTGCGGGCATAGGCGGTGGCGGCCAGACGCTTCCTGAGGCCCAGGGTGGTGCCGCCCTGGTTGGCCTCCAGTTCGGCGCTCACCACGGCGTAATCCTCCACATCCACCACCACGGTAACCGAATCATGGTTCTTGGAGGCGGCGCGGATCATGGCGGGGCCGCCGATGTCGATGTTCTCGACGCAGGTGTCGTAATCGGCGCCCTTGGCCACCGTCTCCTCGAAGGGGTAGAGGTTGACCACCAGCAGGTCGATCTCCTTGATGCCGTGGGCCGCCATGGCCGCCTCGTGCTCGGCGTTGCCGCGGATGCCCAGCAGGCCGCCGTGCACCTTGGGATGCAGGGTCTTGACGCGGCCGTCCAGCATTTCGGGGAAGCCGGTGAAGTCTGACACGTCGATCACCGGCAGACCGGCATCACGCATGGCCTTGGCGGTGCCGCCGGTGGACAGCAGCTCGACCCCGGACTTGGCCAGGAAGCGGGCGAACTCGATCAGGCCGGTCTTGTCGGAAACCGAAAGCAGGGCGCGGCGGACGGGACGGATGTCGGACATGGCGAAGGGCTCTCCGGGG
>JAVBXM010000069.1 GCA_030824585.1 Phaeospirillum sp. | reverse complement strand
ATTCTCCCGCCCCGCCCCGGCGGCCGGCGACCTGGCTCAAAGCGCCCAGGACAAGGTCCTGGCCCAGGTTCTGCGCATGTGGCATTTCAACTCGGCGACGCTGCGGGGAACCAACACCGTCCTGTCGGCCACCCTGATCGTCAACCGCGACGGCACCCTGTCCGGCCCCATGCACAAGGACGCGCCGTGGAATCCCGATGCGGTGATCAAGGGCTATTCCGCCCTGCCGGACGGCACCAACCGGCGGATGCTGGAAACCTTCCTGCTGGCGCTGCGCATGGCCCAGCCGCTGCAATTGCCGCCCGACGACGGCAAGCCTTGGCCCCGGCGCATGCTGCTGCGCTTCAAGCCGGGCGATCTTTGAGGGCGAATTCCAAGCGCACCACCAGCCCCGGCCGATTGTCGTCCAGCGACAACCGGGCGCCGTGCAGCCGCGCCACCGCCTGAACCAGCGACAGCCCCAGGCCGTTGCCCGGCGTCGAGCGGGTGGCGTCCAGGCGGACGAAACGCTCGAGCACGCTGTCGCGCGCCTCCTCGGGAATGCCGGGACCGCTGTCGGCCACCGCCACCACCACCGAGGCGGCGTTCTCCACCACGGAGACCGAAACCTCGCCGCCGGAAGGGGTGTACTTGACGGCGTTATCCACCAGATTGGCCAGGGCCTGGAACAGCAGGTGGCGATCCACCCTGAGGGTCAGGCCGCAATCCGCCTGGCAATGGAGGCGAATGCCCTTCTCCTCGGCCAGGGGCTCGTAGAGCTCCACCACGTCGGCGGCCAGGGTGGCGGGGTCGATGGCCTCGAAGCGGTCGAGGCGCGCCGCCGATTCGGCGTGGCTGATGGTCAGGATGGCGTTGAAGGTGGCCAGCAGGCGGTCGGCGTCGGCCAGGGTTTCCTCCAAGGTGCGGCGATAGCCGTCGCAATCGGGAGGGCCCAGCAGCACCAGATCGATGCGCGAACGCAAGCGGTTCAGAGGGGTGCGCAGGTCGTGGGCGATGTTGTCCGAGACGGTGCGGATGCCTTCCAGCAGGCGCTCCAGTTCGTCCATCATCTCGTTGAAGCTCTCGGCCAGGGAATCGAACTCGTCCTCGATGCCCGAGACCTGCATGCGCTGGCTCATGTCGCCGCCGAAGATGCGGCGTGCCGTGCGGCTCATCTCCTCGACCCGCTGCAGCAGATGGCGGCTGGTGAAATAGCCGCCCACCACGCCCAGCAGGATGGTCAGCGCCAGGCCCCAGCCCAGCGCCCGGTTGATGGCCGATTTCACCCGCTTGGCGTCGGCCAGCGAGCGCCCGACCAGCAGGCGGTAGCCGTCGGCCAGTTCGTAGACATGGGCCAGCACCTCCACCCCCTGCCCGACGCTGCCCAGTTGCAGCAGGTGGAAGCGTACCCAGCCCAACTGGCTGGAAACCTCGGCCGGCCAGGCCTTGATGTTGCCCGCCAGGATATGGCCCGAATGCCCCATCAGCAGGTAGGTGTTGCGGCTCTCGATATCCTGGCGGATGCGCTGGCCGATGATCTCGGCCAAACCGCCCAGCTCGCGCGAGTGATAGACCTCGGACAGGCCGGTGGCCTCGGCCTCCACCGTTTCCTGCACCTGCCACTCGATGAACATGGTGGTGCTCCACGACACCAGCGCCAGCAGCGCGATGGCGGAGACGGTGAAGATGCCGAGATAGCTCAGCGCCAGCCGGAACGTCGTGGTGCGAAGAAGGCTAGCGGGCCGCACGAAGGGTATATCCGGCGCCGCGAACCGTATGGATCAGCGGCAATTCGAAATCCTTGTCCACCTTCTGGCGCAACCGGCTGATGTGCACGTCGATCAGATTGGTCTGGGGGTCGAAATGGTACTCCCAGACGTTCTCCAGCAGCATGGTGCGGGTCACCACCTGGCCGGCATGGCGCAGGAGGTATTCCAGCAGGCGGAATTCACGCGGCTGCAGGTCGATCTCCTGGCCGCCCCGGACCACCGTGCGGGCCAGCAGGTCCATCTCCAGGTCCTCGACCTTGAGGCGGGTTTCCGGCTGGGCGGTGGACACCCGGCGCGACAGCGCCTCGATGCGGGCCAGCAGTTCGGCGAAGGCATAGGGCTTGACCAGATAATCGTCGCCGCCCGCCTTGAGCCCGCGCACCCGGTCATCCACCTTGCCCAGCGCCGACAGCACCAGCACCGGCGTGGTATTGCCGGCGGCGCGCAATGCCTGGATGATGGCCAGCCCGTCCAGGCCGGGCAGCATGCGGTCGATGATCATCGCGTCCCAGCGCTCGGACGTGGCCAGGAACAGCCCGTCGGTGCCGGTGGCGGCATGGTCGACCACGTGACCGGCCTCACGCAGGCCCTTGGCCATGTAGGCCGCCGCTTCGCTGTCGTCCTCGATCAGAAGGATACGCATGTGTCCGATAACCTTGTTGTGCCGGGGACCATACAATCAACGTCCCTCACGGAAAAGCCCCCGCGCCAGGGGGGAGGACGCGGGGGCCTTTTTCCGGTGTCCGGCAACGGGGGGACGCTGCCGGTCGTTTGACGGAGCCACTCGGGGGGAATAAGTGGCTCGCCAGTCGGCGGGGAGTTCGAATTCCGCCGGGTTCGAGAGGCTTTTGGCGTGGAGCGCAAACTTGCCGCCGACCACCTCTCCAACCTGATGAAACGGATCATGGCAGGCGCGAGGTTACCGCAGCATTTCACCGCGATTAACCTTTGGTAATATTCGCCGGATCCATTCGCGACGATCATGCCTGGCATTCTCAATCCACTGATTTCAATGGACAAAGCGCCGTTGACGCCGACGCATTCCATCTTACATTCATCATTGGGGAAGGCGTTCGAGCGAAGCCTTCCCGACGCGTGCCGCAAAGGCGGGCGCGGGTGTGTGCCGAACCCTTCGGGGCCACGGCGTCAAGCCGGCCATCGGCAGCGTTCCACCCGTCCCGGGCAGCGCGGCATGCGGGCGTGCAACCTTCCGATGGAGGACTGCCATGAACCGCACGATGATTCCCAAGGGCCACACCCCGCTGGCCACCCGTGAGGGGCGCATGGATCCGTTCTTCGCGCTCCAGCGCGGCATCAACCGCATGTTCGATGACCTCTGGCACGGCTTCGACGCGCCGGCCGTCTTCGCCGGTCACCGCTTCCCCAGCCTGGAAGTGCGCGACGAGGACAAGGCGGTGCGGGTCATCGCCGAATTGCCCGGCCTGGGCGCCGAGGACGTGGAACTGAGCCTGCATGACGGCATCCTCACCCTCAAGGGCGAGAAGAAGACCGAGAGCGAGGAGAAGACCGACCACGGCATGGTGTCCGAACGCTGGTTCGGCCACTTTGAACGCGCCGTCGCCGTGGGCGACGTCGACGAGGGCGCCACCGACGCCAAGTACGAGAACGGCGTGCTCACCGTCACCCTGCCCAAGGTCGAAAAGCCGAAGGAAACCGGACGCAAGATTCCCATCGCCACCAAGTAGCCTCATCACGCGGGGCGCATTCCATCCGGGATGCGCCCCGCCTCGCCGCCCCCTCGGACGCGCAGACCGGCCACGCCACGGCCGCACGCCCTTTTTCGGGCCATGTGTGGTATCCTGTGTGCTTATCCGGTCCCGGAGCGAGGGGAGGTCTGCCATGTTGAGCCTGGAAGACTGTATCGCCTTCAGCGGATTGACGGCCGAGCAACTGGACGCCGTCGCCTGCCACGAGCATCTGCCTCTGATCATCGTCGCCGAGTGGGCGGAAACCGTCCTCGAGGCCGAGGAAGGCTGCATCAAGGTCGCCGCCATCCTGGCCGAGGAGGTGGAAGCCGCCGCCATCCATCACAAGGATCGCCTGGGCGACTGGGCTCACGGGCTGGAGCAGTTCCTGCGCGAGCATCCCCGTCACTGAGCGAACAGCGAATATCTTGGTCACCGAGCGAACAGCGAATATCTCGGTCACCGAGCGAACAGCGAATATCTTGATCACCGAGCGAACAGGTCGCCTTGGGCGGAGGGTTCGGCGGCAAGGGTGAACGGTCCGGCATGGGGCCGCAGCAACGGCGCGGCCGCCTCGAACGGCAGGGAGCCGTCGGTCCAGGTTGCCTCCGCCTCGGGGGACAGCACCACCGGCATGCGGTCGTGAACCGCCGCCAGTCCGGCGGCCGGCGCAGGTGACGATCACCACGCGCCGCCCGTCGCTCAGCCCGGCGAAGGCGAACAGTTCCTGGCCGGAAGGAAAAATGCGGGTCCTGAGCCGTTGCGGCCACTCCCACCAGGAGGTGGCGGGGATCAGGACCCGCCCGCCGGCCAGCAGCGGCCGGAAGGTGGGCTTGGCGGCCAGGGTTTCCGCCCGTGCGTTGATCAGCGGCGCCGCCTGCCACTCCACCATCAGCCCCCACGGCAGCAGACCGGCCCCATCGCCGCCGATCACCACGACGGGGTCGGTGGGACGCCGCTCCGCTCCCAACGGCCAGGGCGGCGGAACGGTCAGGCCGAAGCGCCGCATCAGGCCGGCGGGATCGGCCTTCAGTTCGAAGCGGGAGCACATGGAACGCCCTCGAACCGCCCGACGATGAGGAATTCCTTGTTGCCCTCCGGCCCCAGGATGGGGCTCTCGGTGATGCCCTCGACCCGCCAGCCCGGCAGGCCGTCCAGCCAGGCGTGGATGCGCTCGCAGACCTCGGCGTGCAGTTCGGGCTCGCGCACCACGCCGCCCTTGCCCACCCGGCCCTTGCCCACCTCGAATTGCGGCTTGATCAACGCCGCCAGCACGGCGCCGGGCCGCGCCAGGGCCAGGGCGGCGGGCAACACCGTCTCCAGCCCAATGAAGCTGGCGTCGCACACCACCATGTCCACGGGCTCGGGAATCTGCTCCGCCGTCAGGTGGCGGGCGTTGGTGCGCTCCAGCACCACTACGCGCGGATCGCTGCGCAGCTTCCACGCCAGTTGCCCATGGCCGACATCCACGGCGTAGACCCTGGCCGCGCCATGGGTCAGCAACACGTCGGTGAAGCCGCCGGTCGAGGCGCCCACATCCACCGCCACCTTGCCGGCGGGGTCAATAGCGAAGGCCTCCAGCGCCTTGGCCAGCTTCAGGCCGCCGCGCGACACCCAGGGATGGTCCTGGCCCTTGAGCTCCAGGGCGCAATCCTCGGGAAGCGCGGTGCCCGGCTTGTCCACCCGCCGGTCGCCGCTATAGACCAGCCCGGCCATGACCAGGGCCTGGGCCCTGGCCCGGCTTTCCACCAATCCCCGATCCACCAGCAATTGATCGACCCGCTTTTTTGCGCTCATACGCCGCCGTCCCATGCAAAAATCAGGGATGGAAATTGCCCCCCCTTTCCCCGAGAATACAGAAAATTTATATAAACTCGGGACGTCCAAGCCAGAATGACAACGTTGCTGTTCACGCACCCCGTCTGTCTGCAGCATGACACGGGCGATTATCACCCCGAATGCGCCGACCGCATCAAGGCCGTCCTCGCCGCGCTGGAGAGCGAGGAGTTCATGATGCTGCTGCGCGATGAGGCGCCGCACGCCACCATGGAACAGTTGATGCGGGCCCACCCGCTCAGCCATATCGACTACGTGCTGGACTCGGTGCCCGACAGCGACGGTCATCACCACCTGGACCCCGACACCATCCTGTCGCGCTATTCGGGCGAGGCGGCGCTGCGCTCGGCCGGAGCCGGCATCGCGGCGGTCGACGCCGTGGCCAAAGGCGAGGTGCGCAACTGCTTTTGCGCCACCCGCCCGCCGGGCCACCATGCCGAGCGCGACAACGCCATGGGCTTCTGCTTCTTCAACAACGCCGCCATCGCGGCGCTGCACGCCCGCGACGCCCACGGCTTCAAGCGGGTGGCCATCGTCGACATCGACGTCCACCACGGCAACGGCACCCAGCACATCCTGTGGGACGAGCCGGGCATGCTCTACGCCTCCACCCACCAGGAGCACGCCTATCCCAACACCGGACTGGCCGACGAGACCGGCGGCGAGGGCATCATGGTCAACGTGCCGCTGCCGGCCGGCACCGGCTCCGACGACTACCGCATGGCCTTCGCCGACATCCTGCTGCCCCGCCTGCGCGAGTTCGCCCCCGATTTCCTGATCATCTCGGCCGGCTTCGACGCCCACGCCGCCGACCCGCTGGCCCATCTGCGGCTCACCACCGCCGATTTCGGCTGGGTCACCCGGCAATTGCTGCAGGTGGCGGAAGAGACCGCCGGCAACCGGGTGGTCTCGTTGCTGGAGGGCGGCTACGACCTGCGCGCCCTGGCCGCCAGCGCCCGGGAGCACGTGCGGGCTCTGATGGGGCTGTAGCATCCATGGCGGCCGTCCGTTACGTCACCGGCGTCAATGCCGAGTATTTCTTCATCCTGTTCCCTCTGTTCGCCTCGCTGCGGCGCTTCGCGCCCGACGTTCGTGTCGAGGTCTGCGATTTCGGCCTGACCGAGCCGCAACGGACGTTTCTGGCGCGCAAGGGTGTGCTGCTGAAGGTTCCGCCCGAACTGGCCGGCGCCCATCCCTGGCGCGGCAAGGCCGCCCTGGGCCGCTATCTCGAGGACCGGCCGTGGGACGTGGTGTTCTGGCTGGACGCCGACATGCTGGCGACCGCCCCGCTCGGTCCGGCCCTGGCCGGCATCGTGGACAATCTTCTGGCGAGTGACAAGCCGATCGCCATCGGCACCGACCCCGTCACCACCGGAGCCGTTCTGCGCATCGCCCCGGCCCCGCATTTCCAGTCATTGGCAGCCGGCCGGGGCATCTCCGACGAAACGCCCTACCTCAATTCCGGCTTCTTCGCCTGCCGCGCGCCGGACTTCCTTCGGGCCTGGGACCGTCAATGCCAAGGCATGCCCGACGAGAATCTCTTCGAGCAGAACGCCTTCAACCTGGAGGCCTATTCCGCGGGCTATCTCCCCCTCCGCCTGTCCGAGTGGAATTTCTGCGCCTATAATCTGGCGCAGGCCCGCATCGAGGAGAACGGCGCCCAGCCCCGCATCCACCATCCCGAAGGCGAAGTCCGCATCCTGCACGCCACGTCCCATCGCCCCGAGGAAGTCATCAAGCAGGTCGTGACCTTTTCCGCCGGCGGCTGGACCTTCGAGGCGACCATCAAGCTGCTGCGCCACCCCGCCTTGCTGCAATGGCAAATGGAGTTGCTGCGCGACGGCCTGGAGGCCGATGCGGCCCTGTTGGGCGAAACCGGGCTTGGACGCCGGAACGATGCCGGCACGGACGGTGACGCCGATGCCGACGCCAAGGCATGCTTCCAGAAGGGCGGCGAGTTGTTCCTGCTGCGACAGTTCGCCGAGGCGGCGGCCCAGTTCCGGAAGGTCCTTCGGCTCAAGCCCGGCCATCCCCGCAGCCTGTTCAATCTGGCCATGGCGGAAGTGGAATTGGGAAGGCTGTCCGGCGCCCCGCCGTTGTTGCGCCAAGCCATCCAATCCGACCCCGATTACCGCGAGGCCCATGTCTATCTGGTGATGATGCTGGAGAAACTGGGCGAGCGGAATGCGGCAAACGAGGCACTGGCCAGCGCCCTTGCCAAATGGCCTCGGGATTCGACCCTACTGCAGATTGCCGGCGACCGGGATTAGACTAAAAATTTCGTCGGATACCCATGGCTTTTTTCGAATTGTGCGCAGTGGCGCTTGCCTTCGGGGAGCGCCGCCCGTAAACTTCCGCGCTTCGTTGGAAGACCCGATACAGGCGGTTGAATCACGAGTTCCCATGGCAGATATCCCGACCGACATCGCCACCATGAGTTTCGAAGAGGCCCTGGCCGAATTGGACCTCATCGTGCGCCGGCTGGAAGAGGGCAAGGGGCGCCTGGATGATTCCATCGTGGCCTACGAGCGTGGCGCGCTGCTGAAGAAGCATTGCGAGGCCAAGCTGGAAGAAGCGCGAACCAAGGTCGAGCGGATCGTATCGGGTCCCGATGGCAACGTGGCCCTTCAGGCCGTCGATAGTGTGTGATCCTTGAAAATCGAGTGAACCATTGACTGATTCTCCCATGTCTCCGCGCCTCACCGAGGCTCTGACCGTCGTCAGCCAGGCCGTCAATTCCGAGCTGGATCGCCTGTTGCCGGTTTCCGAATCGCCTGACTCCCGGGTCCACGAGGCCATGCGCTACGCCACCCTGGACGGCGGCAAGCGGCTGCGCCCCTTCCTGGTGATGCAGTCGGCCAGCCTGTTCAACGTGGCGGAAAGCGCCGCCATCCGCGTGGCCTGCGCCATCGAGATGATCCATTGCTATTCGCTGGTCCACGACGACCTGCCCTGCATGGACGACGACGACCTGCGCCGTGGCCGGCCCACCTGCCACAAGGCGTTCGACGAAGCCACCGCCCTGCTGGCCGGCGACGCCCTGCTGACCAAGGCGTTCGAGGTGCTGGTCAACCCGGCCACCCACGCCGACCCGGCGGTACGCTGCGAACTGGTGGCCGATCTGGCCCACGCCTCGGGCGGCCAGGGCATGGTCGGCGGCCAGATGATCGACCTGCAGGCCCATACCCTGGACCTGGACGTGGCCGGCATCACCCGGCTGCAGCAGTTGAAGACCGGCCGCCTGTTCTCGTTCTCGTGCGAGGCCGGTTCCGTGCTGGGCAAGGCCCATGGCGAGCTGCGATTGGCGCTGCGCAATTACGCCCATGACCTGGGCCTGGCGTTCCAGATCGCCGACGACATCCTTGACGTGGAGGGTGACGTGGCCGAGGTGGGCAAGCGCCTCAACAAGGACGCCGATGCCGGCAAGGCGACCTTCGTGTCGCTGCTGGGCCTCGAGCGCGCCAAATCCCAGGCGGACATGCTGGCCGAGCAGGCCTGCCGCCATCTCGATCCCTTCGGCGACAAGGCCGATCTGATGCGGGACGTTGCCCGCTTCGTCGTTCGCCGCCGTTCGTGAGGTCCAAGGAATGACTCCTCCCCCCGTCACCGGAAAGCCCAAGTCGTCCCTGCTCGATCGCGTGTCGAGCCCGGCCGATATCCGCGACTTCTCCATTGAGGAGCTGGAGCAGCTGACCCATGAGGTCCGCCAGGAAATGATCCAGTCGGTCTCGTTCACCGGCGGCCATCTGGGCGCCGGCCTGGGCGTCGCCGAACTGACCGTGGCGCTGCACCATATCTTCGACACGCCGCGCGACCGGCTGATCTGGGACGTGGGCCATCAGGCCTATCCCCACAAGATCCTGACCGGGCGCCGCAACCGCATGCGCACCATGCGCCAGGGCGGCGGGCTGTCGGGCTTCACCCGCCGGTCGGAAAGCGAGTACGACCCCTTCGGTGCCGGCCACTCTTCCACCTCCATCTCGGCGGCGCTGGGCATGGCGGTGGCGCGCGACCTCAAGGGCGCCACCAACAACGTCATCGCGGTGATCGGCGACGGCGCCATGAGCGCCGGCCAGGCCTACGAGGCCATGAACAACGCCGGGGCGGCGGGCTCGCGCCTGATCGTCATCCTCAACGACAACGACATGTCCATCGCGCCGCCGGTGGGGGCGCTTTCCGCCCATCTGTCGCGTCTGCTGTCGTCGCCGTCCTATCATTCGCTGCGCCATCTGGTGAAGGATCTGGCGCACCTGCTGCCGCCTCCGCTGGAACGCGCCATGGGTCGCGCCGAGGAATACGCGCGCGGCATGGTCTCGGGCGGCGGCACGCTGTTCGAGGAGCTGGGCTTCTATTACGTCGGCCCCATCGACGGCCACAATTTCGAGCATCTGCTGCCGGTGCTGAAGAACGTCCGCGATTCCGACGAGACCCGTCCTGTGCTGCTGCACGTGGTGACCAAGAAGGGCCGCGGCTATCCGCCGGCCGAGGCCGCCGCCGACAAGTATCACGGCGTCGGTCGCTTCGACGTGCTGACCGGCCAGTTGGAGAAGCCCAAGGCCAACGCGCCGTCCTACACCTCGGTGTTCTCCAAGGCGCTGATCGCCGAGGCCGAGGTGGATGACCGCGTCGTCGCCATCACCGCCGCCATGCCGGCCGGTACCGGGCTGGACAAGTTCGGCGACCGCTTCCCGGCACGGACCTTCGACGTGGGCATCGCCGAGCAGCACGCCGTGACCTTCGCCGGCGGCCTGGCCACCGAAGGCTTCAAGCCGTTCTGCGCCATCTACTCCTCGTTCCTGCAGCGCGCCTACGATCAGGTACAGCATGACGTGGTACTGCAGCGGCTGCCGGTGCGCTTCGCCATCGACCGGGCCGGTCTGGTGGGCGCCGACGGCGCCACCCATGCCGGTTCCTACGACATGGCCTTCCTGGGCTGCCTGCCCGATATCGTCATCATGTGCCCGTCCGACGAGGCCGAGCTGATGCATGCCGTCGCCACCGCCGTGGCCATCGACGACCGCCCCTCGGCTTTCCGCTACCCGCGCGGCGAGGGTGTGGGTATCGAGCTGCCCGAGCGCGGTTCGGTGATGCCCATCGGCAAGGGCCGCGTGGTGCGCGAGGGCAACCGCGTCGCCATCCTGTCGCTGGGCACCCGTCTGGCCGAGGTTCTGAAGGCCTCGGACGAGCTGGCCGCGCGCGGCATGGCTCCCACCGTGGTCGACGCCCGCTTTATGAAGCCGCTGGACGAGGACCTGATTCTCCGTCTGGCGCGCGAGCATGAAGTGCTGATCACCGTCGAGGAAGGCTCGGTCGGCGGCTTCGCCAGCCACGTGCTGCACCTGCTGGCCAGCAAGGGCGCCCTGGACCGCGGCCTCAAGGTCCGCCCCCTGGCCCTGCCCGACGTCTTCGTCGAGCACGACGCTCCCACCGTCCAGTACGAGAAGATCGGCCTCAACGCCTCGGGTATCGTGGCGACCGTGCTGGCCACCCTGGGCGAGACCCGCGCCGCGGTTAACGCCTGACAATACACACAATTAATTATGTTATATCGCGGCGCCGCTCGTTATCGAGCGGCGCCGCCTTGTATATGGATTGAATTATCATGAATCAGTGATATCATATATGTAACATTCGAGTTCTGAGGAATGCCGTCATGGAATTGGAAAAACTTCAGGAAAGCGCCCGCCGGGCCAGCGCGTTGCTGAAGGCCATGAGCAATGAACACCGCCTGATGATCCTCTGCCAGCTTCTTCCCGGTGAGAAGTCGGTGGGCGAGCTGGAACGCATCATCGGCCTTTCCCAATCGGCACTGTCCCAGCATCTGGCCCGCCTGCGCCGCGACTCCCTGGTCACCACAAGGCGGCAGGCCCAGACCATCTTCTATTCCCTGGCCGGCATCGAGGCCCGCGCGGTGATCGACACCCTGTACGGGCTTTACTGCAAGCCGGAAGGGGCCAATTGCGCGGGGTGATATGGGGGCCTGCGCCCCGAGCCCCCCTTGGAAGGCACAGCCTTCCAAACCCTCCAGTCCATTGAAACTCAGGCCCGCCGGTAGCGCCACACCCCGTCGGCCTCCAGGCTCCGTACCACGGTACCCAATTTCATCAGGTGATGAAGGTGGGCCAGGGTCTCGCCGGTGGCGAAGCCCAACTGATGGGCGTCCAGCGGGCGGGTGAACAGTACCTTCAGCACCTGCACCGCCGTGGACGGCTGGGCACAGGCCTCCAGGGTCTTGTCCAGTCGCTCGGCGTGATGGGCCTTGAGGTCGTCGATACGGGTGTGCAGCCCCTGGAACGGCAGCCCGTGGGAGGGCAGCACCAGGGTACCCGCCGGAAGCTGGCGCAGACGGTCCAGAGCGTCGAGGAACAGGGACAGCGGCTCGGATTCCGGCTGCTGCGGCCACACGCCGACGATGGGCGAAATGCGCGGCAAAACCTGATCGCCGGAAATCAGCAGCCCGGCCTCCTCGCAATACAGGCAGGCATGCTCGGGGGAGTGCCCGCCGCCTTCGATCACCCGCCAGGTCCGGCCGCCGATGGACAGCGTGTCGCCATGACGGATGCCGATGACCCGCACCGGAATGACCCCGATGCGCGAGCGATAGGTGTTGCGCCGCTCCTTCACCCCTTCCAACTGCTCGGCGTCCAGGCCGATGCGGGTGTAATAGTGCAGCTGGTTGGCGACGAAATCGGCACTGTCCTCCAGCCACAGCATGCGGCCGAACAGCCACTCGCGCATCATGGCGGTGAGATCGACGCCCAGCCTGTCGCTCAGCCAGCCGGCAAGGCCCATGTGGTCGGGATGGAAATGGGTGGCGATCAGCCGGTTGACGCTCTTGCCCTTCAGCGGCCCGGCGAAGATCTCTTCCCACAGGGCCCTGGTGGCGTCGTTGCCCAGGCCGGTATCCACCAGCACCACGCCCTCGCCATCGTCCAGAACCCACAGATTGATGTGGTCCAGCGCGAAGGGCAACGGCATGCGAATCCACCGCACCCCCGGCGCCACCTCCAGCAATTGCGCGGCCGCCGGCGGCTCGGTCAGGGGATGGATCAGGGTCGAACGGCTCACGGCAAGACTCTCCGGGTTAATTCGGTAAGTCTTTGCATATTTGATGCGGTGCGGCAAGTTTCAAGCGGTCCTGTCGGTTCGGGCTCTAAATGGCGGTGACGGATTATAGATGGCGGCAGCCGCATTCCCGATGGCGGTGTAAAATCTCAGGCCTTTGATTCGAAACGATTCTGGCGAAAGCCGATTTCGGGCGCATTGAAGTCAGTTTCGGCGTGCCCATGTGACTCCTCGATCTGATATCCGAGGAATCTTCCATGAACGCCGGACGGCCAACCCCATTGTGGCCGGGGCGGCCACGGCCGTTGCCGGGTGAGACCTTCTCGTCGTGGTTCTCCAGGACCGCCTGGAGCAACGGCCTGACGCCGAACGAGCTGTACGGCGTGGCCGCCAACGGTGCCCAGATCCACAGCCGCGATCTGGACCGTCTGGCCGAACGCCCCCTGCTGATCCGGCTGTCGGCGGCCACCGGCATCTCGGCCGACATTCTGGCCGATGCCATGGTTACCCGCTGGGCAGGACATCTCTACGATACCGAGGAGCGGCACATCCGCCTGCCTTGGCTGCCTTCCGTGGGAACCGAGCGGACCCGCCCTAGCTTCGGCCAGCAATTCTGCCCCCTGTGCCTGGGCGAGGATGCGGCCCCCTATTTCCGCCTCGGCTGGCGCCTCTACTTCGTCACCGCCTGCCGCCGGCACCGAGTCTATCTCAGCGACCGTTGCCCCAGCTGCGATGAACCGATCCAGCCGCTCAAGACGATCCGCACCAGGATCGACCTGGAATGCCACAGATGCGGTAGCAGCCTGATGGCAGCCCCCGCCGCTCCGGCCGAAGATTTCTTCACCCAGGCCCGGCTGCTCAGCGCGACCGGACAGGACGAGATAGATCTGCCCGGCTACGGCCCGATCCAGCAGCCCCTGTTCTTCGAACTGGTCCTGAGGTTGCTGCGACTTGTGGCCGGGGGCTCGTTCGCCCGCCCCTTGAGAGCCGAACTGGCCGAGAGTGCGGACGAACTATCGCAGCTCGCGGCAATTCCCATCCGGGCCGATCCCTACCAGTTTGAACCACGGCAACGGCACCTGCTGATCGCTCTGGCGGCCCGGATGCTCGACGACTGGCCCCACCGCTTCCATGCGACCTGCGAAGCGGCTGGGGTATCGCGCTGGCAATTGGAACGCACCAGCCGCAGCCCGATGACGCTTCTCAAGAAAGATCATCGCGGCGAAAAACAACAACCAAACATTGCCATGATTTCGCCTAATTGACGATCAAGGCTTGGTTTCCCGATTATTTTGGGAGGCAAGATGCCGGTTCGATCAATACCCAGAAGCCACCGCAGCGTCACCGGGCGCCAACCCGTGGACGGTCAGCGAAGCGTCGCGGTGGAATCCTCGCTGGAGCGGGATTTCGTCCTGCTTTGCCGCTTCGAGACGGATTTTGCCGGCATCGAGGAACAGCCAGTGATGATCCCGGTCCCCGGCGGACGCCGCTACACCCCCGACTTCCTGGTCACTTGGCGGGAACCCAGGCCGCCCGATCTGGTCGAGGTGAAATATCAGGCCGACCTCGCCGCCCAGGCGGACGTCCTGCGGCCCAAATTCGCGGCGGCAGAAACCTACGCCCGTGATCGCGGTTGGCGGTTCCGGGTGGCCACCGACAAGGACATCCGAACCCCGCGCCTCGCCAACGCGACCTTTCTCCTGCCCTTCCGCTTCCGTCCCGCCGATCCCGGCCTTGCCCTTCGCCTGACCCGCGTCCTCAAGGATCTGGGCTCAGCCACGCCGGAGCAAGTGCTGGCGATGGCCTTCCCCGAGATGGATGGCCGGCTCCAGGCCCTGCCGGTGCTGTGGCACCTGATCGCCACCTTTCGAGTCCGGGCGAATTTGGACGAAGAATTGACCATGACCTCCACGCTCACCCTGGAAGGATGACGCCATGGGCAAGCTGAGTTTCCGCCCCAAATCCACGGTGATGGTCCACGGCAAGCCCTGGCGGGTGGTGCGCACCGTCAGCCCGACCGAAGTGCTGCTGGAGGAAGCAGGCACCCACCGCAAGGAAGTGTTCGACATCGCCGACCTGAAGGCGGACTCCGACCAAGCCGAAGCCCCGCCCCCGGCCATCGACAGCCTGGATGAGAATGATTTGGCCGAGGCAAAACGGCGCCTTGAGGTCATCAAGCCACTACTTTCCATCGGGCGGGGCCGGACCAAGGCCATCGACGCCGTCGCCACCGAATACGGCCTCGGACGGCGCACCATCGAGCGCTGGCTGCACAATTATGAGGCCAGGGAGTTGCTCTCCGATCTGGCGCCGCAGCGCCGCAAGCGGCCCATGCCGACCCGGCTGCACCCCGAGGTGGAGGCCCTGGTCGCCAAGGTCATCGAGGACTTCTACCTGACCAAACAGAACCTCAGCCCGCGCAAGGCCTATGAGACGCTGAAACGCCTGTGCGCCGGCATCCGCCGGAAGGTCCCGCACGAGGAAACCTTCCGCCGCCGCCTGGATGCCGTTCCCGAGGAGTTGAAGCTCCGGCGCCGCCGGGGACGTAAGGCGGCACGCGATCGCTTCGCGGAGGTTAAGGGGGCCTTTCCCGGCGCCGACTTCCCTCTGGCCGTGGTGCAGATCGACCACACCAAGCTGGACATCGAGTTGGTGGACGACGAATTGCGGCTGCCCATCGGGCGCCCTTGGCTAACCCTGGCCATCGACGTCTACAGCCGCATGGTTACCGGCTTCTACCTGTCCCTCGATCCGCCCAGCGTCTTCTCGGTGGGCATGTGCATCGCTCATTCGGCCTTAGATAAGGACGCCCATCTCGACCGCCTGGGCATCAAGGGCCGCTGGCCCGTCTGGGGCCTGCCCTGCCGCATCCACGCCGACAACGGCAAGGAGTTCCGCAGCAAGACCCTGGACAAGGCCTGTCAGCAATACGGCATCGCCATCACCTGGCGGCTGGTGAAGGTGCCCCATTACGGCGGCCACATCGAACGGTTCCTCGGTACCACCGCCCGTGAACTGCACGCCATTCCCGGCACCACCTTTGCCAACACCCGCGACCGGGGCGAATACGATTCGGCCAAACAGGCCGTCATCACCCTGGACGCCCTGGAACGCTGGCTCACCCAGTTCTTCGTCGGCATCTACCACCAGCGCGTCCACAGCGGCATCGGCTGCCCGCCAGAGGAACAATGGCGGCGCGGCATCATGGGACACGGCCGTCACAAGGGCACCGGCCTCCCTGATCCCATCCCCGATCCCCGCCGCTTCTGGCGCGACCTGTTGCCCTACACCGAGCG
Organism: Phaeospirillum sp.; assembly: GCA_030824585.1. GTDB lineage: Bacteria > Pseudomonadota > Alphaproteobacteria > Rhodospirillales > Magnetospirillaceae > Phaeospirillum. Next base: position 3,884 of record JAVBXM010000069.1, on the reverse strand, counting down.
GTTGGTCCGCCGCGAGGGCATCGTCTGGGACAAGATCAGCTACTTCTCCGACGCGCTCCGCCCATGGATCAACGCCCGCAATGGCGGTCGGGCGCAGAAATTCATCGTGCGGCGCAATCCCCGCGACATCAGCCGCCTGTACTTCCTGGATCCGGAGCTCGGCGACTACCTGGAGATCCCCTATCGCGACCTGGCCAAGCCGTCTATTTCCATCTGGGAATACCGCGAGGCAGAGCGCTTCCTTCGCGACCAGGGCCGGGCCGCCGAGAACGAGGACGTGATCTTCGCCGCCCGCGAGGAAATGACCCGCATCGTCGCCGAGGCTAAGACCGAGACCCGCAAGGCGCGTCGCTCCCGCCAACGCCGCAAGCCCAATGCCCAAGCGACGGAGCCGGGCACGGCCCCCATAGCTGCCGCCCCATCGGGCCGGTTGTCCCTGGTGGTGGATAACACCGGCAGGCAGGCCGACGAGTTCGACATTCCCGACGACATCGCCATCACGTTCGAGGAGCTATGAGATGCAGTTCGACCTCTTCGCCCGCGCCACCAACACGCTGCCTGTCCCGACGGCCAAGACCGACCTGGAAGAACGGCTCTCCTACGTGCGTCGCACCGGCTGGGTGCCCTATCGGGTCGGGCTCAAGGCCCTGACGCTGTTAGGACAGATGATCGAGGCCCCCAACAGCCACCGGCCGCCCTGCCTACTGATCCACGGCGACACCAACAACGGCAAGACGACCATCGCCCTGAAGTTCGCCAAGGACCGCAACCGTAGCGCCATGGCCAGCAGCGAACACACGACGAAGCCGGTGCTGCTCGTCCAGAACCCGCCTTTCGCCGATCTGGGGGCCTTCCTTGGCCTGGCGCTACGCGCCCTCGACGCCCCCACACCCCGCAACGCCCGGACAGAACGGCGCCTGGACCAATTGCTGACGGTGATGCGGACCGCCGACGTACGCATGCTGGTGATCGACGAGATCCACAACATCCTGACCAGCAAAGTGGACCAGCGCGCCCTCTACCTCAATGGCCTGAAGTTCCTCAGCAACGAACTCCAGATCCCCGTGGTCCTCATCGGCACCATCGAGGCCATGCGGGCGCTGCAATCGGACCAGCAACTGGGAAATCGTTTTGAGCCGCACCACATCCCCCGGTGGCCCAACGACGAGAACTACGCCCGCTTCCTGGCCGGCATGTGCTCGGCCATGCGCCTGGGCGAAGGAGGAAACTGGCGCTCCAAGCCCCTCGTCACCCGCTTCCACGCCATGAGCGAGGGCCTGACCGGCGAGACCTGGAAGCTGATGTGCCGAGCCGCCGAAACGGCCATCAAGACCCAGCGGGAAAAGATCGACGAGGACACACTGGATGCAACGCCCTGGACTAGGCCGAGCGAGAGGAGGCGAAACGGCTGACAGCGGAGGGAAGACTCGTTCGCAGGTCTGGCGGCATACCTCCTTCTGCAGGACAAAGCGCTTCCGCAAAAAAAATCACCTCTTGCCTAACTTTCGATCGCGTTTGAAATTCTGCCGTGCCATAGTCCCTTATCAGTAGTATGGTGAGGCACCATGGCGACCAATGAGCCTGGGATAATAGACCTATTCAGTGGGTGTGGCGGCTTCGGTCTCGGAGCAGAACTGGCAGGATTCCGGAGCACGGTTGCGATCGATATCGAACCCAATCTCCAATCCGCTTACCGACTAAACTTCCCGACCGCCAGAACCATACAGGCTGATATTTCCTGTATGAATAAAGAGGCTTGGCCATTTATTTTGGATGGCGAGCAGGTTGACGGCGTAATTGGGGGACCGCCCTGCCAAGGGTTCAGTCGCATGGGGAAGCGGGATGCAAGAGACCCTCGCAACACCTTAATCGGGCACTTCTTCCGGAACATAAAAATAATTAGTCCAAAATTTTTCGTAATGGAGAACGTTGAGGGAATACTTGATGCAGAAAATATCGAAAACCTGCAATCGGCCATAGATACGCTATCCGGAACATATATTATTGTGGGACCACTAATTATAAACGCACTACATTACGGCGCCCCAACATCTCGCAAACGAGTTGTCGTAATTGGATATAAGCCTGATTACGTGGACCACATACACCTCTCCGACTTCCCATCGGAATCCAGCCATTCATTTGTGACGGTTGCCGAGGCCATTCGCGACCTACCCATGCCGATAGCAGAGGAGCGAGGCGACCTGGAGCTAGGCTGGGCTCGCTATCTGAATGCCAACCACTCCGACAAGGAGCTATCAGCCTATGCTCGCGAAATGCGAGCGCCACCAATTGGGCAACTAGGATGGAAAACTGCAATCGAACGAATGGCTAATGGCCAGACGTCTGGACACTTTTCAACAGCTCATAGCCCCACTGTCATCCAGCGTTTCTCCAATACACTTGGAGGAAAGACCGAACCAGTAAGCCGGTACCCTCGTTTAGCGTGGGATGGCTACTGCCCTACACTACGCGCAGGAACAGGGGCAGATCGCGGAAGCTTTCAGGCCATGCGCCCAATTCATCCGAGCGATCCTCGCGTAATCACAGTTCGTGAAGCCGCCCGACTGCAAGGCTTTCCTGATTGGTTTACCTTCCATAGAACGAAATGGCATAGCTTTCGGATGATCGGCAACAGCGTGTCGCCGCTGGTCGGCCGGGGCATCCTATCGATCATCAGGCAAAAGATGTTCCACGCGGTTGCGCAGCCGCGCGTGAGAGCATAACATCAGACTAAGGACAACCTTTTGGCGGCGCACCAATGGATGAGATTGGCAACTCAGACGAAAACACATTCACCGTCAGAAGTGATGTAGATCCAAGTTATCTGCAAAACGCACTAACCAAGGATATCACCACGCTCGAGTGCGTATTCGACCTCGTCGATAACTGCATCGACGCCGCCCGAGACACTCTTCTATCGAAGCCATCCACCTCGTTTGACCATTATGGCCTTCCCACATCCTACCGTGGATACGCCATCGCCCTTCACTTTGGGTCGGACTGGATTGGCATTCTCGACAATGCCCTTGGTATCGACGAAGAGACGCTCGCAAACAGAACATTAAGGCCGGGAACGGAATCCGCTCACAGGTTTGGAATCGGCCGTTTTGGCATCGGACTGAAGCGGGCACTTCTGAAATTGGGTAAACAATACCGTATCTCAACGGACACCGGGACCCAATATTCCCGCATTGAATTCCAACGCGAACAACTCGGAGGAGGAGAACTGGTTGGCCACCGCAAATCCTCTCGCGGAAAGGCCAAGACGCTTATTTACCTATCGGAACTGGAAAGCATGGTGGCCCACGAAATCAGCGCCTCAAGCTGGAGGGAAACTGCCATCAAGGAACTGTCCCGCAGATATGGACTATTCGTAGCCAAAGGACTTTTAATATCCGTCAATGGAGATCGCGTTCCATCATTTGGCCCAGGAATTCGCGATACCGGCCCCGTCCGCCATCAGACAGACTCGGATCAAATTGACGGTGTAAAAATTTTCGTAGACGCCGGAATGCATGAAAGCTACCGAATATCGGATGAGAAAGGCTACGACCAAGCAGTAAACAAAACCCTGACAGATCAATATGGGTGGTACTTTGTGTGTAACGATAGAATAGTTGAGGTTGCTACACACCAAAAATCTCTAGGCTGGACGGGCACATGGCACCAAGAGTATTATGGTTTTGTCGGATGGGTCCGCTTTGTCAGTGAGGATCTTTCAGGAAGCGGGGAACTTCCCTGGGATACTAAGAAGACCTCAATAAACCCTTATTCTCCAAAGTTTCTAAAGATCGCCAGTAAGCTCCAGACCTTCGCCGAAAATTATAAGCGGGAGAACAAAGCGGCTCGCCCCGAAAAAGGGAGCCTCTCACCTTCTCCCC
>JAVBXM010000254.1 GCA_030824585.1 Phaeospirillum sp. | reverse complement strand
ACCCTTTCGGTGGATCACCGGGTGGTCGACGGCGCGGTGGGGGCGGAATTCCTGGCCGCCTTCAAGACGCTGATCGAAGACCCGCTCGCCATGCTGCTGTAGGGAGGGACGCGTCATGAGCCGCGAGGCCGTGCACGCCGCCTTCACCAGCCTGAAGGCCGATTTCCGCGATGAACGCTTTCCCGTCATCGCGGGACGGCTGGCCGGCGAATCCCTGGCCTGGGGCGAACGGCTTCTGAAGCTGTTCGCCCATGCCGACCGCGACGCCCTCGACGCGGTGGACGCGCTGACCCGCTTCTGGGTGGTGCGCTACCGCGGCATGCCCGAACCCGCCGATCTGGGTGGGGCGGGACCGGGACCGGCCTTCGTGCTGGCCTTCACCGCCTTTCCCTATCTCGACGTGATGATGGAGGCGTGGGAACTGGGCGAGGTGGCCGAGGTGCACGGGCCGGACCGTTTGACCCTGCACTGCCTGTTCGATGGCGAGGATCAGGGAACCCTGGTCACCGCCGAGCGGGCCGGGGCGGGCTGGCGCTTCGACCTGATGGGGCTCTACCGCGACAAGGCCAAGACCCTGGAGAATTTCATCACGCTGGAATTCGGCGAATTCGACGCCTTCCTCGACCATTACGTGGCCGAGCACGATCTGAGTTTCCATACCGAACAAGCCTGGCGGCCTCTGGCCGGACAATAAGAACCGGGAGGGAGTGAGATGGGTCTGAGAGTACGGGAGATGCCCCGGCCGGCGGGCATGCCGGTGACGCCGTTTCCCACGGGAAGCGTCGCCGAGCGGTCGGCCCTGGCCGGTCTGGTCGCCATGATCGAGAACAATCCCGCCTTCTGCAATCGCGGCGTCCTGCCGGAAGAGCAGGAGCGCTGCTACCGCGCCGTGGTCGATGCCAAGCGGCTGATTTCCGACACCGCCGAGCTGCTGCCGCCCGGCACGCCGGCCGAGGATTTGCTGGGCGCCATGCGCTCGGCCTGCCGCAGGTACATCCTGGAAGCCGAGTCCTGGGACCGGCGTACCGGGCGCCGCTATCAGATGCCGACCTTCGTCTTCTACCAGTTGCTGGGAGCCTTCCGCGAATTGCTGGGAGTGCATGTCTGGCGTCTGGCCGAGGCCTACGACATGGAAATCGAAGGTCGCCTGAACATGATCTTCCCGGGCTCGCCGGAATAAATTGGAGAGAAAGATGGCCGACAACAGCTTCGACATCATCGTCATCGGCGGTGGCCCCGGCGGCTACGTGGCCGCCATCCGCGCCGCCCAACTGGGCATGAACACCGCCCTGGTGGAGCGCGAGCACCTGGGCGGCATCTGCCTCAACTGGGGCTGCATCCCCACCAAGGCCCTGCTGCGCTCGGCCGAGGTGTACCGCAACATGCAGCACGCGGAGTCCTATGGTCTGGCGGCGCCCGGTGCCTCGTTCGATCTGGCCAAGATCGTGGCGCGTTCGCGCGGCGTCTCGGCCCAGTTGCAGGGTGGCGTCAAGCATCTGCTGAAGAAGAACAAGGTCACGGTGATCGACGGCACCGCCAAGCTGGCGGGCGGCGGCAAGGTGGCCATCGAGGGCAAGCCGACCATCTCGGCGCCCCACATCATCCTGGCCACCGGGGCGCGCGCCCGCATCCTTCCCGGCTTCGAGCCCGACGGCAAGTTCATCTGGACCTACAAGGAAGCCCTGGTTCCCGATACCATGCCCAAGCGCCTGCTGGTCATCGGCTCGGGGGCCATCGGCATCGAGTTCGCCAGCTTCTTCAACACCTTGGGCGCCCAAGTGACCGTGGCCGAGGCCATGGACCGCGTCCTGCCGGTGGAAGATGCCGAGATCAGCGCCATGGCCCAGAAATCCTTCGAGAAGCAGGGCATGAAGATTCTGGTGGGCGCCAACATCAAGGGGCTGAAGAAGAACGCCGCCGACGTCACCGTCACCATCGAGGCGGGCGGCAAGGCCCATGAGGTCACGGTGGACCGGATCATCACCGCCATCGGCATCGTCGGCAATGTGGAGAACATCGGCCTGGAAGCCACCAAGGCCAAGGTCGAGCGCACCCACGTCATCACCGACGCGTACTGCCGTACCGGCGAACCCGGCCTCTACGCCATCGGCGACATCGCCGGCGCCCCCTGGCTGGCCCACAAGGCCAGCCACGAGGCCGTCATCTGCGTCGAGAAGATCAAGGGCCTGGCGGACGTCCATCCGCTCGACATGCGCAAGATTCCCGGCTGCACCTATTGCCATCCCCAGGTGGCCTCGGTCGGACTCTCCGAGGCCAAGGCCAAGGAGAAGGGCTACACCGTCAAGGTCGGCCGTTTCCCCTTCATGGCCAACGGCAAGGCCATCGCGTTGGGTGAGACCGAGGGCATGGTCAAGACGGTGTTCGATGCCAAGACCGGCGAATTGCTGGGCGCCCACATGATCGGCGCCGAGGTCACCGAGATGATCCAGGGCTACGTGGTCGCCAAGACGCTGGAAACCACCGAGGCCGAGCTGATGCACACCGTCTTCGCCCATCCGACGCTTTCGGAAATGATGCATGAATCGGTGCTGGACGCCTATGGGCGGGCGGTCCATTTCTAACGGCTGATCTTCACCATGAAGGCACGAAGGGTGCGAAGAAGAAGCAAGGATTTCTTCGTGTTCCTTCGTGCCTTTGCGCCTTCGTGGTTCGGAAATCCTTGACCCGCGACCAATGCTGGACGATATCCAAGCCATGAGCGACACGCAGCCCCTGCGCCATCCCGAAAAAGCCCGCAAGCCGGACAATATCAGCCCGCGCAAGCCCGACTGGATCCGGGTCAAGGCCCCCACCTCGGAAGAGGCGGCCGAGGTGCGCCGCCTGATGCGGGAAAAGAACCTGCACACCGTGTGCGAGGAGGCGGCCTGTCCCAATATCGGCGAGTGCTGGAAACACAAGCACGCCACCTTCATGATCCTGGGCGACACCTGCACCCGGGCCTGCGCCTTCTGCAACGTCAAGACCGGCAATCCCAAGGGTGCCGTCGATCCGGCCGAGCCCGAGCATCTGGCCGAATCGGTTAAGGCCATGGGGCTCAAGCACGTTGTCATCACCTCGGTCGACAGGGACGATCTGGCCGATGGCGGCGCCTTCCAGTTCGTGGCCTGCATCGAGACCATCCGTACCACCTCGCCTGAATGCACCATCGAGGTGCTGACCCCTGATTTCCGCGACAAGGGCGACGGGGTGGAGCGCATCGCCACCGCGCGTCCCGACGTGTTCAACCACAATCTGGAAACCGTGCCGCGCCTTTATCCCGGCATCCGGCCCGGCGCGCGCTATTTCGAGTCGTTGCGCGTGCTGCAGCGGGCCAAGGCTGCCGATCCCACCATCTTCACCAAGTCGGGCATCATGGTGGGATTGGGCGAGGAGCGGGCCGAGGTGCTGCAGGTCATGGACGACATGCGCTCGGCCGGGGTGGATTTCATCACCATCGGCCAGTACCTGCAGCCGACCTTGAAGCATGTGGCGGTGTCGCGCTTCGTCACTCCCGATGAGTTCGAGGATTACCGCGCCCAGGCCCGCGCCAAGGGCTTCCTCATGGTGGCGGCGACGCCGCTCACCCGTTCAAGCCATCATGCCGATCGCGATTTCGAGGCCCTGAAGGCCGAGCGCTTGCGGCGCCAGGGGTAGTCAGGGACCAGAATGCCGACCCATGCCGAGCAACGCGTGCTGCCCTACACCCCGGAGCAATTGTTCGAGCTGGTGGCCGACGTGGCCCGCTATCCCGAGTTCCTGCCGTGGTGCGTGGCGTCGCGCATCCGTTCGCGCGACGGCGACGTGTTCTTCGCCGACCTGGTGATCGGCTTCAAGATGGTGCGCGAACGCTTCACCTCCAAGGTGACGCTGATCCGTCCCGACCGCGTCGATGTCACCTATACCGAGGGGCCGTTCAAGCACCTCAACAACCACTGGCGCTTCAAGCCCCATCCCAACGGGACCGAACTCGATTTCTACGTGGATTTCGAGTTCCGCTCCAAGCTGCTGCAGACCATGATCGGCGCCCTGTTCAACGAGGCGGTCAAGCTGATGGTCGGGGCCTTCGAGAAGCGCGCCAAGCAGCTTTACGGGTAAAAAGACACTTTGCCGTCATCGCCGGGCTTGCCGGGAGAGGGCTGCATCCTTGGCCCATAACGGAAAAAACCCCCGGCGGAGGATCATCGCCGGGGGCTTTTGCCCAGAGGTAGTGCCCCAAAAGTCACCCTCGGGCCCGTCTTCAGTCCCGTTCGTTCGTTCGAGGAGGGGACGGACTGGAATTCGTGACAGGACCAATGTAGGGGAGGTGAAGGGGCTGCGTCTGTGAAGAGTCTCACATAGCGGAAAATCAATCGAGGGAGGTCAGGCCTTCCAGCGCGGTGACCTTGTTCAGGGTGATCTGGCCGCGGCCCAGGGTGACGATACCGGCCTGTTCCCACTTGGACAGCACCTTGTTGACGCTTTCGCGGCTGATGCCCAGATGGTCGGCGATTTCCTGCTGCGACAGCTTGATGGTGGACGGAGTTCCCGGCTTGGCCTTGGTCCCCATGGTCTGGTCGAGCATCAGAAGATGCTTGGCCAGCCGCGAGGGCAGCGACAGGAACACCATGTCCTCCAACTGGTTGTCGGCACGGCGGATGCGCTCGCACAGTACCTCGATCAGGTGCAGGGCCTGGACCGGATGCTTGTGCAGGAAGGCGTGGACGTCCTTGCGCTCGAGCGCGATCAGTTCGGTGGCTTCCATGGCGGTGGCGTCGGCCGAGCGTTCCTTGCCGTCCAGCACGGCGATCTCGCCGAACAACTGGCCCGGCTTGATCAGGCCGTAGGTGACCTCGCGGCCCTCGGCCGACAGGACGCCGATACGGATCAGGCCCTTGGCCACCAGATACAGCCGGTCGCCGGGATCACCCTTGGAGAACAGGGTCTCGCGCGCGTCGACCTTGACCATTTTGGCCTTGGCGGCCAACTCGTCGAGCAGGTCGGTCTGGACGGACGCGAACAAGGGCGTGTTCGCCAGCATTTCGCGGCGACGCAAAGCGGTTTCCGGCATGGCTAAGTCTTTACTCCCCACCTCAGCCAGTAATACCGCGCCGTTTCAGCCACGGCGCCAGAACCCCGATCATACCGCTACGGAACAACAACACGCAAACAACGAAAATGACGCCCTGGATTATGATGACCCACGAGCCGATGCCGGCGAAGAAATCCTGGATGGCGACCACCAGGAAGGCGCCCACCGTCGGGCCCAGCACGGTGCCGACCCCGCCCAGCAGGGTCATCAGCACCACCTCGCCCGACATGTGCCAACTGACGTCGGCCAGGGAGGCCAGCTGGAACACCAGGCTTTTCAGCGAGCCGGCCAGTCCGGCGAAGGCCGCCGAAAGCACGAAGGCGATCAGCTTGTAGCGGCTGACCTCGTAGCCCAGCGAGATGGCGCGGGGCTCGTTGTCGCGGATGGCCTTCAGCACCTGCCCGAAGGGAGAATTGACCACCCGGTAGAGGAACAGCAGCGAGGCCACGAACACCGCCAGCACGAAGTAGTACATGGTCATGGTGTCGGCCAGGTCGAACAGACCGAACAGGTGGCCGCGCGGCACGCCCTGGATACCGTCCTCGCCATGGGTCATGGGGGCCTGCACCGCCACGAAGAAGCCCAGTTGGGCCAAGGCCAGGGTGATCATGGCGAAGTAGATGCCCTGGCGGCGGATGGCCAGCCAGCCGACCACGGCGCCCAGCGCGGTGGCCAGGGCGACGCCCATCAGGATGGCCAGTTCGGGAGTGAGGCCCCATTCCTTGGCCGCATGGGCGGTGAGATAGGCCGACCAGCCGAAGAACATGGCGTGGCCGAAGGACAGCAGCCCCACATAGCCCAGCAGCAGGTTGAAGGCGGCGGCGAACAGGCCGAAGCACAGGCCCTTCATCAGGAACACCGGGTAGACGGCGAAGGGCAGCACCACTCCCAGGCCGAGCAGGGCGAGGATGAAGGGCTTCTGGCGCGAGGTCACGAAAGGAGGAAGGGTCATGGCGTCAGGCTCCCTTGCCGAACAGCCCGGCGGGCTTGATCAGAAGAACCACGACCATGACCATGAAGATCACGGTGCTGGCGGCCTCGGGGTAGAAGACCTTGGTCAGGCCCTCCACCAGCCCCAGCATGTAGCCGGTGAGGATGGAGCCCATGATGGAGCCCATGCCGCCGATCACCACCACGGCGAACACCACGATGATCAGGTCCGACCCCATCTTGGGGCTGACCTGATAGATGGGGGCGGCCAGCACGCCGGCGATGGCGGCCAGCGCCACGCCGAACCCGTAGGTCAGCGTGATCATCACCGGCACGTTGATGCCGAAGGCCTGCACCAGGGTGGGGTTCTCGGTGGCGGCGCGCAGGTATGCGCCCAGCTTGGTCTTCTCGATGGCGTACCAGGTGCCCAGGCACAGCACCAGGGAGGCCACCACCACCCAACCGCGATAGATGGGCAGGAACATGAAACCCAGGTTCCAGCCGCCGGCCAGCTCCGAAGGCACGGAATAAGGCTGGCCCGACACGCCGTAGCCCTCGCGGAACAGGCCTTCGATGATCAGGGCGAGGCCGAAGGTGAGCAGCAGGCCGTAGAGATGGTCCAGCTTGTACAGCCGGCACAGCATGGTGCGCTCGATGACGATGCCGGCCAGGGCCACCACCAGGGGGGCGACGATCAGGGCCGGCCAGTATCCCAGCCCCAGGAAGTTCAGCGCCAGCCAGGCCACGAAGGCGCCCATCATGTAAAGGGCGCCGTGACTGAAATTGATGATGTTGAGCAGCCCGAAGATCAGCGCCAGCCCCAGGCTGAGCATGGCGTAGAACGCGCCGTTGATGAGACCCAGCAGCAATTGCCCGAACAGGGCCTGGGTCGGAATGCCGAGGATGGTCATCATGGGCTTGGGGCTCCCCCTGAACGGGTCGGGATGCCGGATCGCTCCGGCATCCCGGTCCTCATGCTACTTTTTCACCAGCGGGCAGGTGCTTTCGGACAGCGGCTGGTAGGCCTGATCGCCGGGAATGGTGCGGACGATCTTGTAGTAGTCCCACGGGCCCTTGGATTCCGACGGCTTCTTCACCTGGGCCAGGTACATGTCGTGCACCATGCGGCCGTCGGCGCGGATCTTGCCGTTCTTGGCGAAGAAGTCGGCGATGGGCAGCTTGCGCATCTCGTCGGCCACCTTGATGCCCTCGTCGGTCTTGGCGGCGGCGGCGGACTTCAGGTAGTGCAGCACCTGGGAATAAGTGCCGGCATGGACCATGGACGGCATCTTGCCGCCGCCCATCTTCTCGGACCAGCGCTTGGACCACGCCCTGGTCTGGTCGTCCATGTCCCAGTAGAAGCCGGTGGTCAGCATCATGCCCTGGGCGGTTTCCAGCCCCAGCGAGTGGATGTCGGTGATGAACACCAGCAGGCCGGCCAGTTGCTGGCCCGATTGGGTGATGCCGAACTCCTTGGCCTGCTTGATGGCGTTGATGGTATCGGCGCCGGCGTTGGCCAGGCCGATGATCTGGGCGCCCGAGGATTGCGCCTGCAGCAGGAAGGACGAGAAGTCAGCATTGGGGAAGGGATGCTTGACCGCACCCTTGACCACGCCGCCATTGGCCTTGACCACCTTCTCGGTCTGGGCCTGCAGGTTGTGGCCGAAGGCGTAGTCGGCGGTCAGGAAGAACCAGGTCTTGCCGCCGTTCTTGACCACCGCGTCGCCGGTGCCGTTGGCCAGGGCATAGGTGTCGTAGGTCCAGTGGAAGCCGGTGGCCGAGCACTTGTCGTTGGTCAGCGGCGTCGAGGCGGCGCCCGAGACCAGATCGATCTTGCCCTTTTCCTTGGACACTTCGCGCACCGCGATGGCCGCGGCGGTGGTCACCAGTTCGGCGATGGCGTCCACCTGCTCGGTGTCGTACCACTTGCGCGCGATGCCCGACGCGATGTCGGCCTTGTTCTGGTGGTCGGCGGAAATCAGTTCGATGGGCATGCCGTTCAGCTTGCCGCCGAAGTCGTCGATGGCCATCTGGGCGGCGACGATGGTGCCCTTGCCGGCCAGGTCGGAATAGGTTCCCGACAGGTCGGTGAGCACGCCGATCTTGACCTTGCCGTCGCTGTACTGGGCATGGGCCATGCCGGTGGACAGGGCCAGCGCCGCGGCGCCAAGAAGAAGCCTCTTCATCACCATGTTAGGGTCCTCCCGTTATTGAGTTCGTTGTCAAACGCCGAGATAGCTCTTCAGCTTGTCCATGTTGGCCGCCAGGGATTCGTTGGGGATCATGTCGATCACCTGCCCATGCTCGACCACGTAGTGACGGTCGGCGACGGTGGCGGCGAAATGGAAGTTCTGTTCCACCAGCAAGATGGTGAAACCCTTCTTGCGAAGCGTGCGGATGATGTCGCCGATATGCTGGACGATGACCGGGGCCAGGCCTTCGGTGGGTTCGTCCAGCAGCAGCATGTCGGCGCCGGTGCGAAGAATCCGGGCGATGGCCAGCATCTGCTGCTCGCCGCCCGACAGCTTGGTGCCCTGGCTGGAACCGCGTTCCAGCAGGCGGGGGAACAACTGGTAGACCTCGTCGAGCGACAGGCCGCCCGGCTTGATCACCGGCGGCAGCACCATGTTCTCCTTGACCGAGAGCGACGAGAAGATGCCGCGCTCCTCCGGGCAATAGGCGAGGCCGAGCCGCGCGATGCGGTTGGACGAGAGATTGATGGTCTCGGTCCCCTGGTACTTCACCGAGCCGGTCCGCTTGCCGACGATGCCCATGACGCAGCGCATGGTGGTGGTCTTGCCGACGCCGTTGCGGCCCAGCAGGGTGACCACCTCGCCCCTGGGCACGTCGAAGCTCATGCCGTGCAGCACGTGGGACTCGCCGTAATGGGCGTGCAGGTCCTTGACGGAGAGCAGGATTTCGGGCTCAGCCATGGCCGGCGGCTCCCCCAGCAGCTTGACCATGGCCGGAGCCCATGTAGGCCTCGACCACCTCGGGGTTGTCGGAAATCTCGGCGTAGCTGCCCTCGGCCAGGACCCGGCCCAGCTTCAGCACCGTGATGGTGTCGGAGAGGTCGGCGACCACCGAGAGATTGTGCTCGACCATCAAGATGGTGCGGTTGGCCGAAACCCGGCGGATCAGCTCGGCGGTGCGCCGGACGTCCTCGGTGCCCATGCCGGCCATGGGTTCGTCCAGCAGCAGCATCTCGGGGTCCAGCGCCAAGGTGGTGGCGATCTCCAGCGCCCTTTTGCGGCCATAGGACAGCTCGCCGGCCGGAGTATCGCGGTACTCGGCGACGCCCACCGCCTCGATCAGTTCCTCGGCGCGGCTGTTCAGCTCGTTCAGGCACTCGCCCGAGCGCCAGAACTGGAAGGACTTGCCCTGCTTGCGCTGCAGCGCCACCCGGACGTTCTCCAGCACCGAAAGGTGGCCGAATACCGCCGAGATCTGGAACGAGCGCACCATGCCCTGGCGCGCGATGGCCGCCGGCTGGGTCTGGGTGATGTCGTTGCCGTTGAACAGGATCTGGCCCCGGGTCGGGGTCAGGAATTTGGTCACCAGATTGAAGCAGGTGGTCTTGCCGGCGCCGTTGGGGCCGATCAGCGCATGGATGGTATGGCGGCGGACCCGCAGATTGACGTCGGATACTGCGACGAAGCCCTTGAACTCCTTGGTCAAGGAACGGGTCTCGACGATCAAGTCGTCTCCCATGCGGACACCTCCCTGCGGCGACCTTGTCCGGCGAGCCTGTGCGGGAGTTTTCCCCGTCTCCATGGTCGCCTGAATATTATTCATCAAATAAGGCCATCAAATTCGCACCCTGTCAAAGCATGGAATTGCTTTAAACCGCCCATCGGGTGAATACCCTATTTCAAGGCTAGGCGAGCAATTGCCGTGAGGCGAAGTCTGTCATCCCCTCGACAAAGAATGAGGGAATTGGTCCACCATTTTACAAGAGGGGGGTGGTGAGGCCGTATCGCCGCTACTCAAGTCTGTGAATGTTTCCCGATGACCGCCAGCGGCGATGGCGTGGTCACTGTCAATCACCGGGAATTACGGAGGGTGGCAGCAACCTACTCTTGGCGAACCCGGTGGAATGCCGTATGAAATCTAACTTGGCTGATCGCCGTTGGGTGATCGGGCGGGGGGGCTGTCTGCCCGCCCAAGTGATGGATTGGGTGTGTTGGATCAGGCTGTGCGGCCGGTTGGGGTCGCAGGGCGGCATAAAGGAATATGAAGTGAAGATCAGCGGATTGCCCGAAGCACAGGGACTCTATGACCCGCGCCACGAACACGACGCCTGCGGTGTCGGCTTCATCGTCGATATCAAGAACCGCAAGTCGCACGACATCGTCCGCGATGGTCTCGAGATCCTCGTCAATCTCACCCACCGCGGGGCGGTGGGGGCCGATCCCAAGGCCGGCGACGGTGCCGGCATCCTGATCCAGATGCCCGATTCCTTCCTGCGGGACGAGGCGGCCAAGCTTGGCATCACCCTGCCGGCCGAGGGCTCCTACGGTGCCGGCTGCGTGTTCCTGCCCCAGGATTCCACCATCCGCAAGGCGTGCGAGACCCACGTCGAGACCCTGGTCAAGGCCGAGGGGCAGGTGCTGCTGGGCTGGCGCGACGTTCCCACCGATTCCTCCAGCCTGGGCCATTCCGTGCTGCCCACCGTACCGGTGGTGCGCATGGTGTTCATCGGCAAGGCCGAGGGCGTTGCCGACCAGAACGCCTTCGAGCGCAAGCTGTTCGTCATCCGCAAGCAGGTCTTCAACCGGGCGCCCGAGGGTTCGGAGCGCGACTTCTATATTCCGTCGCTGTCGACCCGCACCTTGATCTACAAGGGCATGCTGCTGGCCGATCAGGTGGGCGTGTTCTACAAGGAACTGAGCGACGAGCGCATGGTCAGCGCGCTCGCCATGGTGCATCAGCGCTTCTCCACCAACACCTTCCCGTCCTGGCGTCTGGCCCATCCGTTCCGCATGATCAGCCATAACGGCGAGATCAATACCCTGCGCGGCAACCTCAACTGGATGAATGCCCGGCGCCAGACCATGGAATCCACGGTCCTGGGCGAGGATCTGGCCAAGCTGTGGCCGCTGATCCCCGAGGGCCAGTCGGATTCCGCCTGTTTCGACAACGCGCTGGAACTCCTGGTCATGGGCGGCTATCCGCTGGCCCACGCCATGATGATGCTGGTCCCCGAGGCGTGGTCGGGCAACCCGCTGATGGACGAGAAGCGCAAGGCGTTCTACGAGTACCACGCCGCCCTGATGGAGCCGTGGGACGGCCCGGCGGCGGTGTGCTTCACCGACGGCCGCCAGATCGGCGCGACGCTCGACCGCAACGGCCTGCGTCCGGCCCGCTATCTGGTGACCACCGACGACAAGTTCCTGATGGCCTCCGAGATGGGCGTGCTGCCCATTCCCGAGGAGCGCATCAAGAAGAAGTGGCGCCTGCAGCCCGGCAAGATGCTGCTGATCGACCTGGAACAGGGCCGCATCATCGACGATGCCGAGATCAAGGCGCAGTTGGCCAACGACAAGCCCTACGCCGAGTGGCTGGCCCAGTCGCAGATCATGCTGGAGGACCTGGACATCCCGGTCGAGACGGTCAAGCCCGATCCGGCCACCCTGCTGGACCGCCAGCAGGCCTTCGGCTACACCCAGGAAGACGTCAAGTTCCTGATGCAGCCCATGGCCGTCACCGGCCAGGAAGCGGTCGGCTCCATGGGCACCGACACGCCCATCGCCGTGCTGTCGGCCAAGCCCAAGCTGCTGTTCAACTACTTCAAGCAGTGCTTCGCCCAGGTGACCAACCCGCCCATCGATTCCATCCGCGAGGAATCGGTGATGAGCCTGGTGTCGCTGATCGGCCCGCGCCCCAACCTGCTGGGCCTGGACCGCGATGGCGGCGGCAAGCGCCTGGAAGTGCGCCAGCCCATCCTCACCAACGAGGACCTGGAGAAAATCCGCCGCATCGAGGGTCTGCCCGGTTCGGGCTTCAAGGCGGTGACCATCGACATCACTTGGCCGGCCTCGGAAGGGGCCGACGGCCTGGAAGCCGCCGTGGCCGGCATCTGCCGCCAGGCCAAGGCCAAGGTGGCCGAGGGCTACAACATCATCGTGCTGTCCGACCGTTCGGTGGGGCCGGACAATGTGCCGATTCCGTCGCTGCTGGCGGTGTCGGCCGTGCATCACTTCCTGATCCGCGAGGGCCTGCGCACCAAGGCGGGTCTGGTGGTGGAGACCGGCGAGGCCCGCGAGATCCATCATATGTGCGTGCTGGCCGGCTATGGCGCCGAGGCGATCAACCCCTATCTGGCGTTTGAGACGCTCGAGGAGATGCGCCCCAACCTGCCCGAGCCGCTGTCCCCCAAGGATGTGCAGAAGCGCTACATCAAGGCCATGGACAAGGCCATCCTCAAGGTGATGGCCAAGATGGGCATCTCCACCTACCAATCCTATTGCGGCGCCCAGATTTTCGATGCCATCGGCCTGTCGTCGGGCTTCCTCAACACCTATTTCGCCGGCACCTCCAGCCGGGTCGAGGGCATCTCGCTCCTCGGCGTGGCCGAGGAAACCGTGCGGCGCCACCAGATCGCCTATTCCGACGCCCCGGTCTACCGCAACGCGCTCGACGTGGGCGGCGAGTACGCCGTGCGGCTGCGCGGCGAGGAGCATGCCTGGACCAGCGAGACCATCGCCGCCATGCAGCACGCGGTGCGCTCGGGCTCGGCCGACAAGTTCCGCGAGTTCTCCGAGGCCATCGACGATCAGAGCAAGCGCTTGCTGACGCTGCGCGGCCTGTTCGAGATCAAGGTGGGCGGCAACGGCATCTCCATCGACGAGGTCGAGCCGGCCAAGGAGATCGTCAAGCGCTTCGTCACCGGCGCCATGTCGTTCGGCTCCATCTCGTACGAGGCCCACACGACCCTGGCGGTCGCCATGAACCGTATCGGCGGCAAGTCCAACACCGGCGAGGGCGGCGAGGAGCCGGAGCGCTTCGTGCCGCTGGCCAACGGCGATTCCAAGCGCTCGGCCATCAAGCAGGTGGCCTCGGGCCGCTTCGGCGTCACCGCCGAATACCTGATCAACGCCGACGACATCCAGATCAAGATGGCCCAGGGCGCCAAGCCCGGCGAGGGCGGCCAGTTGCCCGGCCACAAGGTGGACAAGATCATCGCCCGGGTCCGCCATTCGACCCCCGGCGTCGGCCTGATCAGCCCGCCGCCCCACCACGACATCTACTCCATCGAGGATCTGGCCCAGCTGATCTTCGATCTTAAGAACGTCAATCCAAGTGCCCGTATTTCCGTGAAACTTGTCTCGGAGATCGGTGTGGGGACCGTGGCCGCCGGCGTGTCCAAGGCCAAGGCCGACCATGTCACCATCTCGGGCTTCGACGGCGGCACCGGCGCTTCGCCGCTGACCTCCATCAAGCACGCCGGCAGCCCGTGGGAGATCGGTCTGGCCGAGACCCACCAGACCCTGGTGCTCAACCAGCTTCGCGGCCGCATCGTGGTCCAGGCCGACGGCGGCCTGCGTACCGGCCGCGACGTGGTCGTCGCCGCCCTGCTGGGCGCCGACGAGTTCGGCTTCGCCACCGCGCCGCTGATCGCCGCCGGCTGCATCATGATGCGCAAGTGCCACCTCAACACCTGTCCGGTGGGGGTCGCCACCCAGGACCCCGAGCTGCGCAAGCGCTTCGTCGGCCAGCCCGAGCACGTCATCAACTACTTCTTCTTCGTCGCCGAGGAAGTGCGCCAGTGGATGGCCAGGCTGGGCGTGCGGTCGCTGTCGGAGCTGACCGGCCGTACCGACCTGCTGGACGTCAACAACGCCATCGACCACTGGAAGGCCAAGGGGCTGGACTTCTCCAAGCTGTTCCACCGCATGCCCGTGGTGCCGGGCGTGGCCCAGCGCCATTGCGAGGCCCAGGAGCACGACGTCGACGACGTTCTCGACCGCGAGCTGATCGCCGAGGCCAAGCCGGCGCTCGACGACCGCATGTCGGTGCGCATCGCCAAGCCGGTGCGCAACGTCAACCGTACCGTCGGCGCCATGCTGTCGGGCGAAGTGGCCAAGCGCTTCGGCCATGCCGGCCTGCCGGGCGACACCATTCACGTCAAGCTGACCGGCACCGCCGGCCAGAGCTTCGGCGCCTTCCTGGCGCGCGGCGTGACGCTCGAGCTGGAAGGCGAGGGGAACGACTACGTGGGCAAGGGCATCTCGGGCGGCCGGGTGATCATCTATCCGTCCAAGGACTTCAAGTTCCCGGCCGAGGACAACATCATCGTCGGCAATACCGTGCTCTACGGCGCCATCGAGGGCGAGTGCTACTTCCGCGGCGTGGCCGGCGAGCGTTTCGCCGTGCGCAATTCGGGCGCCATCGCGGTGGTCGAGGGCGTGGGCGACCACGGCTGCGAGTACATGACCGGCGGCGTGGTGCTGGTCATCGGCCCGACGGGCCGCAACTTCGCGGCGGGCATGTCGGGCGGCGTCGCCTATGTGCTGGACGAGACCGGCGACTTCAAGAAGCGCTGCAACCTCTCCATGGTCGACCTGGAGCCGGTGGCCGCCGAGGAGGACGCCAACTCCAAGCACGAAAATCAGGCGGGCGACCTGGAAGGCCATGGCCTGGTGGACGTCATGGGCGACATGACCCGCGACGACGCGTCGCGTATCCAGGCGCTGCTGCGCAACCACCAGCACTACACCGGGTCCAAGCGGGCTCACGACATCCTGCTGAACTGGGAGTATTACATGCCGAAGTTCGTCAAGGTGATGCCGGTCGATTACCGGCGCGCCCTGCTCGAAATGCAAAAGGCCCAGGAACCCAGAGTTGCCGCTCAGGGAGGGCGCTGAAATGGGAAAGGCAACCGGTTTCAAGGAATTCGACCGCCAGACTCCCGGCTATGAAAAGCCGGAGGAGCGCGTCAAGCACTACCGCGAGTTCACCAAGCCGCTGACCGACGAGGAACTGTCCCGCCAGGGGGCGCGCTGCATGGATTGCGGCATCCCCTTCTGCCACCAGGGCTGCCCGGTCAACAACATCATTCCCGACTGGAATGACCTGGTGTACCGCAACCGCTGGCAGGAGGCCTCGGAGGTCCTGCACTCCACCAACAACTTCCCGGAATTCACCGGCCGCGTCTGCCCCGCGCCCTGCGAGGCGTCGTGTACGCTGAACATCACCGACGCGCCGGTGGCCATCAAGACCATCGAGCACGCCGTCGTCGAGCGCGCCTTCGCCGAAGGCTGGCTGGTGCCCGACGTCGCCAAGCGCGAGACCGGCAAGATGGTGGCGGTGGTGGGGGGCGGTCCGGCCGGCATGGCCGCCGCGCAGCAACTGGCCCGCGCCGGCCATGCGGTGACCCTGTTCGAGAAGAACGCCAAGGTGGGTGGCCTGCTGCGCTACGGCATCCCCGACTTCAAGCTGGAGAAGGCGATCATCGATCGCCGCGTGGCCCAGATGGAGGCCGAGGGCGTCACCATCAAGGCCAACACCCATGTGGGCGTGACCCTCCCGGTCAAGGACCTGCTGGACGGCTTCGATGCCGTGGTGCTGACCGGCGGTTCGGAAAAGCCCCGCGATCTGCCGGTTCCCGGCCGCGAGCTGAAGGGCGTGCACTACGCCATGGATTTCCTCACCCAGCAGAACCGCCGCATCGCCGGCGAGGCGGTGGGGGCCGAGGACATCCTGGCCAAGGGTAAAAAGGTGGTGGTGATCGGCGGCGGCGACACCGGCGCCGACTGCGTCGGCACCTCCAACCGCCATGGCGCCGCCTCGGTCACCCAGATCGAGATCATGCCCCGTCCGCCCGAGAAGGAGGACAAGGGGCTGTCCTGGCCGCTGTGGCCCAACCGCCTGCGCACCTCGTCCTCCCACGACGAGGGCTGCGAGCGCCGCTGGTCGGTATCCACCTTGCGCTTTACCGGCAAGGACGGCCGGGTGACCGGCCTGGACTGCACCCAGGTGGATGCCAAGTTCCAGCCCATCCCCGGCACCGAGTTCAAGCTCGAGGCCGATCTGGTGCTGCTGGCCATGGGCTTCGTCCATCCGGTCCATGAGGGACTGGTGGACGGCCTGGGCCTGGAGAAGGACGGGCGTGGCAACGTCAAGGCCGATACCACCGTCTACCAGACCTCCAATCCCAAGGTCTTCGCGGCTGGCGATATCCGCCGCGGCCAGAGTCTGGTGGTCTGGGCGATCCGCGAGGGCCGTCAGGCTGCCCGCGCCGTCGATGCCTATCTCATGGGCTCGAGCGAGTTGCCGGCCTGCTGATTGGGTGGCTGACTGAAAGAGGGGGGCGGCTGTATTGGCCGCCCCTTTTTTAGTGGTCATACCAGAGATGTCTGACCTCTGGCCCACTGTTGCCGTGGAAAACAGTATTTAAGTACTGAAATAATTAAATCGAGCTTGATGAGACTGTCTCGACTGATCTCTCTGTTTTCTGTGGGGACGGGTTGTTATTCTGTTTATATCCCGCAACAGTTGCCTTTTTTGGTATGAGTTTGCCAATTGAACACTTGGACTTATTGACTAGCTCGGAAGTTCGCCATACAAGGGGCTCGGATGGAGGGTCCGTATCAGCGGCAACCTTTGGGAAAACCGGCGAATGTCAATCAGTAACTGGCGCTTCAGGGCGAAAATTCTCCTTATTGTCGTATTATCCCTATTGGGCATGGGGACAATCATCGCGGTCAACCTTGCCAATCTCCGCCAGGACCTCATGGCGGCGCGGCAGGTCAAGACCCAGCACGTGGTGGAGACCGCCCACAGCGTCATCGGCCATTACGTCAAGCTGGCCCAGTCCGGCCAGATGACCGGCGATTCCGCCCAGGCCGCCGCCATTGAGGCGGTCAAGGCCATGCGCTATGCCGGGACCGAGTATTTCTGGATCAACAGCATGACCGGCCAGATGGTGGTCCACCCCATCCGTCCCGACATGGCCGGCAAGGATTTGCGCGGCATGGCCGACCCCGCCGGCAAGCTGTTCTTCGCCGCCATGATCGACGTGGTCACCAAGGACAAGGCCGGTTTTGTCGACTACCTGTGGCCCAAGCCCGGCTTCGACCAGCCGGTGCCCAAGGTGTCCTACGTCAAGGGTATCCCGGAATGGGGCTGGCTGGTGGGGTCGGGCATCTATATCGACGACGTCGACGCCGCCTTCCGGGCCGAGATCACCAAGCTGGGCGGCATCGCCGCCGGCGTGGTCCTGCTGGTCCTGCTGGTGTCGTGGTGGATCGGCAACAACGTCATCGCCGGCATGAACGGCGTGACCGGCGGCATCCGCAAGCTGGCCGAGGGGGACACCGCCGTGGTGATCGACGGCGCCGGGCGCGGCGACGAGATCGGCGATCTGGTGCGCGCCGCCGAGGTGTTCCGCGAACATTCGCTGACCATGGGCCGCATGGCGGACGAGCGGGCCGAGCAACGCCGTCAGGCCGAGACAGAGCGTCGCTCCACCCTGGCCAGTCTGGCCGGCGAGTTGGAGCGCGGCGTCAAGTCCACCGTGGTGACGGTCAACGAATCCGCCGCGCGCATGCAGTCCACCGCCAATACCATGGCGGGGTCCATCGACACCGCCGCCCAGGAAAGCCAGGCGGTGGCCGCCGCCGCGCAGCAGACCTCGTCCAACGTGGAAACCGTCGCCGCCGCCGCCGAGGAGCTTTCGGCTTCCATCCGCGGCATCAGCTCACAAGTCATGGAGAGCGCCCAGATCGCCAAGGGAGCGGTGGATGCCGCCAACCGGACCGATTCCGTGGTGCGCGGCCTGTCCGAGGCCGCCGACCGCATCGGCGAGGTGGTGCGCCTGATCAACGACATCGCCGGCCAGACCAACCTGCTGGCGCTCAACGCCACCATCGAGGCAGCGCGGGCCGGCGAGGCGGGGAAGGGTTTCGCCGTGGTGGCCAACGAGGTCAAGCATCTGGCCAGCCAGACCGCCAAAGCCACCGACGAGATCGGCCAGCAGATCGCCGCCATCCAGTCCACCACCGCCGACGCGGTGGGAGCCATCGAGGGCATCGGCAAGACCATCGGCCGCATGGACGAGATCAGCGCCGCCATCGCCGAGGCGGTGGACCAGCAGGGCGCCGCCACCCAGGAAATCGCCCGCAACGTGCACGAGGCGGCCGACGGAGCGCAGGAGGTATCCCGCCACATCTCCTCCATCAGCCGCACCGCCACCGAAGCCGGCGTCGCCGCCCGCGAATTGCTGGGGGCCGCCGCCGGCCTGACCCGGGAATCCGAGGCGCTGCGCAGTGGCGTCGACCGCTTCCTGGGGGAAGTGCGGGCCATGTAAGCCACAAACCCCCTCTCCCGCTGGCGGGAGAGGGGGAAGCGGACGCCTCTGCCAAACTTTGGGCAATAGGATATCCTTGACGGCCCTCAAGGCACGGACGACTTGAAAGGGGCACCATCGCCCCGTCGTTCGCTTCAGGATGCTTGTTCATGGCTACCATTCCGTTGATGGAACCCGCCTATAAGGGCTCCCAGGGCCCGGTCTTCTTCGCCGCCGGCTTCCGCCCGTTCTTCCTGTTCGCCGCCGTGCAGGCGGCGGTCATGCTGCCGCTTTGGCTTCTCGCCTTCGCGGGAATCCTGCCGGTGGGGGCCAACTGGAACCCGGTGGTCTGGCACTCCCACGCCATGGTCTTCGGCTTCGCCGGGGCGGCGGTGGGCGGCTTTTTGTTGACGGCGGTTCCCAACTGGACCAATTCCCATCATGTGTCGGGCAAGCCGCTGATGGCGCTGTTCGCCCTGTGGCTGGCCGGCCGCGTCGCCATCGCCCTGGCCGGCATGCTGCCGCCCGTCCTGGTGGCGGTGCTCGATCTCGGCTACCTGCCGCTGCTGGCCTTCCTGCTGGCCAAGCCACTGATCGACGCGGGCAAGTGGCGCAACATCGTCTTCCTGCCCATCCTCGGCGTGCTGTGGCTGGCCGGGCTGTGCGCCCATATTGAGGCGCTGACCGGCAAGGCCGTCGGCCTCAAGGGTGTGACCCTGGGCATCTTCATCCTGTTGCTGATGATCGCCATCGTCGGCGGGCGCATCATTCCGTCCTTCACCCAGAACTGGCTGCGCATGCAGGGCCGTCCGGTGGACCTGGCGCCGGTGGGCTGGATCGAGAAGGGCGGGGCGGGGGCCGCCGTCGCCCTGGCCGGCCTGGCCCAGGTCTTCCTGCCGTCCTCGCCCGTGGCCGGCGTCCTGCTGCTGCTGGCGGCGGCGATCCACGCCTGGCGGCTGTCGGGGTGGCATGGCCTCAAGACCGTCTCCAACCCCATCCTGGTGGTCCTGCACGTGGGGTATGCCTGGATGGTGCTGGGCTTCGCCCTGCTGGGCCTGTCGGCCTTCATCGATCCGCTGCCGCCCTCGGCGGCGCTGCACGCGCTGACCGCCGGCTCGGTGGCCACCATGGTCATGGCGGTGATGAGCCGCGCCGCCCTGGGCCATGCCGGCCATCCGCTGGTGGTGGCCAAGGCCACCGTCTGGGCCTATGGCCTGATTTCCGCCGGAGCGCTGCTCCGCGTGGTGGCGCCGGTCATTCCCGACGGCATGATGGCGCTGACCATGGTGGGCGGCGGTCTGTGGACCCTTGGCTGGATTCTCTATGTCGTGGTCTATTTCCCCATCTGCACCAAGCCGCGCGCCGACGGCCGGCCGGGGTGAGGG
>JAVBXM010000015.1 GCA_030824585.1 Phaeospirillum sp. | reverse complement strand
AACGTGAAGATGATCGTGACCCTGATCGCCCCCATCGCCATGGACCAGGGCCTGCGCTTCGCCATCCGCGAAGGCGGCCGCACCGTCGGCGCCGGCGTCGTGGCCAAGATCATCAAGTAGTCTTCGACTGCTGTTTTACGGAAAGGCGTCCGGGTAAATCCGGGCGCCTTTTCGCCTTTTTGGGCCGTCCGCGATGAATCTCGGGCTGTCCCGGCAAACGAGTCGAATCAGCCTTGCCACCCCAGGCGACTCTCTGTATAAGGCTGCCTTCGGCTTCGGCCTCATTCCGTAAGAGCGGCTCCGTTACGGCGGATTTGCTAACTGCGGGAGGCTCTTTGAATTTACTGTTTTCACCGATCGGCGCCCCGACGGGGCGCCTTTCCGATTTGACGGATGACTTGAACATGGAAAGCCAGAACATCCGCATCCGCCTCAAGGCGTTCGATCATCGCGTGCTGGATCAGTCCACCCGCGAGATCGTCAACACCGCCAAGAGGACCGGGGCGCAGGTGCGCGGTCCGATCCCGCTTCCCTCGCGGATCGAGAAGTTCACCGTGAACCGTAGCCCGCACATCGACAAGAAGTCGCGTGAGCAGTTCGAAATTCGGACTCACAAGCGGCTTCTGGATATCGTCGACCCGACCCCGCAGACCGTGGACGCGCTGATGAAGCTCGACCTGGCCGCTGGTGTCGACGTCGAGATCAAGCTCTAAGGAACCTAACAATGCGCTCTGGTCTCATCGCCCAGAAGGTCGGCATGACGAGGATCTTCACCGCCGACGGCACCCACGTGCCCGTCACCGTGTTGAAGGTCGACACCTGTCAGGTGGTCTCGACCCGCTCTGTGGAAAAGGACGGCTACGTTGCCGTTCAGCTTGGTGCCGGTACCGCCAAGGTGAAGAATGTGAGCAAGCCTGCTCGCGCCAACTTCGCCAAGGCCAAGGTCGAGCCCAAGAAGAAGCTGGTGGAGTTCCGCGTGACCGCCGAGAACGTTCTCGACGTCGGCACCGAACTCTCCGCCGCCCATTTCATCCCCGGTCAGTACGTGGACGTGACCGGCACCACCATCGGCAAGGGCTTTGCCGGCGGTATGAAGCGCTGGAACTTCCGTGGCCTCGAAGCCACGCACGGCGTTTCGGTGTCGCACCGCTCCCACGGCTCCACCGGCCAGCGCCAGGACCCCGGCAAGGTGTTCAAGGGCAAGAAGATGGCCGGTCACATGGGCGATGAGCAGGTGACTACCCAGAACCTCACCGTGGTGTCCACCGACGCCGATCGCGGCCTGATCCTGGTCAAGGGGTCGGTTCCCGGTCACGAAGGGTCTTGGGTGCTCGTCCGCGACGCGGTGAAGCGCAAGCTGCCTGATGGCGTGCCGTTCCCGGCCGGCGTCAAGGCCGCGGCCTCGGCCGAGTAAAGGATCAAGGCGATGAAGACGAACGTAATCAGCCTGGACAACCAGACCGTCGGCGAGATCGAACTGGCCGACGAGATCTTCGCTCTGCCGGTGCGTGGGGACATTCTGTTCCGCGCCGTCAACTGGCAGCTGGCGAAGCGCCAGTCCGGCAATCACAAGACCAAGGGGATCAGCGAGATCTCCGGCACCACCAAGAAGCCCTTCGCTCAGAAGGGTGGCGGTCGTGCCCGTCAGGGCTCGCTGCGCTCCGCGCAGTTCCGTGGCGGCGCCACCATCTTCGGCCCGGTCGTGCGCTCCCATGCCCACGACCTGCCCAAGAAGGTCCGCAAGCTGGCGCTGAAGACCGCCCTGTCGGCCAAGGCCGCCGACGGCAAGCTGATCGTGGTGGACAACGCCGCGGCCGGCTCGCCCAAGACCAAGGACCTGGCCGCTCGCATCGCGAAGCTGGGCCTGAGCTCGGTGCTGTTCATCGACGGCGCTGCCGTGGACGGCAATTTCGCTCTGGCCAGCCGCAACATCCCCTACGTGGATGTGCTGCCGCAGCAGGGCGCCAACGTCTACGACATCCTGCGCCGTGACACCTTGGTTCTGACCAAGGACGCGGTCGCCGCCCTGGAGGCTCGCCTGAAATGAGCAAGCTCGTCATCAGCAAGGAGCGGATGTACGACGTCGTCCGCGCCCCCGTGATCACCGAAAAGGCGACCATGGGCTCCGAGTTCCGCCAGGTCACCTTCAAGGTGCCGCTGGATGCGACCAAGCCGGAGATCAAGGCCGCTGTCGAGGGTATTTTCGGGGTGAAGGTCACCGCCGTGAACACCCTGATCACCAAGGGCAAGGTCAAGCGCTTCCGCGGCCGTCCCGGCGTGCGTTCCGACGTCAAGAAGGCGGTCGTGACGCTGGCCGAGGGCCACTCCATCGACGTGACCACGGGAGTCTGACGCCATGGCACTGAAGACATTCAAGCCGACGACGCCGGGCCGCCGCCAACTGGTCCTGGTCGATCGCTCGGAACTCTGGAAGGGCAAGCCCGAGAAGGGTCTGACCGAAGGCCTGCGCTCCAAGGGCGGCCGCAACAACACCGGCCGGATCACCGTCCGCTGGCGTGGCGGCGGGCACAAGCGCCGGTATCGCATCATCGACTTCAAGCGCAACAAGTTCGACGTTGCCGCCACGGTCGAGCGTCTGGAGTACGATCCCAACCGTACCGCCTTCATCGCCCTGGTCAGCTATGCCGACGGCGAGAAGGCCTACATCATCGCTCCGCAGCGTCTGGCGGTCGGTGATCAGGTGATCGCCTCCGAAAAGGCCGACATCAAGCCGGGCAACGCCATGCCGCTGAAGAACATCCCCGTTGGCACCATCGTGCACAACGTGGAGCTCAAGGTGGGCAAGGGTGGTCAGCTGGCCCGTTCGGCCGGTACCTACGTCCAACTGGTGGGCAAGGATCAGGGCTACGCCCAGCTCCGTCTGTCCTCGGGTGAGCTGCGCATGGTTCGCGGCGAGTGCATGGCCACCATCGGTGCCGTGTCCAACCCCGATCAGCAGAACGTGTCGCTCGGCAAGGCCGGTCGCGCCGTGTGGATGGGCCGTCGCCCCTCCGTCCGCGGTGTCGCCATGAACCCGATCGATCACCCGCACGGCGGCGGCGAAGGCCGTACCTCGGGCGGCCGCCACCCGGTCACTCCGTGGGGCAAGCCGACCAAGGGCAAGAAGACTCGCAGCAACAAGAAGACGGACCGGCTCATCATGCGCCGCCGTCAGACTCAGTAGGAGGGGCTGAAAAATGGCTCGTTCCGTTTGGAAAGGCCCCTTCCTCGACGGCTACATGCTGGGAAAGGCCGACAAGGCCCGCGCCAGCGGCCGCAACGAGGTCATCAAGATCTGGTCGCGTCGTTCGACCATCCTGCCGCAGTTCGTGGGACTGACCTTTGGCGTCTATAACGGCCAGAAGTTCATCCCGGTGCTGGTTACCGAGAACATGATCGGACACAAGTTCGGTGAGTTCTCGCCCACCCGCACGTTCTACGGCCACGCGGTCGACAAGAAGGCGAAGAGGAAGTAAGCCATGGGCAAGAAACCCGCAGACAGGGTCCTGGCGGAGACCGAGGCCAAGGCTTTCCTGGCCACCATCCGCACCAGCCCGCGCAAGCTCAACCTGGTTGCCGAAAGCATCCGTGGTCTCAAGGCCGACGTGGCGCTGAACGCACTGACCTTCTCGAAGCGGCGCATCGCCGTGATCGTACGGACGGTGCTGCAGTCCGCCATCGCCAACGCCGAGAACAACCACCAGCTCGACGTCGATCGTCTCTATGTCGCCGAAGCCCACGTGGGCAAGGCCATGGTGATGAAGCGTTGGAAGGCGCGCGCTCGTGGCCGCGTCGGCCGGATCGAGAAGCCGTTCAGCAATCTGACCGTCATCGTGCGCGAACGCGCCGAAGCGGCGGGGGAGTAAGCAGATGGGTCAGAAAGTCAATCCGATCGGCCTGCGCGTCGGCATCAACCGCACCTGGGATTCCCGGTGGTTCGCGGACGAGACCTACGCCAAGCTGCTTCACCAGGATCTGAAGCTCCGTAAGTACCTGCGCGAGAAGCTGGCCCAGGCCGGCGTGTCCCGCGTGGTCATCGAGCGCCCCGCCAAGAAGGCCCGCATCACCATCCACACCGCCCGTCCGGGCGTGGTGATCGGCAAGAAGGGCGCGGACATCGAGGTGCTGCGCAAGGAGCTCTCGAAGATGACCGGTGGCGAGGTTCACCTCAACATCGTCGAGATCCGCAAGCCGGAACTGGATGCCCAGCTGGTGGCCGAGTCCATCGCCCAGCAGCTCGAGCGCCGTGTCGCCTTCCGTCGCGCCATGAAGCGCGCCGTGCAGTCGGCCATGCGTCTGGGCGCCCAGGGCATTCGTATCAACTGCTCCGGCCGTCTGGGTGGTGCTGAAATCGCCCGCATGGAGTGGTACCGCGAAGGCCGCGTGCCGCTGCACACTCTGCGCGCTGACGTGGATTATGGCGTGGGCACCGCCCACACCACCTACGGCAGCTGCGGCGTCAAGGTGTGGGTGTTCAAGGGCGAAATCCTCGCCCATGACCCCATGGCTCAGGACAAGCGGGCTGCGGGCGAAACCGCCCCGACCGGCCGCTGATCAGAAGGGTTTGAGAGATGCTTTCGCCCAAGCGCACTAAATACCGCAAGGCTCACAAGGGCCGGATCAAGGGAGTGACCAAGGGTGGCTCCGCCTTGAATTTCGGCGCCTACGGCCTCAAGGCTCTGGAGCCCGAGCGGATCACCGCCCGCCAGATCGAGGCCGCCCGTCGTGCCCTGACCCGTCACATGAAGCGTCAGGGCCGCGTGTGGATCCGCATTTTCCCGGACCTGCCGGTCTCGTCCAAGCCTGCCGAAGTCCGCATGGGCTCCGGTAAGGGCGCGCCCGAGTTCTGGACCGCCCGTGTGGCCCCCGGCCGCATCCTCTTCGAGGTGGACGGCGTCGCCGAGGAAATCGCCCGTCACGGTTTTGCCCTGGCCGCTGCCAAGCTGCCGATCAAGACCAAGTTCATTTCTCGGATCGGGGATATCTAGCCATGGCGACCAAGGCTGCCGATCTGCGCCAGAAGAGTGTTGACCAGCTCAAGGAGCAGGTCATTGCGCTCAAGAAGGAGCAGTTCAATCTTCGCTTCCAGCGGGCCTCCGGCCAGTTGGAGAACACCGCCCGGGTGCGTGCCGTGCGTCGCGAGATCGCGACCATCAAGACGCTGCTCGGCGAGCGCGCCAAAAGCGCGTCCTAAGGAGGCCCATTCAAATGCCGAAGCGCATTCTTCAGGGCGTCGTGGTGAGCGACAAGATGGAAAAGACCGTGGTGGTCAGCGTCGAACGGCGCGTGATGCACCCGATCTACAAGAAGTTCATCCGTCGTTCCAAGAAGTACCACGCCCACGACGAGAACAACGTTTTCAAGGCCGGCGACACCATCCGCATCCGCGAATGCGCGCCGATCTCGAAGACCAAGTGCTGGGAAGTGATCGTCGAGCCCCAGGCTTGACGGTCGCGAACTGGAAATAAGGAAGAGACATCATGATCCAGATGCAAACCAACCTGGACGTCGCCGATAATTCGGGTGCCCGCCGGGTGCAGTGCATCAAGGTGTTGGGCGGCTCGCACCGGACCATCGCCACGGTGGGCGACGTCATCGTCGTTTCCATCAAGGAGGCGATTCCGCGTGGCCGCGTGAAGAAGGGTGACGTCCATCGCGCCGTCATCGTTCGTACCGCCAAGGAAATCCGTCGCGCCGACGGTTCCGCGATCCGGTTCGACACCAATGCAGCCGTCCTGATCAACAAGCAGGGCGAGCCGATCGGCACCCGTATTTTTGGGCCCGTCACTCGTGAGCTTCGCGGTAAGAAGTTCATGAAGATCATCTCTCTGGCTCCGGAGGTCCTCTAATCATGGCTTCCATGAACGTTAAGAAGGGTGACCGGGTCGTCGTCCTCGCCGGCAAGGACAAGGGCAAGAAGGGCGAAGTCATCGCCGCCATGCCGTCCGAGCAGCGCGTCATCGTCCAGGGCGTGAACCTGGTGAAGCGCCACACCCGTCCGTCCGCGACCCAGCAGGGTGGCATCGTGGAAAAGGAGGCGTCGATCCACGTCTCCAACGTCGCCCACGAAGACCCCAAGGACGGCAAGGCGACCCGCATCGGTCACAAGATCCTCGAAGACGGTCGGAAGGTGCGCGTCGCGCGCCGCTCCGGCGAAGTCATCGACCGGTAAGCCGAAGGAACAGACAGATGGCACGTCTGCGTAAGCACTATGATACGGTCGTCAAGCCCGCCCTGCAGAAGGAGTTCAACTACGCGAACCCCATGCAGGTGCCGAAGCTCGAGAAGATCGTGATCAACATGGGCGTCGGTGAAGCCGCCCAGGATTCCAAGAAGATCGAGTCGGCCCTCGCCGAAATGACCCTGATCTCCGGCCAGAAGCCGGTCAGCACCAAGGCCAAGATGTCCATCGCCCAGTTCAAGCTGCGCGAAGGTCAGGTCGTGGGCTGCAAGGTCACCCTGCGGGCCGAACGGATGTACGAATTCCTCGACCGCCTGATCAACATCGCCTTGCCGCGCGTTCGCGACTTCCGCGGCGTTCCGGGCAAGAGCTTCGATGGCCGCGGCAATTACTCGCTGGGCCTCAAGGAGCAGATCGTCTTCCCCGAAATCGACTACGACAAGGTCGAGACCATTCGGGGCATGGACATCATCTTCGTCACCACGGCCAAGTCCAACGAGGAGGCCAAGGCTCTCCTCAAGGGCTTCGACATGCCGTTCGTGGCCTGATTGGAGATTTAGGCAATGGCTAAGATCAGCTCGGTCGAGCGCAACAAGAAGCGTGAGCGTATGGCGGCCCAGTTCGCCGCCCGCCGCGCCAAGTTGAAGGCGATCGCCAACAACCGTGAAGCCAGCCCGGAGGAGCGCTTCGAAGCCTCCCTCAAGCTGGCGGAGCTGCCCCGCAATTCGGCCAAGATTCGCGTGCGTCTGCGCTGCGAGGTCACCGGTCGTTCGCGCGGCAACTATCGCAAGTTCAAGCTGTGCCGGAATAAGCTTCGCGAGCTCGCCTCGCAGGGCCAGATTCCCGGCATGGTCAAGTCCAGCTGGTAAGGGAGGACGATTCATGTCCATGACCGATCCTCTCGGCGATCTGCTGACCCGTATTCGCAACGGGCAGCGGGCCAACAAGTCCACCGTTGTCTCGCCGGCGTCCAGCCTGCGCGCCAATGTTCTCGAGGTGCTGAAGCGCGAAGGCTACATCCGCGGTTATTCGCGGAGCGAGCTGCGTCCGGGCATTGCCCAGCTCAGCATCGAACTGAAGTATCACGAGGGCCAGCCGGTTATCCGGGAAATCTCGCGCGTGTCCACTCCCGGCCGCCGCGTGTATTCCAAGATCGCCGACCTTCGCCGCGTCGCCAACGGGCTGGGGATCACCATCCTCTCGACCCCGCGCGGCGTCATGTCCGACTCTGAGGCTCGCACTCAGAACGTCGGCGGCGAAGTCCTCTGCGAAGTGTTCTAACGGAGGGCCGCAACATGTCGCGAGTCGGCAAATATCCCGTCTCGGTGCCGTCGGGCGTTACCGTTCAGATCACCGGACCCGAAGTCACCGTCAAGGGCAAGCTGGGTGAGTCCAAGCTCACCCTCAGGGACAACGTCGAGGTCACCCTCGACGGCAACCTGATCTGGGTGAAGCCCAAGAACGAAACCAAGCATGCCCGCATGATGTGGGGAACCACCCGTGCGCACTTGAACAACATGGTCAAGGGCGTCTCGGAAGGTTTCACCGTCAATCTCGAGATCAACGGCGTCGGTTATCGCGCCGCGGTCGAGGGCAAGTCGCTGAAGCTGCAGCTCGGCTATTCGCACGATATCGAATATCCGATCCCGGCCGATGTCACTATGAAGTGCGAGAAGCCCACCGCCATCTCCATCTCTGGCCGCGACAAGCGCCAGGTTGGCCAGATCGCCGCTGAGATCCGCGCTTTCCGTGGTCCCGAGCCCTACAAGGGCAAGGGTATCAAGTATGAAACCGAGACTATCCTCCGCAAGGAAGGTAAGAAGAAGTAAGGGGCTCCGCCATGATGACGCCGAAGAAGCTTTTCGAGCGCCGCAAGCGGCGCGCCCGCCAGAGCATCAAGGAGAAGGGCAACGGTCGTATCCGTCTGTCCGTCTTCCGCTCCGGCAAGAATATCTACGTCCAGGTGATCGACGACCTCAATGGCGTCACCCTGGCCGCCGCCTCGACGCTCGACAAGGAGCTGAAGGGCAATTTGAAGACCGGCGCCGACAAGGGGGCTGCGGCCGCCGTCGGCAAGCTGATCGCCGAGCGGGCCAAGGCGGCCGGCATCACCGAGGTGGTGTTCGACCGCGGCGGCTACATGTTCCACGGCCGGGTCAAGGCCCTGGCCGATGCGGCCCGCGAAGGCGGCCTGTCTTTCTGAGGATGATGAGCAATGGCACGTACTCCCTCTTCTGATCGTCCCGATCGCGGCCGCGGCGGTGAACGCGGCGATCGGCCGAACCGCGGTCGCGGCGGCGCCGAGCAGACCCCGCGCGAGCGCGAGGAATCTGAATTCGTCGACAAGCTGGTTCACATCAACCGCGTCGCCAAGGTGGTGAAGGGTGGCCGTCGCTTCGCCTTCGCCGCTCTGGTCGTGGTGGGTGACGCCAAGGGCCGCGTCGGTTGCGGTTCGGGCAAGGCCCGCGAAGTTCCGGAAGCCATCCGCAAGGCCACCGAACAGGCCAAGCGCAACATGATCAAGATCGCTCTGCGCGAGGGTCGTACCCTGCATCATGACGCCTTCGGCCACTTCGGTGCCGGCCGCGTCATCCTGCGGGCCGCCCCGGCCGGTACCGGCATCATCGCCGGCGGCCCGATGCGCGCCGTGTTCGAGACCATGGGTGTCCAGGACGTCGTGGCCAAGTGCCTCGGCACCTCCAACCCGCACAACATGATCAAGGCGACCTTCGATGCCCTGATCAACCTGGCTTCTCCCCGCCACGTTGCCGCCAAGCGCGGCAAGAAGGTGGGCGAGATCATCGGTCGTCGCGACGGTGCCGCCGCCGCGGCCGCCGCCGGCGCTTGATCGGGAGGACATTAAACATGGCCGCCAAGCAGAAGACCGCCGCCAAGTCGACCGTCAAGGTCACTCAGATCGGTAGCCCGATCGGCCGTCCGGCCGACCAGGGTGCCACTCTGATCGGCCTGGGCCTGGGCAAGATGCACCGCACCCGCGAGCTGGAGGATACTCCGGCGGTGCGCGGCATGATCACCAAGGTCCGCCACCTGGTGCGCGTGGAAGACTAGAACATCCGGGGGCCGGGGCGTTAAGCTCCGGCCGACCGTGACGAGGACGAAAAGAAATGAAGCTCAACGAACTTCGCGACAACGAGGGCGCGCGCTATCAGTCGAAGCGTCTCGGCCGTGGCATCGG
Organism: Phaeospirillum sp.; assembly: GCA_030824585.1. Lineage (GTDB taxonomy): Bacteria > Pseudomonadota > Alphaproteobacteria > Rhodospirillales > Magnetospirillaceae > Phaeospirillum. Next base: position 97,296 of record JAVBXM010000015.1, on the reverse strand, counting down.
CTCCGGCAAGGGCAAGACTTCGGGCAAGGGCGTGAAGGGTCAGACCTCGCGCACCGGCGTGGCGATCAACGGCTTCGAAGGCGGTCAGATGCCCATCTACCGTCGTCTGCCCAAGCGCGGGTTCCACAACCCGAACGCCAAGCACTTCGCCGTGATCAATCTCGGCCGCCTGCAGAAGGCGATCGACGAGAAGCGCATCGACGCCAAGCAGACCATCAACGCCGAGGCCCTGGCGGCCGCCGGCCTGATCGGCAAGGTGCTGGACGGCGTGCGCCTGCTGGGCCATGGCGAGATCAAGGCCAAGGTCACCATCGAGGTGACCGGCGCCTCGGCCGCGGCCATCGCCGCCGTCGAGAAGGCCGGTGGCTCGGTCACCGTGGCCGCGCCCAAGGCTTCCGCCGAGGGCTGAAGGCCCGAAGCTGAGGAGTGGAGGGGCCGCCAAGGCTCCTCTCGCCCTTCGCGCGTCGAATCCCTGGCCCGGGTCGGTTGACCCGGGTCAAGGGCTGGATCAAGGATTTGTGGTGCGGTGCCGTGTCCCGGAACGGGGCATCCCCGCCCCCCGCCACCGAACCCCGGAGTAAGGCATGGCCTCCGCTGCCGAGCAGCTCGCCGCGAATCTGAACTTTGGCGTTCTCGCCAAGGCCACCGATCTCAAGAAGCGCATCTGGTTCACCCTGTTGGCGCTGGTCGTCTACCGCCTGGGCACCTGGATTCCCATGCCGGGCGTCGATCCGCATGTGCTCGGCGACCTGTTCAAGCAGGCGGGCGGCGGCATGCTCGGCATGTTCGACATGCTGGCCGGCGGCGCCCTGAGCCGCATGACCATCTTCGCGCTCAACATCATGCCGTACATCTCGGCCTCCATCATCCTGCAGCTGATGACCACGGTCGTCCCGTCGCTGGAAGCGGTGAAGAAGGAAGGCGAGGCCGGGCGCAAGAAGATCAACCAGTACACCCGCTATCTCACCGTGGTCATCGCGGTGATGCAGGCCTATGGCATCGCCGTCGGTCTCGAGAGCATGACCAGTTCGCGCGGCAGCGCGGTAATGATGGAAAGCCATCTGCTGTTCCGCTTCTCGACCGTGGTGACGCTGACCGGCGGCACCCTGTTCCTGATGTGGCTGGGCGAGCAGATCACGGCGCGCGGCATCGGCCAGGGCACCTCGCTGATCATCATGGCCGGCATCGTCGCCGAGCTGCCGTCGGCCATCAGCAACACCCTGGAGCTGGGCCGCACCGGCGCGCTCCCCGTGCTGGTGATCCTCGGCATCCTGATCATGAGCATCGCGGTCATCGCCTTCATCGTCTTCATGGAGCGCGCCCAGCGGCGGATCATCGTCCAGTATCCGAAGCGCCAGGTGGGCAACAAGATGTTCGGCGGCGAGTCGTCGCACCTGCCGCTCAAGGTCAACACCTCGGGCGTGATTCCGCCGATCTTCGCCAGCTCCATCCTGCTGATGCCGGTGACCATCGCGCAGTTCACCGCCGCCGGCGGGCCCGAGTGGCTGACCACCTTCACCGCCCTGATGGGCCGTGGCCAGCCGCTGTACATCGCGCTGTATCTCGGCCTGATCGTCTTCTTCTCGTTCTTCTATACCGCCGTGGTGTTCAATCCGGTGGATACCGCCGAGAACCTGAAGAAGTACGGCGGTTTCGTCCCGGGTATCCGTCCGGGCAAGAATACCTCCGATTATCTCGACTACGTCCTGACCCGGTTGACCGTGGTGGGCGCCGCCTATCTGTCGGCCCTGTCCATCCTGCCGGAGCTGCTGATCAGCAAGTTCTCGGTGCCGTTCTACTTTGGCGGCACCTCGCTGCTGATCGTGGTGTCGGTGACCATGGACACCGTGGCTCAGGTTCAGTCGCATCTGCTTGCGCACCAGTACGAGGGACTCATCAAGAAGTCCCGGCTGCGCGGGCGGCGTTAACTGCCAAGAAAAGAGGGGACATCCGATGAATCTCGTTCTGTTGGGCCCGCCGGGTGGCGGCAAGGGAACCCAGGCCAAGCGTCTTCAGGACAAGTATGGCCTGATCCAGCTGTCCACCGGCGACATGCTGCGCGCCGCCGTGGCTTCCGGCTCCGAAGTGGGCAAGAAGGCCAAGGCCGTGATGGACGCGGGCCAACTGGTGTCCGACGAGATCGTCATCGCCATCATCGATGAGCGCCTGGACCAGCCCGACGTGGCCAAGGGCGCCATCTTCGACGGTTTCCCCCGTACCGTGGCCCAGGCCGAGGCTCTCGACGCCATGATGGCCAAGAAGGGCAAGAAGCTGGATTTCGCCATCGAGATCCGCGTCCCCGACGCCTATATCGTCGAGCGCATCACCGGCCGCTATACCTGCGCCAAGTGCGGTGCCGGCTACCACGACAAGTTCCAGCTGCCCAAGGTCGCAGGTCAATGCGATTCCTGCGGCGGCACCGAGTTCGCTCGCCGTCCGGACGACAATGTCGACACCGTGACCAAGCGCCTCGACGCCTATCACGCCCAGACCGCTCCGCTGCTGCCCTATTACGACAAGAAGGGCTCGTTGAAGCTGGTCGACGGCACCCTGGACATTGCCGACGTGACCAAGGCCCTTGAAGGGATTCTGGACGCGGTGAAGTAATGTGATTCTATGGGGCGAGACGGTTGACTCTTGATCGAATCGCCCTATAATCCCGCACCTTCGGTTTCCCCCGTCATGGGCGAGGCCAGGGGCGCGTTTTTGGTTAACGGCTCCGGGTCATTTCGTGGCGCGGTCTTTTTTCTGGTGAAGGAGTAACCAGCTTTGGCTCGTATCGCTGGCGTCAATATTCCGACGAATAAGCGCGTTCTGATCGCGCTGACCTACATTCATGGCATCGGTCGCGCCAAGGCGGCGGAGATCACCACCTCGCTGGGCATCCCCGCCGAGCGTCGTGTCAATCAGCTGACCGACGACGAAGTGCTCAAGATTCGTGAGCTCATCGATCGCGACTTCCAGGTCGAAGGCGACCTGCGTCGTGCCGTGGCCATGAACATCAAGCGTCTGATGGACCTGGGCTGCTATCGCGGCCTGCGCCATCGCCGTGGCCTGCCGGTCCACGGTCAGCGGACCCACACGAATGCCCGTACCCGCAAGGGTCCGGCGAAGCCGATTGCCGGCAAGAAGAAAGTTACGAAGTAAGGAACACCTCCGATGGCTAAGCCTGCTGCTGCCGCGCGTCCTCGTCGCCGCGAGCGCAAGAACATCACCTCGGGCGTGGCGCACGTTAACGCCACGTTCAACAACACCATGATCACCATCACCGATGCCCAGGGTAACACCATTTCCTGGTCGTCGGCTGGTATGCAGGGCTTCAAGGGCTCGCGCAAGTCGACTCCGTACGCGGCCCAGGTGGCTGCCGAGGACGCGGGCCGCAAGGCCTCCGAGCACGGCATGCGCACCCTCGAGGTCGAGGTGAAGGGTCCTGGCGCTGGTCGCGAGTCCGCTCTGCGCGCTTTGCAGGCCGTGGGCTTCCAGATCACCTCGATCCGCGACGTCACGCCGATCCCGCACAACGGGTGCCGGCCGCGCAAGCGCCGTCGCGTCTGACCGGGTTTCCTTGGAATGGGATGCCGCCGGCTTCCTCGCACGGGGAGGTTCGGCGGCACGCCCGTTTTCGTTTTCCTTTGTTCAGCATGAGGTCACGCTCGTGATTCAGAAGAACTGGCAGGAACTGATTAAGCCCAACAAGCTCCATGTGGAGCCCGGGGCCGATGCGCAGCGTAGCGCCACCGTGGTCGCCGAGCCGCTGGAGCGCGGCTTCGGCATGACGCTGGGCAATTCCTTGCGTCGCGTGCTGCTGTCGTCGCTGCAGGGTGCCGCCGTCACCGCCATCCAGATCGACGGCGTTCTGCACGAATTCTCGTCGATCCCCGGCGTGCGGGAAGATGTCACCGACATCATCCTCAACATCAAGACTCTCGGCCTGCGCATGCATGGCGAGGGCCCGAAGCGCATGCACCTGCGTGCGGTCGGCCCGGGCGAAGTCACCGCCGGTCTGATCGAGGTCGGTCACGACATCGAGATCATGGACCCCGACCTGGTGCTGTGCACCCTGGACGAGGGCGCCAAGCTGAACATCGAGTTCACGGTCGAGACCGGCAAGGGCTACGTCCCCGCCTCGCAGAACCGTCCCGAGGATTCGCCGATCGGCCTCATTCCGATCGACGCCATCTTCTCGCCGGTGCGCAAGGTCGCCTACAAGGTGGAAAACACCCGCGTGGGCCAGGTCACCGACTACGACAAGCTGTCCATGACCGTCGAGACCAACGGCGCGGTCACGCCGGATGACGCGGTGGCCCTGGCGGCGCGCATCCTGCAGGACCAGCTGCAGCTGTTCATCAACTTCGAGGAGCCCACCGCGGTCGTCGAGGAAGAGAAGAAGGACGAACTGCCCTTCAACAAGAACCTGCTGCGCAAGGTCGACGAGCTGGAGCTTTCGGTCCGCTCGGCCAACTGCCTGAAGAACGACAACATCATCTATATCGGCGATCTGGTCCAAAAGACCGAGGCCGAGATGCTGCGTACTCCCAATTTCGGTCGCAAGTCGCTGAACGAGATCAAGGAAGTGCTGGCGCAGATGGGTCTGCACCTGGGCATGGAAATCGCCAATTGGCCGCCGGAGAATATCGAAGAGCTGGCCAAGAAGCTGGAAGAGCCTTATTGATTTTCCGGCGCGACACTGGCCGCCCTACCAGCCCCAGTGTCGCGCCGTAAGCTGTTTTAGGACCATCCGGTCCACCCGCCCGTTCTCCCTGATGGAGGCGATGCGGCAGTACAATCGGTCTCGCCCGGCGAGGCCAAGCGACGAGGAGAGTTGTTATGCGTCATGGTATGTCCGGCCGTAAGCTGAACCGCGACAAGTCGGCCCGTAAGGCCCTGTTCGTCAGCTTGTCCAACGCCCTGCTCAAGCACGAGCAGATCAAGACCACCCTGCCCAAGGCCAAGGACCTGCGTCCCGTGGTCGAGAAGCTGATCACGCTGGGCAAGCGCGGCGACCTGCACGCCCGCCGTCAGGCCTATGCCTTCCTGCGCGACGACAAGGTGGTCGCCAAGCTGTTCGCCGTGATCGGCGAGCGCTACAAGACCCGCAACGGCGGCTACACCCGCGTGCTGAAGGCCGGCTTCCGCTACGGCGATTGCGCCCCCATGGCCATCATCGAGCTGGTCGATCGTGACCCGACCGCCAAGGGCGCCGATTCCGGCCCGACCGCCGACAAGAAGGCCGATGCCGACGAGGAGTAAATCCTTCGGCTGCAAGCGTCTTTGAGATAAGGAGAGGCCGTTCCGCAAGGAACGGCCTCTTTCTTTTGGGCCAATAGCTTTTCCCGTGACAGATGTGTAGCGGCGGGGTACCAATGGGAAAAGTTTCACTGGGAGAAGGTCTGATGAGCCCTGATGATGCCTTCCAATCGGCTCTCGGCCTGGTCGCTAAAGAGGATTTCGAAGGGGCGTTGGCTCTTTTTATCCAAGTCAATCAGGCCGCGCCCGGCAATCCCTCCGTTATCGGAATGATGGGGAAAACCTGTCTGAAGGCGGGGCGGCATGCCGAGGGAGTGGGAATTCTCCGAGAGGCCCTGCGCCTCAAGCCTCATGCGGATTATGTCTTCGATATCTTTTTGGGCTTGGCTCAGATGAAGGCTTATGAAGACACCGTGGCCTTGTGCCGCGATTACGCCCATCTCATTGATGGCGATACCCGATTCCTGCCATTTCTGGGCATGGCCCAGATCTATATTGGTCAGTATCAGGAAGCCTTCGTCACGTTGAGCCTTGCCCGCGAGGCCTTGCCCGAGGATTTCTCCATTCGCCATAACCTTTCATCGGCTCTGCTGTCCCTCCAGCGGAGGGAGGAAGCTGTGGAATGTTATTCCGAGATGCTTGCCGACTGGGATGGCGCGGAAGAGGTTCGGATGAGCATCGAGCGCCTTGACGGTATTGCCGTTGGCTATGATCAAAACGAATTGCACAATTGGTTCAGCAATCGTCTGCTCGGGCTTTATCAGGATAATTTTCCCGGCCGGCCCATGCGCCGGGTTTTGGAACTGGGGACCGGGACCGGTCTGCTGGGCTCCAGGTTGCCCGCTTCGGCAAGCCTGGTCACCGGTATCGAACGTTCGGTGGCCATGGTGGCCCAGGCGCGGGAGCGCAAGATTTACGACACGCTGATTGAAGGGGATTTGCCGGGGGTTCTGCACACGGTCGAGGGACCGTTCGAGACTATCCTGTCTTCGGGTGTTCTTTATTATTTCGCCGATCTTGGGCCGTTCTTCACCCAGGCGTCCCGCCTGTTGACCCCCGGCGGGGCGTTCCTGTTTTCCGTGGATCCGCTGTCCGACCCCCGCGAAGTGGCGGTCACGGGGCCGGGAGAGTACGCCCATAGCCGGGCCTATCTCCGGCGTCTGGCGGCGGAAAACGGATTCAAGGAAGTGGCCATCGAGATCGACCTCCACCGCGGCCCGCCCGGCTTCTGGTGCGCCTTCAGGAAGGGCTGAGCAGCCCCAGGAACTTGGCCGCCGCCTCGATATCGGCCCTGAGTTCGGCGCGGCGGTCGGCGGCTTCCCAATCCTCCCCCCACAGTTCGATCTGGTAGGTTTCATCCGTCTGCGAGGCCTGGAAGGCCGCTTCGGCATCCAGGCGGCCCGCGGCCAGGGCGAGGCCGAGGATCAGCGATCCCATGGCGGCGGTGGCCGACTGGATGGCGGTCAGCCGCCAGTCGTCATGGGATTGCACATGGCGCAGCAGGGCGGCCAGGGCTCCGGCTGGTTGGGCCACGGCGGTCAGGCCGGTGGTGGTGACCAGCGGCGCATCCAGGGTCTGGGCGGCCCAATCCAGCAGGGGTTGCCAGGCGGCGGTCTGACGCGCCACCAGGTCGGCGGGAGTGGCGGCGCGGTAGCACAGCAGGTCGGTGCCGGCATAGTTCATCAGTTGCCGGGTGATATGCGGGCGCTCGGGCCCGACCCGGTCCAGGGCGGTGCTGGCCAATTGGGTCATGGGCATGGAGGAGGGCAGGATCTGCTCGCCCTGGCTGCGCCACTCCTCGGCGATGACATCGGCCAGCCTGGGGAAGGGCACGGCCAGGAGGCGGGCGCCGGGGGTCTTGATGGCCTTGCCGTCCAGCACGATGGAGAACCCATGGTCGCCGGCCTGGACGGCGGCATCCTTGTAGAAACGCTTGATGGACTTGAGCACGGGGAAAATGCCTTCGCGGATGGGAGTTGGCTCAGCGGACGAGACGGCGGGCCTGGGCGGTGCGGCAGGGCGTGGCATCGGCCTGGACCCGTCCGGCCCCTTCCGACGTGACGATCGGCGCCCCCAGGACACCCTTGATCTTCAGGGGGGGCGCGCCACGGCTGGCCACCGTGACGTCCACAACCTCGGTCCGCAGATCGATGGTGCCGAAGGCCATGGCGCCCGAGGCGGCGGTTTCCACGCCCAGGCCACGGTCCATGCCGACCAGCCCGGCCTTGACCGGCAGGCGGGCCACCAGGCAGCGCAGGCGCAGCCCATCGACGGTCTGCGCGCCGCCATCCAGGTCGCGGGCCAGCCGGGCGGGAAGCTCGCCGCCACCGTTCTTGGCCAGCGTCGTCTCGCCCAGGGTGACGGCAAGGCTGCCCTCGGCGCTGCCGGCCATGGTGCGGAGATTGGCGCCCTGGGTCTTGAGATCGAGGGTAAAATCGGCCTTGGCCCCCTTCAGGGCGCCGCCGGTCAGGAGGGCGGGATCGATGCCGCCGCCGCTCAGGCGCAGCGTCAGGAGGGGAATCTTGGCCACGGCGTCCAGCCTGAGCTCACCGGCCAGCTTCCCCTCGCCGGCGCGGGCGGCGAAGGCCTCCAGCGTCAGCCGCCCGGCCGCCATGCGTAATTCGCCGGTGGCGTCGGACAGGGTGGCTTGTCCCACCTGAAGGCGGGTGGCGGCCAGCGACAGGGCGGCGTCCATGTCCTTGATCAGGTCGAGGGCCAGGGGCTCGACACCGAGGATGCGGCCGTCGTCGATGGGAATGGCCGGGCGTTGCGGCTGCGAGGACTGGGACGGGGCGCCGCGCGACGGCGGCAGGGAGAAGTCCCCCAGGTTCAACTGGGCGGCGGCCAGGCGGCCATACAGGCGCGGACGCGGCGCCAGGACCAGGGACAGCTCTCCGGCCAGATCGCTCTTGCCCAGGTTGCTTTTCAGGCCGGTGAGGCGCCAGCCGTTCTCGATGTCGGCCAGCCGGGCGGACAGCTTGACCGGCCCGGCATTGGGCAGGTCGAGGCCCAGCATGCGCATGGCGCCGCTCAGGGATTCGGCCTCCAGGCTGACGGTCATGTCGACCCCGTTCAGGCCCGTGGCGTCGGCGATCTGCCCCTTGGCGGTGATCAGTTGGGATTCGCGGCGGCCGATGACGGCGTCGATGTCGGACAGGGCCAGCGGGCCGGCGGCATCGGTGACGCGGGCCGCCAGCTTGAAGGGGCCGAACGCCTGGGCCGGCGCCTTGTCGGGCCGCAGGCGCAGCAGGTCGGCCAGTTCCTCTCCCTGGGCGCGGAATTCCAGGTCGAGGCCCTTGCCGGCCAGCGGCGCCGTCAGGGCGCCGCGCAGGGTGAGGTTGGCGCCGCCCACGGCGCCCTTGATCTGGATGGGATAGGGCTTGGCGCCGCCCAGGGCGGACAGGGGGCCGATCACCCCGGTGAGGTCGAAGCGGCTGTCCTGCCAGCGCCCATCCAACTGCAGCGCCACCGGCCCGCCGGTTTCGCTTTCCGGCCGCGCCAGGGCCTTGGTCACCTGGATGGTGCCGCCGCTCCAGCGGATGGCGGCATCCTCGATGCGCACCTCGGACAGGGCGAGACGGGTGAGGGGGGCTCCCGACGGCGCATCGGTGATGTCGACGGGCTGGAAGGCGGCCAGACGGGCCAGGTTCGGCGCGTGCACCACCGGACGGATCAGGGAGACCGTCTCCAGCCGCAACTGGCGAAGCGCCAGCGGCACCAGGGCGACGCGGGCCTCGATGCGGTCGATGTAGAGGATATCGGCGCCCTTGCCGGCCGCCCCATTGCCGGCCGACAGGGTCACGCCGGTGAAGCTGAGCACCGGCGACGGCCCCAGTTTCAGCTTGGTGGCGCCGGCGAAGGAGAGGTCGAGACCGGTGGCGGCCTTGACCCGCTCGGCCAGGAAGGCGTTGTAGATGTCGGATTTCAGGGCCTTGCCGGCCCCGATCACCGCAATCACCAGAACCAGGACCAGGGCGGCGACGATCTTGGCAATCGTGCTCAGCCTCATGCCCCGTCTCCGGCCTTCTCTCCGGTGATGGCGTCCAGCACTTCGGTCAGATTGTCGAAGGTGTCGAGTACCACCTGGGCACCGGCCCGCTGCAGTTCGTCCAGGGAATGATAGCCCCACGACACGCCGACGGCGGCGGTGCGGGCGGCGGCGGCCATGGCCATGTCATAGGCGGTGTCGCCGATCATGACGATCTCGCCCGGTTCGAGTCCGCAATCGGCGGCGGCCCGGCGCAGCATGGCCGGGTTGGGCTTGCTGGGGTTGTCGTCGGCGGTCTGGATGGTGACGAAACGGCCCTCGAGGCCGTGAGCCTCCAGCAGGGAATCGACGCCGCGCCGCGACTTGCCGGTGGCGATGCCCAGCAGCCAGCCCTCGCCCTCCAGCCGGTCCAGGGCTTCCTTCACGCCGGGAAACAGCGGCTCCATGGTGTCGGGCAGCAGGCGCATGGCGCGGAAGGCTTCCTTGTAGGCGTCGGCCACGGCGCGGTGAACGGTGGGGTTGGCCCAGGGCAGCAGCACGGCGCAGGCATCCACCAGGGACAGGCCGATGATGCGGCGCACCTGCTCGGGCCGGGGGATGCCCAGGTTCAAGTTGCTCCACGCCTCGGTCATGGCCGAAACGATATTGTGCTGGCTGTCCACCAGGGTGCCGTCCACATCGAAGACGGCAAGGCGCAGATGGGACATCGGGCTCCGGCGCGCTGCTCGTATTTTTCGTAGGGTTATCTTACCCCATCGGGGCCCCACAACCAACCGCCGGAATGCGGCGGAATGATGACGTCTTTCTATTCTTCGTCGAAGGAAACGAAGGGCGGGCCGGATTCGCCCTCGGTGAAGCCGAAGAAATCGAAGCTGGCCTTGATGTGGGACGGCAGCGGCGCCGAGATCTCCAGTGGCTTGCCGGTGCGTGGATGGGGCAGGCGCACGGCGCGGGCGTGCAGGTGCAGCTTGCGCGATACGCCGGTGCCTTCGATCAGGGCGGCCGCTCCGCCATACTTGCCGTCGCCCATGATCGGCGTGCCCAGCAGCAGGCAGTGGGCGCGCAACTGGTGGGTGCGCCCGGTGCGCGGCTCCAGTTCCAGCCAGGCGGCCCGCTTCAGGGTGGAATCCACCACGCGGTAATAGGTGACGGCGTGCTTGCCGTCCTCCTTGTCCACCGCCATCTTCTCGCCGGCCTTGCCGGGCAGCTTGGCCAGGGGGGCGTCGATGCGGCCCTGGGGATAGCGCGGCACGCCGGCCACCAGCGCCCAATAGCACTTGCGGGCGGCGCGGCTCTTGAACGCGGCGGCCAGCTTGGCGGTGGCGTTGGCGGTGCGGCCCAGCAGCAGAACCCCCGAGGTGTCCTTGTCCAGGCGATGGACCAGCTTGGGCCGGCCGGCACCGAAGCTGAGCGCGTCCAGCCAGGCGTCCAGGTGCTTGTCGGCCATGCCGGTGCCGCCCTGCACCGCCAGTCCGGCCGGCTTGTTCAGGGCGATGATGTCGTCGTCCATGTAGAGCACCGCGTCGCGCAGCATGCGGGCGGTCTTCTCGTCCACCGGGGCGGGCTTGGCCTCGCGCCCCCGTGCCTCGGAGGTGGGGGCCTCGGCAGCGGGCAGCGGCGGGACGCGGATGGCCTGCCCGGCCTCGAGCCGCTGGTTGGACTTGGCGCGCTTGCCGTCCACCCGGACGTTGCCGGCGCGCAGCCACTTTTCCAGCAGCCCATGGCCGACGGTGGGGAAATGGCGCTTGAACCAGCGATCGAGGCGAATCTCCGACTCTTCCTCGGCGACGGTCATGGTCTGTACTTCACTCATGGGGCGGACCCTACCGGCGGGATGGGGGAGGGCACAACAGAAACTTTTCCCGGAATACCGCAGCCTGGAAGTCGGAAATTTCCGCCGGACCTCTTGAATACGTATAAACGCATACCATTCTAAGGGTGTGGCGGGTGGTATGTCCTAAGATTGAAGTGGTCGCGTCGCCTGATCAACCGGGCCGGTCGATCAAGCCGTGATGGAGGATGCTGATGCGTGACAATGGACCGATAACCAATCGCGAAGTGGAGTTGCGGGACGGCGACATGCTGGTGTCGCGCACCGATGCCGGCGGCCGCATCACCTTCGTCAACAAGGCCTTCATCGACATCAGCGGCTTTACCGAGCAGGAATTGCTGGGCTCGCCCCACAATCTGGTGCGTCATCCCCACATGCCCAAGGAGGCGTTCGCCGACCTGTGGGCGGCCGCCAAGTCGGGGCGGCCGTGGGAAGGCTATGTCAAGAACCGCACCAAGAGCGGCGATCATTACTGGGTGCGCGCCAACGTCACGCCGTTCATGGAGGACGGCCGGATCGCCGGCTTCATCTCCATCCGCTCCAAGCCGACCCGCGCCCAGATCGGCGCCGCCGAACAGGCCTATCAGTTGTTCCGCGACGGCAAGGCCCGGGGCCTGGCCATCCGCGACGGACGGGTGGTGCCCACCGGGCTGGCCGGCCGGCTCGGCGAACTGAAGAATTCCATCGCCGGGCGCCTGTCCGGGGTCCTGGCGACGCTGGGCGTGCTGATGCTGGTGGTGGGGTGGCTGGGCATTTCCGGCATGCGCGGCATCGGCGAGGACGTCCGTGAGATATTTCAGGAAAACACCCTGCCGGCCATCGATCTGGCGGAGATCGTCGACCTGTCGCAGGAGAACTATCGGCAGGTCGCCAGCATTGCGCTTCAGTTGCAGACCAGCCAGCACTGGGTGCCGGTCAGCGAACGTCTGACCGCCATCGACGCCAACTCACAGACCATCAGCCGCAAATGGGAGCACTATGCCCAGGCCGGCCATCGGCCCGAGGAAAAGGCCCTGATCGAGCAGTACGCCAAGGCGCGGACGGCCTTTCGCGACCAGGGGCTCCTGCCTGCCGTCGATCTGGCCCGCAAGGCCGATGCCGCCGCCCTGGCCCGGCATTTCGGCGAAACCATGCGGCCGCTCTACAATGCCAACCATGCGGCGCTGAAGGATCTGATCGCCTATCAGAGCAAGAATGCCGGCAATACCTACGCCAGGGCCGAACAGAATCTGTCGTCGAAGGCCATGCTGGTGATCGGTGCCTTGATCGCCGCCATCGTCCTGGGCTTCGTCCTTACCGCCTGGATACTGACGGGCATCCGCACTCCCCTCAGGGCCATGGAGCGTCATTTCGACGCCATCGCCGCCGGCAATCAGGCTCACGAGATTCCGGTGGCCGACGTGCACGAGTTCAGCCAGTTGCATTCGTTGCTGCGCGCCCTGAAGGCCAAGCTCGGCTATTCCACCTTGGAAAAGGCCGAACTGGACCGTCAGGCCGAGGAAAGCCGCAAGGCCGAGCTCAACCGGGTCGCCAAGTCCCTGGAGGACCGGGTCAAGGGCGTGGTCGATCTGATCGACGTGTCGTCAGGGTCGCTGCTGGGCAATGCCCAGACCCTGTCGGCCAATGCCCAGCAGACCATGGCGCAGGCGAGCAACGTCACCGCCATGACCGGGCAGGTTACCGCCAACGTCCAGTCGGTGTCGGCGGCGACCCAGGAACTGTCGTCCTCGGTGACCGAGATTTCCCGTCAGGTGGCCCATGCCGCCACCATCTCGGGGAATGCGGTGCGCCAGGCGGGCGAAACCGACCGCATGGTGCGCGGCCTCGCCGAGGCGGCGCAGAAGATCGGCGACGTGGTCAACCTCATCAACGACATCGCGGCGCAGACCAACCTGCTGGCGCTCAACGCCACCATCGAGGCGGCGCGGGCCGGCGACGCCGGCAAGGGCTTCGCGGTGGTGGCCAACGAGGTCAAGCATCTGGCCAACCAGACCGCCAAGGCCACCGAGGAGATCGGCCAGCAGGTCACCGCCATCCAGTCGGAGACCCGCTCGGCGGTGGACGCCATCCGCTCCATCTCGGGAACCATCGAGAACATCAGCGAATTGTCCTCGGCCATCGCCGCAGCGGTGGAGGAGCAAGGCGCCGCCACCGCCGAGATCGCCCGCTCGGTGGAGCAGGCGGCCCACGGCACCGCCTCGGCCGCCGAGAACGTCGAGGTGGTCTCGGGCGCCGCCGAGGAGACCAAGCTGATGTCGGATCAGGTCTATGACGCCGCCAACGGCCTCAAGGGGGCCTCCGACCAACTGGCCCGGGAGGTGGCGGGGTTCATCGAGGAAATCCGCTGCGCTTAGAGTGCATCAGCTTCAAGCTGAAGCACTCCAGGATTCTGTATATACGAAAAAGCTCCGCTTTTTCAGGGCTCAGGCGCCGCTCGGGCTTAAGAGTTTTTCGACTTTCCGCTTCAGCTTAAGTGCGAAAAACTCTAGGGCGGACAGAAGCCCGCGCTCCGGGCGGCTTCAGGCCTCGGTCTTCTCGGCCGCGGCCTTTGCCTTGGCGGTGGAGTGTTCGATGAAGTGCCAGGCGAACAGGGCCGGCAATCCCATCAGCAGCTCGCGCCCGCGCTTGAGCAGCGATACCGCCAGGGCGATCTCGGTGGGCAGGCCGAGCACGGCACCCACCAGCATGTAGCCGCCCTCCTGCAGGCCGATGGCGCCCGGCACCACGAAGGCCACCGAGCGGATGGCGTAGATGATGCTCTCCAGCGCCAGGACCTCGGCCAGCCCCAAGGGATAGCCCAGCAGGCGCAGCGCCACCCAGGCCTCCAGCGCGCCGGCCGCCCAGGCCAGGATGTGCCAGAATATCGAGCGGGCGAAGCGGCGGTGATCGGCGTACAGGGCATTGACGGCGGCGTGCACCCCGGAATCGGCGTCGGGGGCGTTCCAGGCGTGGGGCATGATCCTGGACGGCAGGGTCTCGAGGAAGCGCATCACCACGGAACGCTGCAGCGCCACGAAGATGGCCAGGCCGGGAATGCTGACGCCCAGGGCGATCAGCGCCCAGCGGGTGACCGCCGCGTCGGGGTAGAGGTGCAGCCACAGGGCGACGCCCAGCAGGCTGAAGAAGAACTGGGCGATGGCCTCGGCGGTGACGTCCACCATGACGATGGCGCTGGCGTCGGCGACGCGGAAGCCGTAGCGGGTCATCAGGCGGATGGCGGCCATCTCGCCCGACAGCGGCAGGATGCCGGCCAGTTCGCCCACTCCGTCCTTGATCCAGCGGGCCACCGAGAATTTCAAGGTGGGGACGTCGTCCTGCAGCAGGCCCCAGGCGATGCCGCACAGGGCCACCGGCAAGACGTGAGTCAGCGCCATCAGCGCCACGCCGCTCCACCCGGCGCTGTCCAGCGCGCCGCCCACGTCGCCGAAGCCGTCGCGCATGATCCAGGCGGCGATGATGATCACGACGATGACGCCCAGGCGCAGCAGGTTGGCTTTCATCGTCCGGCCGCCTTGGCGGCGGAAACGGCCTCCGCCTCTTGCGCGAAGGTGGTCAGCAAGATGCCAAGCTCGGCGACCTTGCGGCGGTTTTCCGGGGCGATCAGCGCCTTGTACTCCTCGTCGATGCGATAGTGGGGCGGCATGGGGCGCGGGGCCGCCCAGTGCGCGGTGGCCGGATGGCTGTAGATCTCCGACAGGCCGTCGGGCAGCACGTCGAGGAACGAGTTCACCTTGGCGGCGTCCATCTGCCCCGAATCGTTGATGCCGAAGGCCCGTTCGTTGACCACCAGCCCCCTTGCCCTGGCCTTGGCCGCCATGGCGCGGTTGCGCCGCCAGTGAAATATCCCATTGAGCAGGCGGGTGCCCAGCTTGTCGCCGCGCGCCCGGTAGGAGCGCAGCGGCGGCTCCCACGGAATGCGGATGCCCGGCGCGCCGTACTCCACCGCCAGTTCGAGGACCAGATCGAACACGGTCGGGTGCTGGTGGTAATGGTGGTGGAAGTCCACATGGGCGAGCGGCAGGCCGGTGGCCTTGAACAGCTCGAACTGGGCGCGCATCTCGGCGGTGACCTGGCGCTGCGCGCCCCTGGACAGGAAGATGCGGGTACCGAGCCGCACCAGATCGCGGGTGAACAGGCCCTGCTCGTTGACCAGATCGGGAATCTGCGACGGCGGCAGGGCGGGGATGCCGTCCACCAGGGTGACGTGCAGGCCGACCCCCAGGCCGGGCAGCCGCCGGGCGCGTTCCACCGCGTCATCCACCGCGCCCTCGGTGACCATCAGGCTGGCGGCGGTGAGGATGCCGTTGGCGTGCCCTTCCTCCACCGCCTGGTTGACCTGGAGGGACCGGCCGAAATCATCGGCGGTGACGATTAGGCGCTTCATTTCGGCCTGCCGATCAGGTGGAAGATGGCGGGCAGAACCAGGAAGGTGAACACCACCGTGATGGTCAGCGACAGGAACAGCAGCATGCCCATGGAGGCGGTGCCCAGGTGGGGCGACACCGCCAGGCTGCCGAAGGCCGAGCCGGTGGTCAGCGCCGAGAACAGCACCGCCCTGGTGGTGGGCGACGACAGGTGGTCGGTCACCCCGTTGCGCCAGTTGACCACGAAATAGATGTTGAAGGCGACCCCGATGCCCAGCAGCAGCGGCAGGGCGATGACGTTGGCGAAATTCAGCGGAATGCCGGCCAGCCGGGCGGCGATCACCGTCGCCAGGGCGCCCAGGACCAGGGGCGTCAGCACCACCACGGAATCGAGCACCCGACGGACCATCAGCCACAGCAGCAGGCCGATGGCGGCCAAGGCGCCCATGCCGGCGATGGCGAAGGCCCGGATCACCACCTGTCCCGCCTCCTCCATGGAGATGGGGGCGCCGGCGACCTCGGGCGCCATCGCCGAGACGGCGGCGATGAAGCGGCGGCGAAGGACCTCGTCCTGGACATCGATCTTGGGCAGTACCTGAACCCGGGTGCGTTGGCCGTCGGTGGCGATCCATTCGCGCTTCATCTCGGCGGGCAGGGTGTCCAGGCTGACCGCCTCGGCCTCCAGCGACCGCCTGAGGCCCGACAGCAGGGCGGGCAGGCCGGCGGCGGCGGCCTTCTGGTATTCGTCGGCGGCCCGGGGACCCTTGGCGGCGATGGCCTTCAGATGCCCGGCCAGCACCTGCGAGGGCTTGTGGCCGGGAGCGATGGTCTCCAACTGCCCGGCCAGCCGGCCGATGGCGGCCACCAGTTCCTCGGGCGAGGGGGCGGGCAGCACCTTGGCCGGGTTGAGGGTCGGCCCCAGGACCATGGCGACGTCGCCGATCATGGCCAGCTTTTCGTCCTGGCCCTCGGGGATGAACGTGGTGACCGTCATGGCCCGGTGCACCTCGGGCAGGTCGGAAAGCTTGTCCGCCAGGATGCGGGCCGCTTCCACCGACGGGGCCAGGGTTTCCAGGCTGTAGACGCCGTTGTCCGGGTCCTTGGCCAGGTCCATGAAGGTCGCCACCGCCTCGGCCTTGGGGTCCTGCAGGTGCAGCGGGTCGAAGTCCAGCGGCATCACCGGCAGCAGGGCGGCGCCGACCAGGCCGATGGCGCATCCCACCACCACGATGGGCTTGGCGTGGCGGCGCAGGGCCGCGTCGGCCCCCTGGAGCCTAAGCCCCACCGGCTCCTTCTCCGGCTGGGGCTTCAGCAGGGCCAGCAGGGACGGCAACAGGGTGAAATCGATGATCAGGGCGATGATCATGCCGCCGCCGGCGATCAGCCCCAGTTGGGACACGCCGGTATAGTCGGTGGGCATGAAGGACAGGAAGCCGACGGCGGTGGCGATGGCCGCCAGGGTCAGGGGCGTCGCCATGGAGGCCGCGGCGCCGTGCAGCGCGACCTGCGGGTCTCCGTTGAGAAAGCGTTCGTTGCGATAGGCGGTGACGAACTGGATGCCGAAATCCACGGCGATGCCGACGAACATCACCGCGAAGGCCACCGAGATGGGGTTGAGGCTGCCCACCGTGGCGGTGGCGAAGGCGGCGGTCGCCACCAGACCGACGATCAGGCTGATGATGATGGCCGCCACCACCCGGCCCGAGCGCACGCCCCAGAACAGCAGCCCCACCACCGCCAGGAACGAGAGGGGGGCGGAGATTTCCACTCCCTCGGCCACCGTGGCGAAATTGGCGTCGGCCAGGGCGAGGCCGCCGGTGATCCGCACGCGGTAGCCCTTTTCCGGCACCAATCCCAGGTCGCGGGCCGTGGCGCGCACCGCCTTGATCAGGTCGGAGGCGGGTTCGAGGGCGCCGTAATCGAGGGCGCCGTGCACCATCAGGAAGCGGCGCGGCGCGTCCTTGGCCGGGCCGCCGGACATCAATCCCTGCCAGTCCACCGGCTTGGCCGGCTGGCCGGCGGCGATGGCGGCGGCGGGCTTGTCCAATTGGGCCAGCAGCGGCTCGATATCCCTGGTGCTCGCCTGATCGTGGGAGATGCCCTGCAGCACCAGGTCCACCGAGGCCAGCAGGCCGCGCAGCGAGGGGTCCCTGGCGACGGAGCCCAGCAGCGGCTGCGCCTGGACCAGACGCTCGACGATCTGCTCCAACTCGGCGGTGGACAGGAACAGCAGGCCGTTCTTGCGGAAATACATCTCCTCGGCCGGACGGGCGGCGCCGCGGACGACGCCCTTGTGGGCGGCCAGGGCCTGAGCCAGCCGTTCCACGGCATCCTCGGCCAGTTCGGCGGTGGGGCCGTCGATCACCACGGCCAGCCGGTCGGCGGAGTGGGAAAAGGCCTGATCGATGGTCTTTTCCACCTTGCGGAACGGCAGGTCGGACGAGATCAGCTTGCTCTCGTCGGTGTCCAGCGACAGGTGGGTGGCGGTATACCAGCCCAGCAGCACCGTGGCGGCCAGCGAGGCGATCACCACCGCCCAAGCATGGCGCCAGCACCAGTCAACCAGTCGAACCGCCATATCGCGCATCATCGTTTCTCGGCTTCCCGCCACTGCTGGGGGCAAAGCCGGGAATTTGCCTGCAAGTGGGGCGCCAGGGCAAGCGACATCGCTGCATCCCTGGAAAACAGGTGTTGCATCCGGGCGGCAAAGGGGAGGAAGAGAAGGGGATCGACAACGCCCAGGATCGCCCATGACCGCCCCTCTTGCCTTTCCCCGCCGTTCGGCGGCGCCCTTCCTGCCCATGAGCCGGGCCGAGATGGAGGTGCTGGGCTGGGACGAATGCGACGTGGTGCTGGTGACCGGGGACGCCTATGTGGACCATCCCAGCTTCGGCATGGCCATCGTCGGGCGGCTGCTGGAATCCCAGGGGTTCCGGGTGGGGATCATCTCGCAGCCGGACTGGAGCGGGCCGGAACCTTTCCGGGCGCTGGGCCGTCCCCGGCTGTTCTTCGGGGTGACGGCGGGCAACATGGATTCCATGGTCAACCGCTACACCTCGGACCGCCGGCTGCGCAGCGACGACAGCTATACGCCGGGTGGCGAAGGGGGCCGGCGCCCCGATCGCGCCGTCATCGTCTATGCCCAGCGCTGCCGCGAGGCCTTCAAGGACGTCCCGGTGGTGATCGGCGGCATCGAGGCCAGCCTTCGCCGTATCGCCCATTTCGACATCTGGTCGGAAAAGCTGCGGCGCTCGGTGCTGATGGATGCCAAGGCCGATCTGCTGGTGTTCGGCAATGCCGAGCGGGCCATCGTCGACATCGCCCGGCGGGCGGCCGCCGGCGAGGCGCCCAAGGCCATGCACGACATCAGGGGCACGGTGTTCGTGCGCGACGCGGTGCCCGACGACTGGCGGGTGGTGGATGCCTCCGACCTCGATGCCGCCCAGCCGGTGGTCAAGGGCGAGCAGGTGGTGGTGCGCCTGCCGTCCTTCGATCAGGTGCAGGGCGATCAGGTGCTGTACGCCCAGGCCTCGCGGGTGCTGCACCAGGAGAGCAATCCTTTGAACGCCCGTCCGCTGGTCCAGCGTCACGGCGACAAGGAATTGTGGGTCACCCAGCCGCCGGTGCCGCTTTCCACGCCCGAACTGGACGGGGTCTACGACCTGCCCTATGCCAGGGGGCCGCATCCTTCCTATGGCGAGGCCAAGATCCCTGCCTGGGAGATGATCCGCTTTTCCATCAACATCGTGCGCGGCTGTTTCGGCGGCTGTTCCTTCTGCTCCATCACCGAGCACGAGGGCCGCATCATCCAGAGCCGTTCGGAGGCCTCGATCATCCACGAGATCGAGGAGATCCGCGATAAGACCAAGGGCTTCACCGGCACCATTTCCGATCTGGGCGGCCCCACCGCCAACATGTGGCGCCTGGGGTGCCGCGAGCCCGAGGTGCAGAAGGTCTGCCGGCGCCTCTCCTGCGTCTATCCCGACATCTGCAAGACGCTGGGCACCGACCACGATCCGCTGATCCGCCTCTATCGCGCGGCGCGGGGCGTCAAGGGGGTGAAGCGGGTCAGCATCGGCTCGGGCGTGCGCTACGATCTGGCGGTGACCAGCCCCGCCTATGTGGACGAACTGGTGCGCCATCATGTGGGCGGCTACCTGAAAATCGCCCCCGAGCATACCGAGGACGGGCCGCTCGCCAAGATGATGAAGCCGGGCATCGGCAGCTATGAACGCTTCAAGGCGATGTTTGAAAAGGCGGCGGCCAAGGCGGGCAAGAAGCTCTATCTCATTCCCTATTTCATCGCCGCCCATCCCGGCACCACCGACCAGGACATGCTGAACCTGGCCCTGTGGCTGAAGAAGAACGGCTTCCGCCTGGATCAGGTGCAGACCTTCCTGCCGACGCCCATGTCGCTGGCCACCGCCATGTACCACAGCGGCCGCGATCCCATCCGGCCGGTGCGCCGGGCGGGCGAGGAGGTGTTCACCGCCAAGGGCCTGCGCCAGCGGCGCCTGCACAAGGCCTTCCTGCGCTGGCACGATCCCGAGAACTGGCCGATCCTGCGCGAAGCCCTGCAGAAGATGGGCCGCGCCGACCTGATCGGCCCCGGCCAGCACCAACTGGTGCCGCGTGGCGGGGCACCCGTTCCGGCGTCCAGACCTGGAGCGGCCTGCGCCAAATCCGGTACCCGCCGCGACCAGCCGCCATTGAGGCGGCGGCCAAGCGGCCGGAGGGCCGCGCCCGGCGAGGGATAACGATCTAAGGCGCGATGCACGACGCGGGGAGGTAGACGCTGACCGTGGTGCCCTTGCCGGGGATCGAGCGGATATCCAGGCTGCCGCCATGCAGCTCGGCCAGGGATTTAGCCAGCGGCAGGCCCAGCCCGGCGCCTTCGAAGCGGCGGTCCAGGCCGGTATCCACCTGACCGAAGGGTGACAGCGCTATGGCGATTTCCGCCTCGCTCATGCCGATGCCGGTATCGGCCACATGGAAGGCGATGCCGCCGGCAAGCTGGCGTTCGCCCCTGAGGGTGACGCTGCCGCCCGGCGGGGTGAATTTCACGGCATTGCCCAGCAGGTTGATGAGAATCTGCTTGGCGCGCCGGGAATCGATCAGCAGGGTGGGCAGCGATCCGGGAACCTCCTCGGCCAGCCGGATGCCGCCGGCCTCGGCGCGGGTACTCACCAGACGCAGGCAGGAATCCGCCATCTCGTGCGGATTGACCGGCTCGATGCACAAGGTGAAGGCGCCGATCTCGATGCGCGAGATGTCCAAGATGTCGTTGATCATGGCCAGCAGGTGCTGCCCCGCCGAGTTGATGTCCTGGCCGTAGGCGCGGTAGCGCTCGCCCACCGGCCCGAACATCTCGCGCGCGATGATTTCCGAGAACCCCAGGATGGCGTTGAGCGGCGTGCGCAACTCGTGGCTCATGGCGGCCAGGAAATCGGTCTTGGTCCGGTTGGCCGCCTGGGCCATGGCGGTGGCCTCGCGCAGCCGCTGCTCCGCCTGATGGCGATGGGTGACGTCGTGGGAGATCACCATCACCCGGGGAATGCCGTCCTGGTCGATGGGGTAGGGGGTCATGGTGGTCTCGAACCAGCGGCCGTCGCGCTCGTCCTCGAAATAGACGGCGTGCCCCTCGAACACCGCCTGCTGGGCATGGGCGAAGCGGCGTTCGGCCACCTGGGGCGGCATGGCGGCGAAGATGTTGGTGCCGATCATCTCGGCCTTGCTGGCCCCCAGGCCGCGCGCCGCTTCCTCGTTCAGGTCGACGATGGCGCCGTCCATGCCGATCAGCAGCACCAGCAACCCCGGGGCGTCCAGCATGGCGCGGGCCATGGTGGCCGCCTCGCGCAGGGATTCCTCGGCCTTGGCCCGCGCCGTGATGTCGGTGAAGGTGCTGATGAAGCCGCGGCCGGGGATGGGGTTGCCCCGGACCTCGATGACCGTGCCGTCGGGACGGCTGCGGTCGAAGGCGTGGGGCTCCATCTTGCGGGCCTTTTCGACCCGCTGGCGGGCCAGTTCGGTAGGGTCGCCGGGGCCGTATTCGCCCCGCTGGGCGTTGTAGAGCATGAACTCGTGGAAGTTGATGCCCTTGACGTTGAAACTGAGGGGAACCTGGGTCAGTTCGAAGAACACCTTGTTGGCCACCACCAGGTCCAGGTTGGTGTCGAACAGACAGATGCCCTGCGGCATGTGCTTGACGGTGGCTTCCAGGAACTCGCCATAGGCGCGGTGGCGTTCCTCGCTTTCGCGCAGCGCCTGGGTGCGGCGCTCGACCATCTGGTCGAGGCGGTCGTTGGAATCGCGCAGGTTCTCGGCCACCTGCCGGTTGACGGTGACGTCGCTGTAGGTGGTGACGAAGCCGCCGCCGGGCAGCGGATTGCCGATGATCTCCAAGGTGGTGCCGTTGGGCCGCGTGCGCTCGAAGCGGTGGGCCTGGAATTCCAGCGCCGAGTCCACCCGGGCGCTGACATAGGCCTCGATGTCGCAATCGCCGTATTCGCCGCGCCGGGCGTTGAAGCGGATGATGTCGGCGAAGCCCAGGCCGTTATGGAGGAAATCGGCGGGAAATTCGTGCAGGTCGGTGAACTGCCGGTTCCACAGCACCAGCCGCAGGTCGGCGGAAAAGACCGAGATGCCCTGATCGAGGTGATCGAGCACACCCTGCATCATCGTCATGTCGATGCCATGACCGGACGGAGCGCCCTCGCGGCCCTCTGCCTTCATACCAGCTGCCTCCCGGGACGATTATCTTTTTGGGAAATGATAATCGATTTCGGCTCCCGAACCAGCCCCTCTAATGGATCTTTTGGATTGGCGCGGCCGGATGCTTCAATTTTCGCTGGTGCCGTTCCAGGCGATGACCTTGTCGCGGCCGCCGCGCTTGCCGTCGTAGAGCGCGGTATCGGCGTGGTCCAGGGATTCCTCCACCGACAGGTCGGCGGACAGTTCCGCCAGGCCGAAGGTCGCGGTGACCGGAATCGACCGGCCCGAGGCGGTGGCTATCGACAGGGCCGCGATGGCGGCGCGCATGCGCTCCAGTACCTGGATGCCGGCCTCCTGGGTGGCGGCGGGCAGGCAGACCAGGAACTCCTCGCCGCCATAGCGGTAGAGCACGTCGTAGGGTCGCACGGTGTTGCGCAAGACTTCCGCCACCGCGCGGAGTACCCGGTCACCCACCGCGTGGCCGAAGGTGTCGTTGACCCGCTTGAAGTGGTCGATATCCACCATGCCGATGCAGCAGGGCTGCTTCAGCCGGATCGAGCGGTCGCGCTCGGCGATCAGGTGGCTCATCATGGTCTGGCGGTTGCCCAGGCCGGTCAGGGCGTCCACGGTGGCCAGGGTGCGCCAGGCGTCGCGCTCCAGCCCCTGGGCGGTGGTGCTGAAGGCCAGGACCAGGGCCATCATGGCCTCGTAGTCCGAGGTGGTGACGGTGTGTCCGCCCGCCGCCCGCTCGGTGACCTGCTCCGCCTTGAAATGGATGTCGCGGTGAAGCTGGCCCAGTTCGGCGAAGGCCGGATAGGCGGCCAGCACCGACTGGCCGGCGCCGTCGTACCAGGCGGTGAACCGGCAATGGTCGGCGGCCGGGTTGGGCCGGGCGTGGTCGTCCCAGTTGAGGACCGAGCTGTACCAGGATTGCAGCCAGTCCACGTGGCTGGTCAGCGCATGCTGATAGGCGGCCAGGCTGGCGAAAACCCGTTCGGTCTGGACATGGGCCTGGCGGGCGGCGTCGGATTCGCCGTTCACGAGGCGGCCTTCCTCAGGGCTTCGTCCACCGCCCGGGGGGCGGCGAAGCGGGTGCCTTGCCCCAGGGTGAAGCCCAGTTCCAGCAAGGTGCCGGTGGTTTCCTCGGTCTCGATGCCCTCGACGATGACCTCGATGTCCAGCCGGGCGCACAATTCCCGCAATCCCTCGAGCACGCCCCGCTGGCGGGGCGAGGACTGGATGCCCTCCACCATGCTGCCGTCGATCTTCAGGATATCGATGGGCAGGCGGTAGAGGAAGGCCAGCGGCGAAAAGCCGGTGCCGAAATCGTCGAGCGCGATGCGGATGCCGCAATCGCGCAGCTCGGCCAGCATGGAATCGGCGTCCGAGGTCTCGTCGATCAGCATGGTTTCGGTGATCTCGACGCAGATGCGGCGCGGTGGCAACTGGTGCTGGACCAGCATGCGCTTCAGGGTGTCCACCAGGGTCCGGTCGCGCAGGTGCCAGGCCGAGATGTTGATGGCCATGAACGGGGCGTCCTCGTCCCGCCCGAACCCGGCGCAGATGTTCAGCGCCCGGTCGGCCATGGTCAGGTCGATGCGGCGGATCAGGCCGGTGCGCCGGGCCAGCGGCAGGAAGTCGCAGGGCGTCATCAGGCCGAACTTCTCGGACCGCCAGCGCGCCAGGGATTCGTAGCCCTGGATGGCGCCGGTCCGCAGGTCGACGATGGGTTGGAGGAACGGTTCGATCTCGCCGCGGATGATGCCCTCGGCCATGTCGCGCTCGCGCAGCACCTCCTCGAAGCCGGGGCCGAAATCCGAACTCTGCAGGGCGGCCATCATCTCGGAATCGCCGATGGCGCGCGTCTTCCGCAGGCGGCCGACCAGCTTGCGCATCAGCTCGGCGAAGAAGGGATCGGAGCGGGCGATGGATTGCTGGATCTTCTCGGCCCGCACCATCACCAGCCGCGCCGGCGTTTCGGCGATGGCGGAGGCGGAGCGCGGCTCGCCGTCGATGACGCCCAGTTCGCCGAACACCTCGCCCGGCCCCAGCCGGGCGAGCCGGCGGGCTTCGCACTCGCCGTCGGAATCGTGCCGGATCTGGATGGTTCCCGCCTCGATCAGATAGGCCACGTCGGCGGCATCACCCTGGCGGAAGATCACTTCGCCCGCAGCAATATCCCTGGTCAGCATGCCTTCGTCCGCTCCGCGAAATATCCGAATATATGAATAGACAGTGAACCATGCCCGATGGTCGCGGGGCAAGGATAAGGTGGATTACGTATCATGCCGGGGGCGGGGGCAGGGTGACGCGCACCGGCTGGCCCTCCTGCAGCGCCGCCCGCGACAGCAGGGTGTTGACGGCGTCCATGGCGGAATCCACCGCCCAGCGGACCTGGGCCTCGCCGGCCTTGTTCCCGTGGGCCACCGCCTCGGGAAGGATGCTCTTTTGCAGGAGAGCGGCAAAGCCGGCCAGGGCCCGGGCGCTCAGCTCCAGGCCATCCCCGGGAATCTCGAAGCCCGGCTCCCGCTCCACCGTATCGGCGATGCGGCGCAGGATCACCATCATGTCCGCCGTCCGTGCATCCGGCGCGGCGGGAACGGCCGCCTCGGTCTTGGCGGCGATAAAGCGGAGCATGGAGGAGAAGAAGGCATAAGAGGACATAGGCTATGGCTTTCGATGTGTTTGGCGAATTCTTCTACGCCGATCGGTATGGATTTGACGTCAAACCGTCATGAGGCGGCAGGAATGCGTCACAGACTGGCGTTTGTTCGTTCGCTGTATTTGGGGGATGATTCTCTTGTACTTCCGTGGGGGTGGACATGGCCGCCAGCTACAGTATCGGACACCCGATCCTCGACGACGACCATGATCGCATGATCGCCGCGTGGCGTGAACTGGAAGCCAGCCGGACCCTGGAGGCGGCCAAGGCGGCGGCTTCCCGGCTGATGGCCGAGGCCAGCGGGCACTTCGACCGCGAGGAACAGTTCATGGTCCAGTGCGGCTATCCTGATCTGGCGCGACACAAGAGGCTGCATGCTGAAATGGGCGCGGCGCTGCGTCATGTACTGCTGTTGCCGCTGCTGGGCAAGGGCGGGCACGAGGAATTCATCCTGGCCATGCGCAGTCTGATGGACAAATGGGTGATGGCCCATATCCTGGGCGAGGATTCCAAGCTGGCTCCCTATGTCCGGGCCTCCCGCGCCGGGGGTTCGCTTGGCCGTCCCGCCGTGGCGTCCCGCCGCTGATCCATGGCTTTTTCCCGCACTTGATCTGGGTCAATGTCCGCTGCCGCCAGGCGTGCGTTCCTGTTATCCGACCCCGAGGAGGATCGCCTTGCGCTCTGCCCGCGCCGCCCTGTCGACCTGCCGCATCAGCCGCCGCCCCATGGCACGGCTGCTGGCGGTGGCGTTGGTGGCGGCGGGCTTCGTCTTCCAGGGTCTGCTTCCCGGTCTCGATCTGGCGTTCAGGGGGGATACCCTCCTGGTGACGCTGGCCGCGCGGACCGGCATCTGCCACGCGTCACCCGCGGGCGGAACCGAGCGTACGGCGGTTTCGTTCCCCCTGGGCGGCGACGAGCAGTCGGAAAGCCACGGATGCTGCTTGGTGTGCCAAGCCGCGTCGCCGGCGAAAGGGGCATTGCCGTCCCCAACCTTCAAAGTACCCACCGCAGGTACGGCAGGGCTCCGCATCGCCGCGACCGCTTCGTCACACATGGACGGGCAGACATCCCACCACCATTTCGCCCGCGGCCCCCCGGCCCTCGCGGCCTGACGCCGCCTTTTCCCCGCTCCCGCAATGCCTTATCCTGACCTTCCGCCATCCCGGCACCGGGGGCGGTCACGCTTGATTACTGTCCGGAGTTTCCGTCGATGAAGTCCTTTGCCATTGCCGCCGCCCTGCTGCTGGGTTTGTCCGCCGCCGGCCCGGCGGTTGCCGCCGATATGGAAGTGGCCAACCCGTTCATGCGGGCCGCCCCCATGGTCGGAGGCACCGGAGCGGCCTACATGACCATTCACAATCACGGTGGCGCCGACCGGCTGCTGGCCGTCGAGGCCGGCATCTCCAAGAGCGTCGAACTGCACACCCATGTGAAGGACGGCGACATCTACCGCATGCGCAAGGTCGCCTCCCTGGTGGTGCCCGAGCACGGCACCGTCGAGATGAAGCCGGGCGCCGACCACATCATGTTCATCGGCCTCAACGCCCCGGTGAAGGAGGGCGTCACCGTGCCGGTGACTCTCAAGTTCGAAAAGGCGGGGGCGGTCGTGGTCCAGGTGCCGGTCCTGGCGCCCGGGGCCATGGTTCCCGGCGCCGCCATGCCGGGCGGCACGCCCGGCGGCATGATGCACCACGGCCACAAATAGGGAATTTGCGGGGCGGCTCGACCTTCACGCGGCGAGCCGCCGCCGTTCTATGGAGCCGCTCCCATCCTGACCGGGGGCGGCGCCATGTCCGGGGTCAGGGGGCTTCCCGCCGCCAGGGCGTCGAGCAGGCGGGCGGCCGCCGCGCCGTCCCACTCGGCGGCGCCGATGAAGCGGGCGATTTCGCGGCCCTCGCGGTCGATCAGCAAGGTCACCGGCAGGGCGGGAGCGTCCAGCTTTTCCGCCGCCACGCGGTTCTCGTCGGTGCGGATGTCCAGATTTGCGATCCCCAGGCGGGCGAAGGTATTGGCCACCGCCACCTTGCCGCTGCGGTCCAGCGACAGGGCGACCAGGGCGACTCCCTTGGCGTCGAGGGCCGGCTTGAGCCGGTCCAGGGCCGGCAGCTCGGCGACGCAGGGCATGCACCAACTGGCCCACAGGTTGAGCAGCACCGGCCTGCCCTTCAAGGTGTCCAGCCCGGCGGCCCTGGACTCCGCGTCGCGGATGTCGATGGCGGCCACCGGCCGGGGCCGGTCGTGAATGACCAGGCCGCGCTGCCCCTTGGGAGCGGCGCCGGCGGCGGCGATCGGGGATAGGGCGGCGGCCAGGGCGGTGGCGCACAGGATGAAGGCGCGGCGCTTCATGCCTATTCCTCCGCCTTGCGGGGGGAGAGGTAGGTGCGCACCCGGTCCGCCACGCGGTCGGGGGCCGACATGTGCGGCATGCGGGCCAGGAAATTCCCCTCGCGATCCATGATGAAGATGGAGGCGCTGTGGTCGACGGCATACACCTTGGGGTCGTCGCCCTCGGGCTTCTGGCGCTCGTAGCGGACCTTGAAGTTGCGCGCCGCGGCGGCGACCTGCTCGGGAGTCCCCGACAGGCCGGTGATGTCGGGGAAGGCGTTCAGATATTCCTTCAGGTGGGCCGGCGTGTCGCGCTCGGGGTCCACCGAGATGAACAGCGTCGCCACCTTGGCCCTGTCCGGCCCCAACTGCTCCAGCGCCGCCGACAGGGTGTTGAGGATGGTGGGGCAGATGTCGGGGCAGAAGGTGTAGCCGAAGGTGACCAGGCGGATCTTGCCCCGGTACATCTCGTCGGTGACGGTCCGGCCGGACATGTCGGTGAGCAGGAACCGCCCCGAGACCTTGTTGTCCTCCTGGGCGCGGGCCGCCGGACTCACCGCCATGAACATGAGAAGTATCAGCAAAAACCGCCGCATTTCCGTCGCTTCCTTATCCTCGTGACGCTCCTTGATGACGCTCATCACGCCATTTGGGAAGTGCGATCATAGCCCGGCCGCCATGCCGGGGGCGCGCGGAATTTACACAGGCTTTCTTGACGAAAGTTAAGGCTTTTGCCCCGGCCCGGTCCCATCGTCTTCGGCGAAGGTTGGGTAACATTTGTTTAGTTTCAACAATTCAAAAGGTGGGGAAGATGCATAGAAGCCGCAAACTGGCGACTCTGCTCGCTACTGTCAGCTTTGGCGCCCTTGTGGCCAGCGCAGCTTCGGCTGAGTCGCTGCAGGATGTGATGAAGCGCCGTGGTCTGACCGAAAATGACCTGATGGCCGCGGCCAAGACCTACACTCCGACCGGTAAGCTCGACGAGTTCATGGTGTTCAGCTCGGGTGGCCAGAGCGGTCAGGTGATCGCCTACGCCGTGCCCTCCATGCGTATCCTGAAGTATATTGGCGTGTTCACCCCCGAGCCCTGGCAGGGCTACGGCTACGACGACGAATCCAAGGCCGTGCTGAAGCAGGGCTCCGAGGTCCAGGGTCGCCAGGTGCTGTGGGGCGACACCCACCACCCGGCCCTGTCCGAGACCAACGGCGAAAGCGACGGCCAGTGGCTGTTTATCAACGACAAGAACACGCCGCGTATCGCGGTCATCGATCTGCGTGACTTCGAGACCAAGCAGATCGTCCAGAACCCGATCCTGCAGTCCGAGCACGGTGGCGCCTTCGTCAGCCCGAACACCGACTACCTGATGGAAGCCGCTCAGTATGCCGCTCCGCTGGGTGGTGAATTCGCTCCGCTGGAGCAGTTCAACGAGAAGTATCGCGGTGCGCTGACCTATTGGAAGTTCAACCGCGAGCACGGCCGCATCGAGCCCGAGAACTCGTTCTCCCTCGAACTGCCGCCCTATAGCCAGGATCTGTCCGATTTCGGCAAGGGTCCGTCGGATGGCTGGTCGTTCGTCAATTCCTTCTGCACCGAGCGTTATGTCGGCGGCATCGAGCGCGGCCGTCCGCCCTTCGAAGCGGGCTGCTCGGCCAAGGACCACGACTACCTGCATGTGATCAACTGGAAGAAGGCCGCCGAGCTGGTCAAGGCCGGCAAGGCCAAGAAGATCAACGGCCACAACGTACTGACCATCGATACCGCCGTCAAGGAAGGCATCCTGGTGCTCGTCCCCGAGCCCAAGAGCCCCCACGGCGTCGATGTCAGCCCCGACGGCAAGTTCGTGATCGTGTCCGGCAAGCTGGACAGCCACACCACCGTCTACGACGTCGCCAAGATCGAAGCCGCCATTGCCGCCAAGACTTTCGCGGGCAAGGACGAGTACGGCATTCCGATCATCGCGCTGGAGACCGTCGCCCACAAGCAGGTCGCCCTGGGTCTCGGCCCGCTCCACACCCAGTACGACTCCAAGCCCTGCGTCGCGTACACCTCGCTGTACGTGGACTCCATGGTCGCCAAGTGGGACTACTGTGAGGGCAAGGTCATCGACAAGCTGTCGGTGCACTACAACATCGGCCATCTGATGGCCATGCAGGGCGACACCGCCAAGCCGGCGGGCAAGTACCTGATCGCCCTGAACAAGCTGGCCATCGATCGTTTCGCCCAGGTGGGTCCGCTGCATCCGCAGAACCACCAGCTGATCGATATCTCCGGCGACAAGATGCAGCTGCTGTACGATATGCCGCTGCCGCTGGGTGAGCCCCACTATGCCGTGTCGATCTCCATCGACAAGCTGAAGACCAACGTCCGCTATCCGTTCGGCACCGACTCCCGCACCGAGAAGAAGTCGCCGTTCGCGGTTCGCCCCGGCCAGGAGCGCATCGAGAAGAAGCCGGGCAAGGTCGAAGTGTTCGGCACCGTGATCCGCTCGCACATCACGCCGGAAATCATCGAGGCGAACGAGGGTGACGAAATCACCGTCCACCTGACCAACCTCGAGCGTGCCCAGGACGAGACCCATGGTTTCGCCATCTCCAAGCACAACGGCAACCTGTCCATCGAGCCGGGCAAGACCGCCTCGCTGACCGTCAAGGCCAACAAGGCCGGTGTGTATCCCTACTACTGCACCGAGTTCTGCTCGGCCCTGCACCTGGAGATGGAGGGTTACCTCCTGGTCCAGCCGGCCAACTACAAGGCGACCGGCGCCAAGGCCAAGGAAGGCCAGGTCTACGGCCAGAAGGACTACGACGCCCGCGTGAAGGCCAATGTCGATACCCAGGCCGTCATCAACAGCGTCGTCGGCTACATCACCAGCGTGAACTTCAAGGACTTCCCGCAGGTGGTCGCCATGGTCGAGGATGCCACCGAGCAGCTGGGCTACGCCGAGCAGAACAAGAAGAAGTCTGAAGAGTTCGCCGCCAAGGGCGACTACAACAGCGCCTTCCTGTGGGCCGAGCAGTGGTTCCAGTACCAAGTCAAGGCCGCCGACATCGGCCTGCGTGCCAAGACCTTCCTGGAGCAGAACGGCGCCAAGAAGGTGGAGGCCGCTCCGGCCAAGTAAGAGGTACCGCGTCAAGCCGGGGTGGGATTTCCCACCCCGGTTTTTCGCAAAAATCAGGCGGGGTGGGCTTGCCCGCTCCGCCTTGTTTTTTGTACCGCCCGATTGATCTGTTTCGTTTCGGCCGCCTGGAAACGTTCCCTACTTAACCAAAGTCATGTGGACGGCGGCACCCCACGAGTAGTTTCCCTGGAAACTAACCGGACGCAAGGGCTGGCCCGATCCAGCTCTCGGCCTTATCTACCCCGAAGAGGATCCGATATGCTCAAGACCATCAAGCGGCAGCTCCCCGTCCTGGCCCTGGCCGCGGCTTTCGGCGCCGTTTCCCTGGCGCCGGCTCTCGCCGCCGATGGCAAGGCGCTTTATGCCGACAAGGGCTGCGCCGCTTGCCATGGCGAGGATGCCAAGACCCCGCTGCAGGAAGGCTTCCCCAAGCTGGCCGGCCAGAGCGCCGAGTACATGATCAACCAGATCAAGGACATCAAGTCCGGCGCCCGCACCAACGGCCAGAGCGTCGATTCCATGAAGCCCATCGTGGAAGACCTGGCCGACGCCGACGTCAAGGCCATCGCCGACTATCTGGCGAGCCTGAAGGAAGCCCCGGCCGCCGCCGCCGCTCCGGCGGGTGCTCCCCATCCGGGCAAGACCCTGTTCCTGACCAAGACCTGCGTGGCCTGCCACGGCAAGGAAGGCAAGAAGCCGCTGCCCGGTTATCCCAACATCGCCGGTCAGGACAAGGCCTATATCCTGGCCCAGACCAAGGACATCAAGTCCGGCGCCCGCACCAACGGCAAGGCCAACGCCATGCAGCCGGTGATGCATCTGGTCAACGACGACGAAATCGCCCAGATTGCGGAATACTTGTCCACAGTCAAGTGAGGCCGGATTGGGCTGCGCTAGTGTGCCGCCCAGTTCGCTAGACCCTGGAGATAGAACGATGTTGAAGCTCAAGCACAGCCTGGCCGCCCTGGCCGCTGTTTCCGCCCTCCTGGTCGGTGGCGTCGCCATCGCCGCCGGCGGTGCTACCCCCCAGAAGGGCAAGTCCCTGGGCGAGGAGGGCTACCAGTGGCACGCCGGTGGCGGCGAAGAGGACGAGGCCCTTCACCTGAAGCCCGATCTGGCCAACGGCAAGGAAGTCTATGAAGTGTGCTCCGCCTGCCATCAGATGGAGGGCTGGGGCCTGACCGACGGCACCTTCCCGCAGCTGGCCGGCCAGCATCCCAAGGTGGTGATCAAGCAGTTGGCCGATATCCGCGCGCTCAACCGCGACAACCCCACCATGTACCCCTTCGCCCTGCCGTCGCAGATCGGCGGCCCGCAGGCCATCGCCGATGTGGCTGCCTACATGGCGGTCAAGCTGAAGATGAACCCCGAGCCGGGCGTCGGCGACGGCAAGGATCTGGCCCACGGCAAGAAGCTGTACGAAGAGAACTGCACCCGCTGCCACGGCGCCGACGGTGCCGGTGACAACGACAAGTTCTATCCCCGCATCCAGGGGCAGCACTACGAGTACCTGCTGCGCCAGTATCAGTGGATCAAGGAAGGCAAGCGCCGCAACGCCAATCCCGACATGATGAAGCAGATTCAGACCTTCACCGATCGCGATACCAAGGCGGTGCTGGACTACACCTCGCGTCTGAAGCCCCCGGCGAATCTCATCGCTCCCAAGGGCTGGAAAAATCCTGACTTCCAGTAGATTTTTCTGATATAAGGTGGACAATGGGGCGGTGTCCGGGCTTTCCGGCCGCCGCCCTCCCTCCGATCCACCTGATAAGCCAACGGGGTAACTTCCATGGCCAATAACAGCAAGAGCAAGCCGGCGCTCGTGCGAATCCTTACCGTGATCGCCATGATTTTCATTGGCGGCGCGTATTTCTCGCCCATCTGGTGGGTGGCGTTGAAGGCTCCCAACTATCCGGCCGAGACCTTCCCCGACGGCATCCGCATCCACTTCCACATGAACGGCGTGTTCAACGGCTGCTCCAGCCAGGACAAGCCCAAGGACGCCAAGGACGCCGCCTGGGGCGACGAGGAAGGCGGCCTGGATTGCGTCCACGAGATGAACGTGATCAACCACTTCATCGGCATGGAGCCCATCGAGGTCGGCGCCAAGTACGAGATCAAGGCCGCTCCCTACCTGTTCTCCCTGGTCGGCGTGATGCTGCTGGCCTTCCTGATCTATGCCGGGCCGTTCTGGTGGGTGCTGCCGCTGTCGGGCATCGTCATTCCGGTGGCGTTTGTCGTCGACTACTCGGCTTGGCTGTGGTGGTTCGGCCACAACCTGCGCTCCTGGGCGGCCTTCTCGGTCAAGCCGTTCATGCCCACCGTGTTCGGTGAGGGCAAGGTGGCGCAGTTCTCCACCTACTCCTACCCCCATTACGGCTTCGGCCTGCTGATGGCGGCTTCTCTGTGCCTGATCCTGGCGCTGCTGCTGCAGCGCAAGGCGCTCAAGTCGGAATAGTCCCGTTCGTAACCCGTAAGGAGCGGAGACGAGGTCCATGGTCGTGTGGTTCAAGACCTTTTCCAAGTCTAAACTGGCGACACTGGCCTTCGTCTTCGCCGCCGGGCTATCCACCGCCGGTGCGGCCCCCCAGGGGCAGAATCCGGATGGCGAGCCGTTGCTGGACTCGACCCTGCTGCAGGCGCTGATCGACATCGCCCAGCCCGGCCAGGTGATCACGCCGCCGCCCGGACGCTATAAGTCCCATCTGGTGGTCAGCAAGCCGATCATCCTCGACGGCAAGAACCAGGTGACCCTGGACGGCGAGGGCACCGGCTCGGTCCTGTGGATCAAGACCGATGGCGCCACGGTGCGCAATTTCCGCATCACCAATACCGGTCCCAACCACGCCCAGCAGGACGCCGGCATCCAGGTGCGCGGCAAGAACAACGTGGTCGAGGACATCCGGATGGACAACGTGCTGTTCGGGTTCAGCCTGGAACAGTCCGAGCACAACATCGTCCGGCGCAACAGGGTCGAAGGCAAGAAGATCAGCCTGGGCCGGCGCGGCGACGGCATCAAGCTGTGGTATTCGCACCATAACCTGATCGAGAACAACGAGTTCATCAGCGGCCGCGACATCGTCTTCTGGTACTCGACCCACAACCGCTTCGTGGGCAACCGCCAGAGCGGCGGGCGCTATGGCCTGCACCTGATGCAGGCCCAGTACAACATCGCGGAAAGCAACTACTTCTTCGACAATTCCACCGGCATCTCGATGATGTACGACACCGGCGACGAATTGCGCAACAACGTCATCGCCAAGGCGGTGGGCGCCCAGGGGGTCTGCATCTCGCTGAAGGAAAGCAGCGACGTGGTGATCGAGAACAACGACATTCTCTATTGCTCGCAAGGTATTTCCATCGACGTGGCGCCCTACGAGCCCGACAGCAAGAATGTCCTGCGGGGCAACCGCATCGCCTACAACGATATCGGCGTGGCCTTCCTCAACGACTGGAAGGACAACGAGTTCACCGGCAACCTGTTCACCGGCAACATCACCGAGGTGGCGGTCTATGGTGGTGGCAGCGCCAAGCGCAACGTCTGGGACGCCAACCGCTGGGAGGATTACCAGGGCTTCGACCGCGACGGCAACGGCACCGGCGACAAACCGCACCGGCTGTACAACTATGCCGGCCGGGTCTGGATGGACAAGCCCAACACCCGCTTCTTCAAAGGTACTCCGCTGCTGGAAGTGCTGGATTTCCTCGACCGTCTGGCGCCGTTCTCCGAGCCGGTGATGATGCTGGAAGACAAGCATCCGCTGGTCGCTTCCGATGCCAAGGTGAAGGCGGGCTCGACCCTCGATGCCACCGAGGACCTGAGCCGGAACGCCGACCGCCCCAAGCCGGCGGGCGAGGTTCCGGTCGCCCACGACAAGGTCAGCGGGCCGGGCGGGGCAACGACCGGTCGCCGGGGCTCGCTCGAGCCCCAGCGCGGCCCCATTGGGAGCAAGGATGATGACTGAGCAAGACGCACCGCCCAAGGTGGTGCCGACGCCGCACCCCAACAACAAGACCCGCCGCCAGGTGATGCGGTCCATCGCCATGGGCGGCGCGGTGGTCGGCGCCTCGCTGTTCGGGTTCTTCCCCGTGCTCCGCAAGTGGACACCCCGGCTGCGTCCGCCGGGCGCCATCGACGAGGCCGATTTCCTGGCCGCCTGCATCAAGTGCGGCCAGTGCGTGCAGGTCTGCCCGGTGCGGGCCATTTCGCTGGGCGATCTGGACGAAGGCTTCGGCGTCGGCGTGCCCTATGTTCCCGCCCGCGAGCAGGCCTGCGATTTCTCGTGCGATGCGGTGCAGTGCGTGCTGGCCTGCCCCACCGGCGCGCTCAGCCACAAGGTCAGCAAGAAGGAAGAGGTCCACATGGGCCTCGCCCGCCTGGACCGCCCCAATGCCTGCCTGGCCCGCAAGGGCGAGGGCTACAAGGGGCCGGCGCGGCCGGCTCCGTTCAAGGGCGTCCACCGCTATGCCGAGATCGACCGCTGGAAGCCGGTCAAGCTGGCCGAATACAAGTACGACCTGGAGCTTTGCGACCTGTGCGTGCGCGAATGCCCGGTTCCCAACGCCATCAGCCTGGAGCCCATGAGCAAGGACCCCGCCGATAAGCGCCGCACCCCCGTGGTGCATCAGGCCTGCGTCGGTTGCGGCATGTGCGAGATGATCTGCCCGACCGAGCCGGCCTCCATTGTCATCGACATCCGGCGCAAGTGGGGAGACGCGTGATGAAGCTCCTCACCTCCTTCAAGATCATGCTGGGCGGCGCGCCCCAGCGGCCCACCAGCTACACCCCCGAGGCCGAGGCCATGCAGGAGGCCAAGCGGCTGGTCAAGGGACCGGAGAAGGCCCGGCAGATCAAGGCGGCCCACGCCGAGAAGCACTCCCACAAGTGGCGCAACATCCGCTGGGCGACGCTGATCATGGTCAACATGATCTTCGTGCTGTCGTTCCGCTTCGACGTGCAATTGGTGGAAGGTTCGCTGACCGCGTCGCGCGTCATCGGCTTCCACTTCGCCGACCTCAACTCCGCCATCCAGGTGATGCTGGCCTACAAGGTCATCCTGATCAATCTGGTGATCGGCACCGGTACGGTGCTGTTCCTGTGGTGGCTGCTGGGCGGGCGCACCTTCTGCTCGTGGACCTGCCCCTATCACCTGCTGGCCGAGATCGCCGAGAAGGTTCACCTGGCGCTGGCCAAGCGCAAGATGGTGGTGGATTACCCGCTGCACCGCGGCTCGCGCACCGTCCTTTACGTCATTTTCGCGCTCATGGCCTTCGTCAGCGGCTATACGGTGTTCGAATCCATCTCGCCCACCGGCATCGTCAGCCGCGCCCTGATCTACGGGCCGGGACTGGCCATGGTCTGGGTGCTGGGCCTGCTGGCCTACGAGATCATCTTCATCCGCCGCATGTGGTGCCGCTATATTTGCCCGATCGGGCTGACCTATGGCTTTGTCGGCGCGGTGTCGCCCACCAGGGTGACCTACAATATGGAGAACTGCCTGCACGAGGGGGACTGCCGCAAGGTCTGCCTGGTGCCCCACGTACTGGAATGCACCAAGAAGACCTATGCCGAGGACGTCAATGTGGCCATTGGCGCCGATTGCACCCGCTGCGGCCTGTGCATCGACGCCTGCCCCACCGGGTCCCTGAAATTCGAGATCAAGGGACTGAGCAAGCTGTTGTAGTTTGATGCCTTGCTCCGGAGTTGGGCCGGGGCGGGCGAGGGCAAAGAGGATACGCGGCAGGAATGATCGTTTTCGACAACGTTTCCAAGACGTTCAAGCGCCACCGGGTGCTGGACGGCGTCAGCCTGTCCATCGACAAGGGCGAGCGGATCGCGCTGGTGGGGTCCAACGGGGCGGGCAAGACCACCCTGATCCGCTGCCTGCTGGGCGAGTACCTGCACGAGGGCTCGGTCACGGTCAACGGCCTGACGCCGCGCGGCAACCGCAAGGTCGTGCTGTCCCACGTGGGCTTCGTGCCGCAGATTCCACCGCCGCTCAAGATGCCGGTGGGCGAACTGGTCAACTTCTCGGCCGCTGTCTGCGGCTCGGACCCCGAGCGCATCATCACCATGGTGCGCGAGCTGGGCCTGGACTGGGACATGGTGCGCGGGCGGCCCTTCGTGAAGCTGTCGGGCGGCATGAAGCAGAAGATGCTGATCGGCATCGCGCTCGGCCGCGATTCCGACCTGCTGATCATGGACGAGCCCGCCGCCAACCTGGACCCCGAGGCACGGCACATCTTCTTCCACCTGCTGCACGAGCGGAAGGACAACGCCGTCATGCTGATCACCAGCCACCGCCTGGACGAGGTGGCGGCGCTGGTCAACCGGGTGGTGGAGATGGACCAGGGCAAGGTGGCGCTGGACGACCGGGTGGCCGACGACGTGGACATGACGGCGCGCCTCGATTGCGTGGTGCGCCTGACCCGGGCCGAGCCGGCCTTCGCGCGCGCCATGGGCGACTGGCAATTCGCCGCCGAGGAAAGCGGCATCGCCTGGCGGGGCGTGGTCAACGGCCCCGACCGCCTGCGCTTCCTGGGCGTTCTCGCCCGTTATGCCGGTCTGGTGGCCGGCATCGAGATGAAGTAGGAGCGGAGCCATGTGCGAGCATCACTCCCCCGGCCGCCGCCGCTTCCTGGCCCTGGTGCCGGGTCTGGTCTTCGCCGTGTCGGCCTGCGGCCAGCAGACCACCGGGCCGGCCGAGATCAAATGGGGCCGCGAGACCTGCGAGTATTGCGGCATGATCATCGACGATCCCCACTTCGCCGCCCAGGTGCGCGGCGGGGCGGAGCGCAAGGTGCACAAGTTCGACGATCTGGGCGATGCGGTGCTGTGGATGGCCAAGCAGGGCTGGGCCGACGACGCGTCGGTCGAATTCTGGGTGGGCGGCGTCGAGACCGGCCAGTGGCTGGACGGGCGCAAGGCGCTTTACGTGGACGGCCAGCATACCCCCATGGCCCACGGCTTCGGCGCCGTCGCCCCGGGGCCGAGTGGCGCCGTCGACTATACCGCCATGAAGAACGCGGTGCTGGCCCGGGGCTCCACCAGCCGCTGCGAGCCCTCGGAAGCACCCGCCAACACCACGACGCGAGACGGCTGATGACGTATCCGTCCAGGCATGCGGGCGGGACGCCCGCGCTCCAAGGCGCTTCGGCGCGCGGGTATCTTGCCCGCAGGTTGGAGCGCGGGCATCTTGCCCGCAGGATCGCTGCGGCCTATGCGAATGACACTTTTGGAGGGGCGGCATGAACGCGCTCTATCTCACCGCCCGGCTGGATATCGCGGAATCGCTCCGCTCCCGCTGGTTCATGTTCTACTCCATCGTGTTCGGCGGCATCGTGGTGCTGCTGTTCGTGTTCGGCCTGACCGAGTCGCGCATCCTGGGCTTCACCGGCCTGTCGCGCCTGCTGGTCACCTATATCCAGCTATGCGTCGCCATCCTGCCGGTGTTCATCCTGATCACCACGGTGCGGTCGGTGGCGGGCGACCGCGACGCCGGCGTGTTCGAATACATGCTGTCCCTGCCGGTGCCGCTCTATGCCTGGTTCTGGGGCAAGATGGTCGGCCGTTTCGTGGTGGTGTTCCTTCCCGTGTTCGGCGCCATGGCGGTGGCGGCGGTCTATGCCGCCCTGCGCGGCATCGAGGTGGATTGGAGCCTGTTCGTGCTCTATACCGCGCTGCTGGTGGCGCTGGCCTGGGCTTTCCTGGGGATCGGCATGCTGATCTCCACCCTGGCGCGGACCCCCGACGTGGCCCAGACCGGCGCCTTTCTCACCTGGCTGGTGCTGCTGCTGTTCCTGGATTTGATCCTGCTGGGCCTGATGATCCGGGAAAGGCTGCCGCTGGAACTGATCGTCGCCATCGCGGTAGCCAATCCGCTGCAGAGCTTCCGCACCGCCGCCATCTTGCTGTTCGATCCGCAGATGGTGGTGCTGGGGCCAAGCTCCTATGTGATCCTCGACGCGCTGGGCCGCAGCGGCTATCTTACATTCGCACTTGCTTATCCAGTGGCGCTGGGCACCGTCAGCGCCGGGATCGGCTATTTCCTGTTCCGTCGGGGTGATCTTCCTTGACCACGTCGCTGTCGGGTACGTTCGGTTTCCAGTCGGTCAGTCCCGAGGAGCGCGAGAAGCGCATCCGCGCCGTGTTCAACGCCGTGGCGCCGCGCTATGACCTGATGAACGACGTGATGAGCTTCGGCATCCATCGCCTGTGGAAGCGGGACATGGTCAAGGCCGCCCGCCCCGCCGCGGGGCAGGTGATCGTCGATCTGGCCGGCGGCACCGGCGATGTGGCCCGCCTGCTGGCCGGCCGCGACCGCCGGGTCATCGTCTGCGACCCTTCGCCCGAGATGATGGCGGTGGGGGAGCGGCGCTGCCACGGACTGGGCATCGAATTCGTGGAGGGCAAGGCCGAGGCCATGCCGTTCGACACCGGTTCGGTGGACACCCTGACCATCGCCTTTGGCCTGCGCAATGCCACCAGTCCGGAAGCGGCGCTGGCCGAGATCCATCGGGTGCTCAAGCCGGGCGGCTGGTTCGTCTGCCTTGAGTTTTCCAAGCCCTGGGCGCTGATCCGCCCGTTCTACGACGCCTATTCCTTCCATGTGATTCCGCGCCTGGGCGCCTGGATCGCCCGCGAGCCCGCCGCCTATGCCTATCTGGTGGAATCCATCCGCCGCTTCCCCGACCAGCGCGAGATGGCCGGGCTGATGCAGGCGGCCGGCTTCGAGCGCATCCAGTGGCGCAACCTGTCGGCGGGCATCGCCTGCCTGCATTCCGGCGTGAAGCCGGCGTCATGAAGCTCGACCCCGGCCAGCCCGAGCCGCCGTCGCTGGTCATCGACAGGCAGCATTCCAGCCGCGTCGACCAGCCGCCGGACGGCTGGCGGTTGTGGCTGCTGGCCATCCGGCCCAAGACCCTGACCATTTCCGTGGCGCCGGTGGTGGCGGGCGGCGCCCTGGCCTGGGCCGATACCCACGGACTCGATCCACGCCCCTTCGCCGCCTCGCTGCTGGGGGCCCTGGCCATCCAGGCGGGAACCAATCTCTATAACGACGTGGGCGATGCGCTCCGGGGCGGCGATCAGCCGTTGCGCCAAGGGCCGCCGCGCATCACCGCCCTGGGCTGGGCGACGCCGGAACGGGTCAAGCGCGCCGCGCTTGCCTGCTTCGGCCTCGCCGCCCTGGTCGGCCTCTATCTCGCATGGTTGGGCGGCTGGCCCATCGTCGCCCTGGGTCTGGCCTCGCTGCTGGCCGGCTGGGCCTATTCCGGCGGCCCAAAGCCCATCGCCTACACGCCCGCCGGCGAAGCCTTCGTCATCGCCTTCTTCGGCATCGGCGCCGTGGGGGGAACCTATTACCTGCAAACTCTATCCCTGACCGGTCAGTCTATTGTGGTCGGCACGGCCATCGGCGCGGTGGCGGCGGCGGTGCTGCTGGCCAACAATTACCGCGACATGGAGGCCGACCGGCTGGCCGGGCGCCGTACCCTGGCCATCCGCGCCGGGGTGGAAGCGTCCAAGGCGATCTACGGCGCGCTGTTGCTGCTGCCCATCGCCCTGCTGGCCTCGCCGCTGGGCCCCAGGGGCGGCTGGCTCTGCCTGGGGGCGCTGCCGGTCGCGCTGCGGCTGATCCTGCGCTTCGCCACCCAGGCCAGGGGGCCGGCCTTCAACGCCATCCTGGCCTCGACGGCGCGGTTCCAGCTATTGCTGGCGGGATTGCTGGCTCTTGGGGTGATGCTGTGATCACCCAGGCCGCCCTGCCGCTGGCCCTGGCCTTCATCATGTTCGCCATGGGCCTGACCATGGACGGCCGCGATTTTCGCGTCGTGTTCGGCCGGCCCAAGGCCATGGCGGTGGGACTGGCGGCCAAGCTGCTGCTGCTGCCCGCCCTGGGGCTGGCCCTGGTTCTGGCCTGGAGGCCCCAGGCCGACTTCGCCGTCGGCATGATCCTGCTGGCCGCCTGCCCCGCCGGGGTGACCTCGGCGCTGCTCACCCATCATGCCGGCGGGCGCATCGCCCTGGCCGCCACCATCACCGCGCTCACCTCCCTGGCCGCCACCGTGACGGTGCCCCTGCTGGTCAATGTGGGCCTCGCCCTGTTCGCGGGCTATGACCGGTCGGTCGAGATTCCGGTGGGCAAGATGACGCTGGGCATCTTCCTGGTGGATACGGTGCCGCTGGCCCTGGGGTTGGGCATTCAGCGCTTCTGGCCCAAGACGGCCGGGCGGATGGGCCGCGTCGCCCGGCCGGTGGCCACCTTGCTGTTCGCCCTGATCGTGGTGGGAGCCTTCGTCAGCCAGCGCCAGTCGCTGGTCGACCATGTGGGTGACGTGGTGCCGGCCGCCCTGGCCCTCAATCTGGCCGCCATGACCGGCGCCTGGCTGCTGGGCGCCTTCGCCCGGCTGGAGCTGGCCGACCGCATCGCCATCGTGATGGAGAACGGCCTGCAGAACGGGGCGCTGGGCATCTTCGTGGCGGTGACGCTGCTGGGCAACCCGGCCATGATGGTGCCCAGCATCGT
Source organism: Phaeospirillum sp. (assembly GCA_030824585.1). GTDB lineage: Bacteria > Pseudomonadota > Alphaproteobacteria > Rhodospirillales > Magnetospirillaceae > Phaeospirillum. Next base: position 56,524 of record JAVBXM010000015.1, on the reverse strand, counting down.
CTACGCCTTCGTCATGAACCTCACCGCCATCGCCTTCATCTGGGCGGTGAAGCGGCGGCGGCGGGCGATTACCGGTTAGGGTCCACCACCACCCGGCCCTTGATGTCGCCCTTGAGGATCTTGGCTCCCATCTCGGGCAGGTCCACCAGACGCACCTCGGTGGTCAGGGAATCCAGCTTGTCGAGCGGCAACAGCTCGGCGAGGCGCTTCCAGGCGGCTAGGCGCCTGGGCTTCGGGCACATCACCGAATCGATGCCCAGGATGCTGGCGCCGCGCAGCAGGAAGGGCAGCACCGTCATATTGAACTCGATGCCGCCGGCATTGCCGCACGACGCCACGGCGCCGCGCATGCGCAAGCTGGCGACGGTGTTGGCCAGGGTGGCGCCGCCCACGCTGTCCACCGCCGCCGCCCAGCGCTCGGACAGCAGCGGCTTGGCCGGCGGGGCGCCCACCTCGGCGCGGTCGACGATGGAGCTGGCGCCCAGCGAGCGCAGGTAGTCGCCCAGGCTTTCCCGTCCCGTCGAGGCGGCCACCCGGTAGCCCAGCCTGGACAGCAGCAGCACCGCGACGCTGCCCAGGCCGCCGGCCGCGCCGGTGACCAGCACCTCGCCCTCATCGGTGGCGCGCAGGCCGTGATCCTCCAGCGCCATCACCGCCAGCATGGCGGTGAAGCCGGCGGTGCCCACCGCCATTGCCTGCCGGGTGGAAAGGCCGGCGGGCAGGGGAACCAGCCACTCGGCCTTGACGCGGGCCTTGGCCCCATAGCCACCCCAATGGGTCTCGCCTACCCGCCAGCCGGTAAGGATCACCTTGTCGCCCGGCTTGAACTCCGATGACGCGCTGGCCTCGACCGTGCCGGCGAAATCCACGCCGGGGACATGTGGGTACTTGCGCACCAAGCGGCCCAGCCCGTTGAGGATCATGCCGTCCTTGTAGTTGAGGGTGCTGTACTCGACCTTGACCAGCACCTCGCCCTCGGGCAGGTCGGAATCGACCAGCCGGCGGATGGAGGCGGTCACCTTGCCGTCGATCTCGTCAAGCATCAGTGCGGGGAAGTCGGTCACGGTTGCCTCCTGGGCGGATGGAAACTGCCCGCCAGTGTAGCAGCGGGCGCGGCATGCCGCATCGTGCCTCATGGGCCGAGGAAAACACTTATATACATAGGTCGCAGGTGGTATCTAAATGGCCTATTCAAATGGTCCCTTGTGGGGAAGGTGTCCTATGTCCTTGAGCAATATGAAGATCGGTAGTCGCCTCTATGTGGCGTTCGCCTTGATTCTTGTCCTGGTGGGGGGATTGGGCTGGCGATCGCTGGAGATCATCGACGGCGTGGCGGCCCTGACCACCAAGATGTACGACCATCCCTACACGGTGACCGCCAATCTGCTGGAGGCCAAGTCCGACCTGATCGCCATGCATCGCAGCATGAAGGATGTCGCCCTGTCCCAGGACGCCGCCCAACTGGATGCGGCGGTGGCGGCGGTCAGCACCTCCGAGACGGAGGTTTTCGAGCACCTGGATATCGCGGCGTCGCGTTTCCTGGGCGACAAGACCCGGATGGTGGCGCTGCGCAAGGCCATCGAGGATTGGAAGCCCATCCGCGAGCGGGTGATCACCCATCTCCGGGCCGGGCAGCGGGCCGAGGGCGCCGCCATCACCAAGACCGAGGGCGCCGCCCAGGTCAAGCTGATCAGCGACCTGTTCGAGGAACTGGGGACCTTCTCCAAGGCCAAGGCCGAGGCCATGGCCACGACCGCCGAGGCGGAGCACCACGCGGCCAACACCGCCATGCTGGTTTCCATCCTGGTCCTGTCCGTGCTGCTGGGCGGCATCGCCGTGCTGATCACCCGGAGCATCACCGGGCCGCTGGGCGGCTTGCGCGCCGTCATGGAGCGCATGGCCTGCGGTGATTACGGCATCGAGGTTCCGGCCCGCCAGCGGGGCGACGAGGTGGGCGACATGGCCCGCACCGTCGAGGTGTTCAAGGAGAACGGGCAAGCGGTCAAGCGCCTGGAGGCCGAGCAGGCGGCGAGCAAGACCAAAGCCGATGCCGAGCGCCGCGCCGCCATGAATACCCTGGCCGGTGAGTTCGAGGGCCACGTCAAGGCGGTGGTCGATCACGTGGCCGGGGCGGCGACCAAGATGAGCAGCACCGCGTCCTCCATGTCGGCGGCGGCGGAACAGGCCTCCCGTCAGGCGGGAGCGGCGGCCGATGCGGCCGAGCACGCCTCGTCCAACGTCCAGACGGTGGCGTCGGCCGCCGAGGAACTGTCGGCCTCCATCGCCGAGATCGCCCGGCAGGTGGACACCTCGTCCACCACCACCAATCACGCCGTCACCAAGGCCGAGCAGACCGGCGCCATCGTCCAGAGTCTGGCCGACGCTGCCAGCCGTATCGGCGACGTGGTCAGCCTGATCAACGACATCGCCGCCCAGACCAATCTTCTGGCGCTCAACGCCACCATCGAGGCGGCGCGGGCCGGCGACGCCGGAAAGGGTTTCGCCGTGGTGGCCAACGAGGTGAAGAACCTCGCCAACCAGACCGCCAAGGCCACCGACGAGATTTCCAGCCAGATCGGTGAAGTCCAGGGGGCGACCCGCCAGGCGGTGGATGCCATCCAGGATATCCTGTCGACCATCAGCGAACTGTCGCAGGTCACTTCCTCCATCGCCTCGGCGGTACAGGAGCAGCAGGCCGCCACCGCCGAGATCGCCCGCAACGTGGAGGAGGCCGCCCAGGGCACCGAGGCGGTGGCCCGCAACATCACGGGTGTCAGCGCCGCCGCCCGCCAGGCCGGCGATACCTCCGAGGAGGTTCTGCGGGAATCCGGCAACCTCTCGGGCCAGTCCGACGTGCTGGGCCGCGAGGTGACGGAGTTCATCGACAAGATTCGCGCCGGCTGAGGTTTCCTTGCTTCCCGGACCGGGTTACCCTGGGGAAATCCGGTCCGGGGAGAATTTCATGTCAAGTTCCACGCCCTTGCAGCGTCCCTTCGCCCATTCCGGCGGCAGCGGGGCCATGATCCGGCTGGCCCTGGTCAATCTGGTCCTGTCGGTGGTCACCTTGTCGCTGTGGCGGTTCTGGGGCAAGACCCGGGTGCGCCGCCTGCTGTGGGGCGGTACCAGCGCCTGGGGCGACCCGGTGGAATACACCGGTACCGGCAAGGAGCTGTTCATCGGCTTCCTGCTGGTCCTGTTCCTCATCTATCTGCCCATCGTCGGTGGCCTCGCCTGGGCGCAGGTGCTGCTCGTCGCCGGCAATCCGCTGGGCGGGCTGGTGATGTCGGTGCTCTACCTGTTGACGGTGCTGCTGGTGGCGGTGGGGCTCTATCGGGCGCGCCGCTACCAGATGTCGCGGACCCGCTGGCGCGGTATTCGGGGCGGCCAGACCGGCTCGGGCTGGGGCTATGCCCTGCGCTCGCTGGTGATGTGGATCGCCGTGCCGCTGAGCCTGGGCTGGGCCTTGCCGTGGGGCGAGATGTGGCTGGCCCGCTACCGCTTCAACAACACGACGTTCGGGGATCGGCACTTCACCTGCGACGCCAGCGCGTCGGGCCTCTATGGCCGCTTTTTCCTGGCGTGGATCAGCGGGCTGCTGTTCGCCCTGGTCGCCGCTTTCCTGGCCTGGGGCGCGGCGGAAGTGGCCAGAGAGAGCGGCCTGTCCGAAGCCAGGGTCGGCTTTCTCTTCACCGTGACCCTGGCCGTGGTGGCGGTGGTCGTTCTGGCCCTGCCCTGGGCGTGGTACCGGGCCGGATTCTACCGCAACCTGGCCGCCGGCATCCGGTTCGAGGGCAGCCGTTTCGCCGCCGACGCCGGGGCGTGGCGGCTGATGCGGCTGGTGGCCGGCAACATGGTGATCTCGCTGTTCAGCCTCGGCATCCTGCGCCCCTGGGCATCCTTGCGCACCTTCCGCTATGGCTGCGCGATCATCGGGGTGGAGGGCGAGCCCGATTTCGCCGCCGTGCACCGCTCCGATGATGCCGGCCCCAAGACCGGCGAGGGGCTGATCGCCGTGCTGGACGGAGCCGGGGAGTTTTGACCGGCATGGAAGCCGATCGGCCGGGACGCTTCAGCGACGGACGCAGCGCCGCCATGCGCAAGGTGGTGGTCCGCGTTCTGGCTACCGGCCTGGAAATCCGGGGGGCCGACGGCTTTCTCGTGGCGGTGTGGAAGACCGGCGACCTGATCGCCGACGGCGACTGGCCGGAAAAGCGCGGGATACGGCTGCGCTGCGCCTCCGAGCCCGACGCCCGGCTGGCGGTCGAGGATGCCTATGTGATCCGCGAGGCACTGCCCCAGCCGCCGGCTCCGCCCCGGCGCAAGCGTCATGCCCTGGTCCTGGTCTGCCTGCTGGGAGCGGGGGTGCTGGTCGGCCTGATGCTCGGCCTGGCTCCGGGCTCCAGGCTGCTGGCCCATCTGGTTCCCGTGGGGCTGGAGCGCCAGTGGGGCCAGTCCATCGCCACCGGCCTGGAAGGCCAGATGAAGGCCTGCGAGGGGCGCGACGGCCTGCGGGTGCTGGACGCCCTGGCCCGCCGTCTGGCCGAGCCCCTGCCGGCCGAGCGGCGGCAGGTGAACATCCACGTCCTGCGGTCGAAGGACATCAACGCCCTGGCCCTGCCGGGCGGCGAGATCATCCTGTTCTCCGGCCTGCTGGCCAAGGTCGAGGGGCCGGATGAACTGGCCGGGGTGCTGGCCCATGAACTGACCCATATCGGCCAACGCCACGTCACCGCCGCCATGATCCGGGCGCTGGGGGTCGGCGTGTTCGCCACCATGATCACCGGCGACGCCTCGGGGCTGGTGGCCAGCGGCCTGGGCGCCGCCCTGGCCGGCGCCTATTCCCGCGAGGACGAGAGCGCCGCCGACCTGGGGGCGCTGAGCCTGCTCGAGGCGGCGGGGATCGGCTCGGACGGCCTCGTCCAGTTCTTCCGCCGCCTGGAGACCATGGAGGGGCGGCAGGGACAGGTGCTCGCCTGGCTGGGCACCCATCCCGAATCCGGCAGCCGCGCGGCGGCGGTGGAGGCGCGGCGGCGGCCGGAACCCCATCTGCCGGCCCTGTCGGATACCGACTGGCAGGCGGTGAAGCGGGTCTGTTCCAAACCCAAGCCGTGATCCCCATGTAACCTTCCGGGGCCGGGCGACGAACCCGTCTTCAAGAGGTTGGTGGAGTGATGAACATGCTGATCAGGTCCGGGGCCTTCCCGCGCGAGTCCGAGGTGACCGACAAGGCGTTGTGGCTGGACCGCCGGCGCTTCCTGGCGCTGGGGGCGGCGGGCGCCCTGGCGCTGTCGGGCGCGGGGGCCGAGGCGGCGCTGCCCACCGTCAAGGGCCCGTTCTCCACTGACGAGCCGCCGACGCCCCAGAAGGACGTCACCACCTACAACAATTTCTATGAACTGGGGGTGGAGAAATCCGACCCCGCCCAACTGGCCCCCAGCTATTTCGGCAAGCCCAAGCCGTGGAGCGTGACCATCGCCGGGGAATGCGCCAAGCCCGGTACCCTGGGCTACGAGGACCTGATCAGGCCCCACAAGCTGGAGGAGCGCATCTACCGCCTGCGCTGCGTCGAGGCGTGGTCCATGGTCATCCCCTGGGTGGGCATCCCCCTGGCCGAGGTGCTGAAGCGCTTCGAGCCCAATTCGCGCGCCAAGTACGTGGAGTTCACCACCCTGCAGGACCCGGAGCGCCTGCCCGGCCAGCGCCGCGCCGTCATCGACTGGCCCTATGTGGAGGGCCTGCGCATGGACGAGGCCATGCACCCGCTGACCCTGCTGGCGGTCGGCCTCTATGGCGAGGAATTGCTGCCCCAGAACGGCGCGCCCATCCGGCTGGTGGTGCCATGGAAATACGGCTTCAAGTCCATCAAGTCCATCGTGCGCATCCGCTTCGCCGAGACTCCGTCCAAGACCGCCTGGATGAAGGCGGCGCCGCGGGAATACGGCTTTTACGCCAACGTCAACCCGGCGGTGGACCATCCGCGCTGGAGTCAGGCCAGCGAGCGGCGCATCGGCGAGTTCCTGCGCCGCAAGACGTTGCCCTTCAACGGCTACGCCGATCAGGTGGCGTCGCTGTATTCCGGTATGGATCTGGCGGTGAATTACTGATGGATAAGGTCCTGCGGCAATCCTGGGTCAAGCCTGTGCTGTTCGCCGCCTGCCTGATTCCTCTGGGCCTGTTGGCGGTGCGGGCGGCGACCGGTGGGCTGGGGGCCAATCCCATCGAGGCCACCAACCGGTTCCTCGGCGACTGGGCGCTGCGTTTCCTGCTGATCGCCCTGGCGGTGACGCCGCTGCGGGCCCTGAGCGGCTGGAACGCCGTGGCGCGCTGGCGCCGCATGCTGGGGCTGTTCGCCTTCGCCTATGTGGTGCTGCATTTCAGCTCCTATGTGGGGCTGGACCAGTTCTTCGACTGGAACGCCATCGGCCGCGAGATCGTCAAGCGCCGCTACATCACCCTGGGCATGCTGGCGGTGCTGCTGCTGATCCCGCTGGCCGTCACCTCCACCGATTCCATGGTGCGCCGCCTGGGCGGACGACGCTGGCGGGCATTGCACCGGCTGGTCTACCTCATCGCGCCGCTGGGGGTGACCCACCACTGGATGATGGTCAAGAAGGACATCACCGAGCCGGCCATCCACGCATTCATCCTGTCCATGCTTCTCGGCTGGCGGGTAGTGGCGCGGCTGCGGCATAATGGAGCGACGTCCAACCGCAAGGCCGCCGCATGCTCCGCGCCGCAATCCTCGTCGCCGCTATCCTGATCCCCGCCGCCGCCGGGGCCGCCGCGCCCAAGAAGTGCTTTTCCCAGGCCGAGATCAAGTCGGAGCAGGAAGTGCGCCAGGGCATCTTCCTGCGCGAGGCCGCCAATCGCTGTAACGAGCGGCTGCTGCCGGGAGCCCGCGACCGCTGGCAGAAGATCGAAGGCGCCAACGGCGCCAAGTTCCGCTCCGCCGTGGACCGGCGGCAAAAGGCCTGGCAGCGCGAATTTCCCGACGACTGGAAGTATCAGATCAACTACGCCGACGGCCGGCTGGTCACCTATGCCCGCAACATCTCGCTGACCGAGGGGTTCTGCGACAACATCGACGATCTGCTGCAGACCATCGAGAAGCGGGGCTTCGCCGCCTTCAGCAAGTTGTCCAAGGTGGTCCGCAACCAAGTGACCGACGACTACAAGGTCTGTCCTTAGAGTTTTTCGCATTTGAGCTGAATCGGAAAGTCGAAAAACTCTTAAGCCCGAGCGGCGTCTGAGCCCTGAAAAAGCGGAGCTTTTTCGTATATACAGAATCCTGGAGTGCTTCGGCTTGAAGCTGATGCACTTTAAAGACCCTCGGTTCCCCACTTTCCCACACCGTCCACCGGCTTTTCCCTCTCCGAGGCCGGGGTGGGGGTGGTCACCATCTTTTAATTGTTATTATTCGGCGTATTCCGAAAACGTATACGCGCAATCATATTTTGTGACTCCCCATCCACAGTGAAAGTGTGGTAGCAGGCATTATCAATTGAGGTCTTCCCTGAATTAAGATGATAATACGTGATTATCCTTACGGCATAAGTGCCGAGTTTGTCTATCAATGGGTATATATTTGATTGGTACAATGCTTGAGGTGTTCCTTATCCTTCCGGATAAGCTCAACGACGCAATTTTATGTATTTTGTAAACACCTTTTGAACGCTCCGACCACCTTCACGGCCTTGACCATCCCATTGTGTCAGCCGAGTCAACGAGGAAGCCATGCTGACAAGATTGGGTATCGCCACGCGTCTCCTGGCCGGCTTTGCCGTCCTGATCGTCCTCATCGCCGGACTGGCCACCTTCGCCGCCATGTCGGCCCGCGACATGGCCGAGATCGTCACCACCAGCCGGCGGGCCAGCGACAACGCCCTGAAGCTGGAAACCATCGAGCGCCACATCTATGAAGCCCGCTTCAACATGTGGGTGTACTTCGCCACCGACGATATCAGCCGCTATCAGCGGGCCAATACCCTGGTCGGCGAGCTGATCAAGGAAGTGGAAGGCCTGATGGGCACCACCACCATCGTTCCGGAGCGCCAGGCCCAGGTGAGGGAACTGGCCGAACAGATCGCCGCCTATAAGGTCAGGGTGGAGAAGATCGCCGACCTGAAGGCCCGCAAGGTGGCGTTCGACCATCCGGAATACGTGGAGTCGCGGGTCAGCGCCGCCAAGATCAGCGCCACCATCGACAAGATCGGCGAGGCGCTTTCCCTGGGCTACCGCTCCACCGCCGACGAGCGGGCGGCCGAGGTCAAGGACCGGATCAGTGGATTCGGTACCCTGTCGGCCGTCATCGGCGGCATTGCCGTGGTCGTCGGACTGATCTTCGCGGTGGCCATCGGCCGCGGCATCACCCGTCCGCTGAGCGGGCTGGTCGAGGCGGTGCGGCGTCTGGCCGGGGGCGACACCGCCCTGACGGTGCCGGGGGCGGAGCGGCTGGACGAGTTCGGGCCGCTGGCCAAGGCCCTGGACGGCTGGCGGGTCGGCATGATCGAGGCCGCCGCCCACAAGGCCGAGGAGCAGCGGCAACTGGCCCAGCGCGAAACTCGCCAGCGCGCCATCGAGACCGCGACCCAACGCTTCGACGAGTCCATCGAAGCCACCCTGGCCCGGGTCAAGACCGCGGTGGAACTGCTGCACGGTTCGGCCGACACCCTGTCGGCCAATGCGGAGCAGACCCAGCGCCAGAGCGGCGCCGTTTCGTCGGCCACCGACGAGGCCACCGCCAATGTGGGGACGGTGGCGTCGGCCAGCGCCCAGTTGTCCAGCTCCATTCACGAGATTTCGCGTCAGGTCCGCCAGTCGTCGGACATCGCCAAGGCCGCCGAGGTCGAGGCGGTGGAGGCGACCCGCAAGATTTCCGGCCTGGCGGCGGCGGCCCAGCGGATCGGCCATGTGGTCGGCCTGATCAGCGACATCGCCAGCCAGACCAACCTGCTGGCGCTCAACGCCACCATCGAGAGCGCGCGGGCCGGCGAGGCGGGCAAGGGCTTCGCCGTGGTCGCCCACGAGGTCAAGAACCTGGCCGGCCAGACCGCCAAGGCCACCGACGAGATCACCCAGCAGATCGCCACGGTGCAGACCGAGACGCAATTGGCGGTGGAGGCCATTTCCGGCATTTCGGGGACCATCTCGCGCATCAACGAGCTGGCGACCATGATCGCCGGCGCCGTCGAGGAACAGGGGGCCGCCACGGCGGAAATCGCCCGCAACGTGGATCAGGCCAACGAAGGCACCCGCGAGGTGGCCAGCAACATCTCGGGCGTGGCCCAGGCGGCCTCGGAGACCGGACGCATGGCCCAGGCGGTATTCCAGTCGGCCAACGGGTTGCTGGAGGAAAGCACCGCCCTGGAACATGAAGTCCGGGAATTCCTCGCCAACGTGCGGGCCGCCTGATTTAGGCCATCGTGCGCCGGGTATGACGCGCGATGGCCTTAGGGCCAATCGACATTCAAACGGATAGGCGATGGAATGGGACACAGATGAACACAGATTCCCGCTGCGCGGGACACAGATAAGGGATTTTCTCAATTCATCTGTGTTTATCTGTGTTCATCTGTGTCTGAGCTCTTTTCCCGGAAGGTGCTTCACCCCGAAATCAGCCCAATTCCCTGAATGTCGCTTGGCTGCCACCAAACGAAAACGCCCCGGCCGCAAGGCCGGGGCGCTTCTCAAATCCGTATCGGACAGGCTTAGCTCTGCGAGGAGCCGCCGCCGGTCGAAGCCAGATACATCACCAGGCTGGTGAAGACGGCGGTCAGCAGCAGGCCCAGATAGACCGAGAAGCCCAGCGGGCTGTGAGCCGGGCTGGGATCGGCGACGCCGCCGAACAAGGCGCCGAGCACGGGAACGGCCAGATACAGAGCGATGACCAGCACGCCGGCCACGGTGAGACCCAGAACCTTCGGAAGGACGCCCATAACACGCTCCATGATTTGCGGTGACGGCCCCCTCGGGCCGCACGAATTGTCTTATCGGCCCTGATCGAGCCGATCCCCTCAACGGAAAGTACTACCAGATTTAGGGGCTTTGCGAAAGCTCCAATCAGACTATTTAAAAACTGGACAGGGAAAACGTGCCCCCTGAAATCGCCCTTTGTCTTTCCGGCCAAAGGCGGTGACACTTGTCGTCTCGACAGGCAGGAGGGGGCTCATGCCCGAAGCGGCAAGACTGATCCGGTCCAGCGATGCCGACGCCATCGCCCAGGGACGCCACGGCGACCCCTTCGCCGTGCTGGGGCCCCATCGGGTCAAGGGCGGCACGGTGATCCGTACCTTCCAGCCCCAGGCCCGGGACGTTTCGGTCCTGGCGGCGGGGGGCGAGACTGCCATGCAGCGGGTTCATCCCGATGGATTGTTCGCGGCCCGCCTGAGCGGCAGCCCGGCTTATCGGCTGCGGATTCGGCACCACGACGGCGGCGTGGAGGACCTGGACGATCCCTACCGTTTTCCGCCGGTGCTGGGCGACCTGGATGTGCACCTGCTGAGCGAGGGTACCCATCTGCGCACCTTCGAGAAGCTGGGCGCCCAGGTCAGTAGCGTGGACGGGGTGGCCGGCGTGGATTTCGCCGTCTGGGCGCCCAACGCCAGCCGCGTCTCGGTGGTGGGGGATTTCAACGGCTGGGACGGACGGCGCCATCCCATGCGCCTGCGCCATCAGGCCGGGGTATGGGAGATCTTCATCCCCGGGCTGGGGCAGGGGTGCTTCTACAAGTACGAGATCGCCGCCGCCGATGGACGGCTGCTGCCGCTCAAGGCCGATCCCTACGGCCATTTCGCCGAGGTTCCGCCGCGCACCGCCTCGGTGGTGTGGGAGCTGGGTCGCCGCGACTGGCAGGACGGCGAGTGGATGGCGGCGCAAGGCTCGCGCAACGACCGCCACGCCCCGGTCAGCATCTACGAGGTCCATCTGGGGTCGTGGAAGCGCGTGCCGGAAGATTGGAACCGCTCGCTCTCCTATCTGGAACTGGCCGACCAATTGGGCGATTACGTGGCCGATCTGGGCTTCACCCATGTGGAGTTCCTGCCGGTGCACGAGCATCCGTTCGGCGGTTCGTGGGGCTATCAGCCGGTGGGGCTGTTCGCGCCCACTTCGCGCTACGGCACGCCCGACGAGTTCCGCACCCTGGTGGAGCGGCTGCATCAGAGGGGCATCGGGGTGATCGTCGACTGGGTGGCCGGGCACTTTCCCAACGACCCGCACGGCCTGCACTATTTCGACGGCACCCATCTCTACGAGCACGAGGATCCGCGGCTCGGCGTGCACAAGGACTGGAATACCCAGATCTACAATTACGGCCGCACCGAGGTGGTCAACTACCTCTACGCCAACGCCCTGTACTGGCTGGAGCAGTACCACGTGGACGGCCTGCGGGTGGATGCTGTGGCCTCCATGCTGTACCTGAACTACTCGCGCGAGCCGGGTGAGTGGGTTCCCAACCGCCACGGCGGCAACGAGAACCTGGAAGCCATCGAGTTCCTGCGCCGCATGAACCAGGTGGTCTATGCCGAGCATCCCGGCGCCATGACCGTCGCCGAGGAATCCACCGCCTGGCCCATGGTGTCGCGGCCCGTCCACCTGGGCGGGCTGGGCTTCGGGTTCAAGTGGAACATGGGCTGGATGCACGACACGCTGCGCTATTTCAGCAAGGACCCCATCCACCGCCGCTATCACCACGACAGCCTGACCTTCGCCCAGCTCTATGCCTATCACGAGAACTTCGTGCTGCCGCTTTCCCATGACGAGGTGGTGCACGGCAAGGGCTCCATCTTCGGCCGCATGCCGGGCGATCCCTGGCAGCGCTATGCCAACTTGAGGGCCTATTACGGCTTCATGTGGACCCAGCCGGGCAAGAAGCTGCTGTTCATGGGCTCCGAATTCGCCCAGGAGCGCGAATGGAACGAGGATGCCAGCCTGGACTGGCACCTGCTGGAGGACGGGCGGCACGACGGCGTGCGGCGCCTGATCCGCGACTTGAACCGCCTCTACCGCACCGAGCCGGCGCTCCACCAGTTGGACAACGAGCAGGCCGGCTTCGCCTGGATCGACTGCAACGACCGCGACAACTCGGTGCTGACCTGGCTGCGCAAGGGCTTCGACGCGAGCGACTTCCTGGTGGTGGCCGGCAACTACACTCCCATGGTGCGCGACTCCTACCGGGTCGGCGTGCCCGAGCCCGGCTGGTACCGCGAACTGCTCAATACCGATTCCGAATGGTATGGCGGCTCCAACATCCACAATTCGGGCGGCGCCCAGGCCGAGGAGGTGCCCTGGCACGGCCACGGCTGGTCCATCCGCCTGCGCCTGCCGCCGCTGGCCACCTGCGTGTTCAAGCGGGAGCGGTGAGGGAGCTTTACCTGACTGAGGCGATGCCATACCTTTAAAGGTAACGTCATTCAATGGAACTGCTGCCATGGACATCGTCAAGGACATCCAGCCGGTGACGACCTTCCGCAATCACTCGGTCGAGTTCCTGAACCATATCCGCGAGACCGGCCGTCCCCTGATCCTGACGGTCAACGGCAAGGCGGCGGCGGTATTGCAAGATGCCGAGGCGTATCAGCGCCTGCTCGACATCGCCGCTTCCGCCAATGTTGGCGAAGGGATTCGCCAGGGCCGCGACGACGTGGCGAGCGGCCGGACCGTGTCGGCGGTGGAGGCCTTCGCCATGCTGCGGGCCGAGCATGATATTCCGCGTTGAGGTGACGGGGCGGGCTATCCGTGATCTCCGCCACCTCTACGGAGCCATCGCCGCGCGGCATGTTCCGGCGGCGGCGCGATGGTTCAACGGGCTTGAGGCGAAGGTTGCCACTCTTGCCCATCATCCCGGGAGAGGGTTGCCGGTGCCGGAGGATGCCAGCTTGCGACAATTGCTCTACGGCCGTCGACCACGCGTTTACCGGATCATCTATGATATCGACGAAGGCCGCCGCACCGTGCATGTCCTCCACATTCGCCACGGTGCCAGCGACGTCATGACGGGCGAGGACTGAATGACCGCGCGGCGCCGCATTTTGCCCGGATTGCCGTATCCCCTGGGGGCGACCTGGGACGGCAATGGCGTGAACTTCGCCCTGTTCTCGGCCCATGCCCTCAAGGTGGAACTGTGCCTGTTCGACCGGCGCGGCCTGCGCGAGGTGGAGCGGATCGAACTGCCCGAATACACCGACGAGGTCTGGCACGGCTATCTGCCCGATTGCCGGCCGGGGCAGCTTTACGGCTATCGCGTCCACGGCCCCTACGACCCCAACGAGGGGCACCGCTTCAACGCCCACAAGCTGCTGCTCGACCCCTATGCCAAGGCGCTGGTGGGGGGCTTCGAGTGGTCGGACACCCATTTCGGCTTCCGCCCCGGCACGCCCAAGCTGGACCTGGTGGCCGACAAGCGCGACAACGCCCGCTTCATGCCCAAGTGCCGGGTGCTGGATACCGCCTTCACCTGGGGCAATGACCGCCGCCCCAACGTGCCGTGGCCCGAGACCATCGTCTACGAGGCCCATGTGCGCGGCATGACCATGAAGCACCCCGGCGTGACCAACGGCATGCGCGGCACCTTTCTGGGCCTGACCCAGCCCGGGGTGATCGACCATCTGCGGCGCCTGGGGGTGACCACCCTGCAATTGCTGCCCATCCACGCCATGATCGACGAGAAGCATCTGGCCGACCGGGGCTTGCGCAATTACTGGGGCTATAATTCCATCGGCTTTTTCGCCGCCGATCCGCGCTACTACGCGGCCAGCCCCCACGGCGACTTCAAGACCATGGTGTCGCGCCTGCACGATTCCGGCATCGAGGTGATCCTCGACGTGGTCTACAACCACACCGCCGAGGGCAACCACCTGGGGCCGACCCTGTCGTTCCGGGGCATCGACAATCTCAGCTATTACCGCCTGGGACCCGACGGCAAGCGCTGGTACGAGAACTATTCCGGCTGCGGTAACGTGCTCAACCTCGCCCATCCCCGCGTGCTGCAGATGGTGATGGATTCCTTGCGCTATTGGGCCGAGGAAATGCACGTGGACGGCTTCCGCTTCGATCTGGCCGCCGCCCTGGTGCGCGGCAAGGGCGGTTTCGACCATTCCTCGGCCTTCCTCGATGCGGTGCGCCAGGACCCGGTGCTGAGCAAATTGAAGCTGATCGCCGAGCCCTGGGACCTGGGCGGCGACGGCTACCGGGTCGGGCGCTTTCCCCCCGGCTGGTCCGAGTGGAACGGCCGCTATCGCGATACGGTGCGCCGCTTCTGGACCGGCGAGGGCGGCGTGATCGGCGATCTGGCCTCGCGGCTGACCGGTTCGTCGGACATCTTCGGCTGGGGCGGGCGGCGGCCGTGGGCCAGCCTCAATTTCGTCACCTGCCACGACGGATTCACCCTCAGGGATCTGGTCACCTTCGAGCGCAAGCACAACGAGGCCAACCTGGAGGGCAACAAGGACGGCACCGACGCCAATTACGCCTGGAATTGCGGCCACGAGGGTCCGTCGCCCTATCCCGAGGTCACCGCCTTGCGGGCCCGTCAAAGCCGTAACCTGCTGGCCACCCTGCTTTTGTCCCAGGGCGTGCCCATGCTGCTGGCCGGCGACGAGATGGGCCGCAGCCAGAAGGGCAACAACAACGCCTATTGCCAGGACAACGAATTGGGGTGGATGGACTGGGGGCAGGTGGACGAGGACCTGCTGGCCTTCGTCCAGACCCTGATCCGCCTGCGCAAGGATCATCCGGTGTTCTGCCGTCCGCGCTTCTTCGAGGGCAAGCGCCTGCCCAATTCGCCGCTCAAGGACATCGTGTGGATCACGCCGGAGGGCCGCGAGATGGGCCACGGCGACTGGACCACGCCCTTCGCCCGCTCGCTGGGTTTCGTGCTGGGGGGAGAATCCTGCGCGGTGGACAACCTGACCGGCCGGGAAGAGATGGACGACACCTTCCTGGTGCTGCTCAACGCCTATCACGAGGCGGTGCCCTATGTGCTGCCGCCGCCCAGCCTGGGCCGCTCGTGGGAATTGGTGCTCGACACCAACGACCCGGTGGGCCGGCAGGCGGGCACCCATTGGGCGGCGGGCATCACCTATCCGCTGGGGCAGCGCTCCCTGGCGGTGCTGCGCCGCTCGGGCGGGGCTCGCGGCGTGCAGCGGGACGAGAGTGAAGAAGGGGACAAGGAATGAGTGGAAGCGACGCGCTGGACCGTTTGGCGCGCCTGGCGGGAATCGAGGACGGCTGGTGGGACTTCTTCGGCGAGTGGCGGGTGGTGCCGCCCGAGACCAAGCGGGTCTTCCTGGCCGCCATGGGCCTGCCGGCCGACAGCGACGACCAGGTGCGGGCCAGCCTCAGGGACCTGGAAAGCCGGCCGTGGCGCCGGGCGCTGGAGCCGGTGCTGATGGCCGACGAGCACGGGGCGCCGCCCTCCATCGCCATCACCCTGCCGGCCGAGGCCGACGAGGCCGAGCATGTCTGGGTGCTGGAGGAGGAACTGGGCATCCGCCACACCGGCAGCTTCCGTCCCTTCGAGCTGCGCTGGGGCGAGGAATATCAGCTTGAGGGTGGGTTGATCCATCGCCGCTGGCTGGACCTGCCCGCGCTTCCCCCTTGCGGCTATCACCGGCTGATCCTGTCGGGCCCCGGGGGTGCCGTCCTGGCCGAGATGGCGCTGATCGTCACCCCGCCCAGGGCCTTCGTGCCGGAGATCGTCGAGCGGGGGGCCGGAGCCTGGGGAATCGCCACCCAGATCTATTCCCTGCGCTCGGAGCGCGACTGGGGCGTCGGCACCTACGGCAATCTGGCCGATCTGGCCGAAGGCGCCGCCCGGCTGGGGGCCGCCTGCGTCGGCATTAACCCGCTGCACGCCCTGTTTCCCGCCGACCCCGAGCGGTTCAGCCCCTATTCGCCGTCGTCGCGGCGTTTCCTCAACATCGCCTATATCGACATCGAGGCCATCCCCGAGTTCAGGGAATGCCTGGAAGCCAAGCGCATGTTCGCCTCGCCCGGCTATCAGGCCACCGTGGCGCGGCTACGCGGCTATTCGCAGATCGAGTACCCCGACGTCATGCGTCTGGCCCGGCCCATGCTGGAGGTGCTGAACCGCTGGTTTCGCCGGACCCGCATGGGCGACGACGATCCGCGCGGCCAGGCGTTCCGCGCCTTCCAGGCCGAGATGGGCGAGGCCGGGCGGCGCTTCTCGGTGTTCGAGGCGCTGCACGACAGGTTCTCGCGCGACGGCAAGGCCTATTGGCGCCAGTGGCCCAAGGAATACCGCCGCCCGGATTCCCCGGCCGTGGCCGATTTCGTCCTCGAGCACGTGGAGCAGGTGGAGTTCTACCAATGGCTCCAGTTCATCGCCGACCAGCAATTGGCCGAGGCGCAGGCCCGCGGCAAGGCGGCGGGGGCGGCCATCGGCCTCTACCGCGACCTGGCGGTGGGCATCGCCGGTGACGGGGCCGAGGCCTGGGCCCAGCAGGAGTCCCTGGCGCTGGGCGTCTCGGTGGGGGCGCCGCCCGACCCGCTGGCGCTCAAGGGCCAGGATTGGGGGCTGGTGCCGTTCAATCCCATCACCCTGCGTGAGCACTTCTACGCCCCCTTCATCGAGGTGATGGCCGCCAACATGCGCCATGCCGGGGCGCTGCGCCTGGACCATGCCATGAGCCTGGCCCGGCTCTATTGGGTGCCGCCGGGCCAGCCCGCCGACCAGGGCGCCTATGTGCGCTATCCGGCCGAGGACCTGTTCCGGCTGGTGGCGCTGGAAAGCCAGCGCAACCGTTGCCTGGTGATCGGCGAGGATCTGGGCACCGTGCCCGACGGTTTCCGCGAGCGCATGGACCGCATGGGCATCTTCGCCTACCGGGTGATGGTGTTCGAAAAGACCAGGGACGGCGCCATCCGTGCTCCCGATCAGTTCGACGCCAAGGCCCTGGCCATCGCCGCCACCCACGATCTGCCGTCCCTGCGCGGCTGGTGGGCGGCCAAGGATATCGACCGGCGGGAAAAGCTCGACCTCTATCCCCGCCAGGGGCAGGCGGCGGAGGAGCGGGCGGCGCGGGCCGCCGATCGCGTCGCCATGGTAGCCGCCCTGGCGGGCCAAGGGCTGCTGTCCGCCGACTTCCCGGTTACCCCGACGCTGGCCGATGCCCAGGCGGTGGCCCTGGCGGCGGCGGCCCACGCCTATCTGGGACGTTCGGCCTCGCGGCTGACGATGGTGCAGATGGAGGATGTCCTGGGCCAGGAAGTGCAGATGAACCTGCCCGGCACCACCACCCAGCACCCCAACTGGCGCCTGCGCTACAAGGCCGACACCGCCGCCATTCTGGCCGACGCGAGAATGGTGGCGACGGCGGAGGGGCTGAAGTCCGGGGGGAGGTGACGTCGATGCCCACCTTAGTCGGCATTTTATGGCATTCTGATCCAGATGTTCTGGCACGATCATGCCCCACCGCATTTCCATGCCCTTTACGGCGAGGACGAGGTGTTGATCGACATTCGGAGCCTGGAGATATTGGAAGGGCAATTGCCGCGCCGGGCCATGGCCCTGGTTTTGGAATGGGCGCAGGAGCATCGCGCCGAACTGATGGAGGATTGGGAGCTATGTTCCCGCAATCAATCCCCGCGCAAGATCGCACCACTTCCCTGACGCCACGGTCGGCTTGGCGGGTCCGGCGGGTGCAGGCGCTTGCCGGCTACCGGCTGTGGGTCGAATTCCAAGATGGAACGGCTGGAGAGGTCCATCTGTCCCGACTGATCCATTCGGCCGATGCCGGAGTATTCGCGGCGCTGTCCGCCCCGGCTTTGTTCGGCCAGGTGGATCTGCTCCATGGTGTGGTGACGTGGCCAGGGGAGCTCGATCTGGCGCCGGATGCCATGTACGCGGCGATCAAGGCCGACGGGGTCTGGGTTCCAGGCTGAGGGACGGGGCCGCCGGCCCTTCAGCTTTCCACCGTCGCCGCCACGATACGGCGGACCAGCGGCAGGACCATCAGGAGAACCGGATAGGCGGCCGCCCAGGATATGAGCCAGGCGGTGGGCCAGATGTCGACGAAGCCGGCGTCGAACCCGCGCGAGCGCAGGACGCTGATGGCCGAAACCACACAGGTCATCAGCATGGTGAGAATCAGCGGCTGAACCAGTCCGGTATAGCGCTTGGGAAGTTTTCTGAGCCGCATTCCTTGCTCCACAAGCCCGACACCGGTTTCGGTCCGGCCGGCTGAACAGATCAATGGGGCGCAGCTTATTCGGCGGCTGTCGGCGGCGTCAATCGGACTGTCGGAGACCGAAAATCCCAGGCTTGGGCCTGAATTCTCCCGGCCTTAACCCGAATTTCCCCGGCCTTAACCCGAATTTCATAGAGTAATGACCCCTCACCGGTATGACCGGCCTTGCCCGCGCTTCGGTTTCGTGGCGGAATGACGATGGATGGAACAGGCGGGAAGACCGGTATGAAAAGGGCGAAGCCTCCGGTGGTGCGGCTGCTGGCCGACGATGTGGAAAGCATCAAGGAAGCCATCGGCAGCCATCTGCTCTACACGGTCGGCAAGGAACCGGTGAACGCCACGGCGCGCGACTGGTTCATGGCCGCCGCCCACACGGTGCGCGACCGGGTGACCGAGCACTGGATGCCGACGCTGAACCGCTATTACCGCGAGGATTCCAAGCGGGTCTACTACCTGTCCATGGAGTTCCTGATCGGCCGCACCCTGGTCAACAGCCTGATCAATCTGGGGCTTTACGACACGGTGCGCCAGGCCATCGCCGAACTGGGCCAGGATTTCGACGAACTGGCCGCCTGGGAGGTGGAAGCGGCGCTGGGCAATGGCGGCCTGGGGCGCCTGGCCGCCTGCCTGCTGGATTCCATGGCCACCATCGGAGTGCCGGGCTTCGGCTACGGCATCCGCTACGATTACGGCATGTTCACCCAGCACGTGGACAGCGGCTGGCAGGTGGAAAGCCCGGAAAACTGGCTGCGCTACGGCAATCCCTGGGAATTCCCCCGGCCGGGCGTCATCTTCCCGGTCCGCTTCGGCGGCCGCGTCATCCATTTCCGCGACGTGCTGGGCCATACCCGTTCGCAATGGGTGGATGCCGAGGAAGTGATGGCCATGGCCTTCGACGTGCCGGTTCCCGGCTATGGCGGCAAGGTGGTCAACAACCTGCGCCTGTGGTCGGCCAAGTCGACCCGCGAGTTCGACCTGAAATACTTCAACGCCGGCAATTACATCGAGGCGGTGCGCGACAAGAACGAGTCCGAGACCCTGTCCAAGGTGCTCTATCCCTCGGACATGACCGACCGGGGCAAGGAACTGCGCTTCAAGCAGGAATATTTCTTCGTCGCCGCCTCCATCCAGGACATCCTGGCCCGCTTCCGCAAAAGCCATTCCGACTGGACCCTGCTGCCCGAGAAGGTGGCGATCCAGCTCAACGACACCCACCCCGCCTTGGTGGTGGCCGAGTTGATGCGGGTGCTGGTGGACGAACACCACATCGAATGGTCCAAGGCCTGGGACCTGGTGCGGGGCTGCTGCGCCTATACCAACCACACCTTGCTGCCCGAGGCGCTGGAGACCTGGTCCATCGACCTGTTCGAGCGGGTTCTGCCCCGCCACCTGGAGATCGTCTTCGCGCTGAACCACGAATTCCTGCAAAGCGTGCGCTATCGCCACCCCGGCGATTCCGAGCTGCTGCGCCGCGTCTCGCTGATTGCCGAGGGGGCTGAGCGCCGGGTGCGCATGGGCCATCTGGCGGTGATCGGCAGCCATAAGGTCAACGGCGTCGCCGCCATCCACACCGGCCTGATGAAAAGCACCATCTTCTCGGATTTCGAACACCTCAGCCCGGGCAAGATCACCAACAAGACCAACGGCGTGACGCCCCGGCGCTGGCTGCTGGCCGCCAATCCCGCCCTGTCCGCCCTGATCACCGCCAGGATCGGCGACGGCTGGATCACCGATCTCGACCAGTTGCACAAGCTGGAGCCCCTGGCCGACGATCCCGCCTTCCGCAAGGCCTTCGCCGGTGTCAAGCGCGCCAACAAGGAGCGGTTGGCCTCCATGCTGTCGCTTCGCCTGGGCGTCGAGGTGGACGTGGATTCCCTGTTCGACGTTCAGGTCAAGCGTATCCACGAATACAAGCGGCAGCTCCTCAACGTGCTGCACGTCATCACCCGCTATGGCCGCATCCGCTCCAACCCGCTGCTGCATCCGGTGCCGCGCACCGTGATCATCGGCGGCAAGGCGGCGCCCGGCTATCACATCGCCAAGCTGATCATCAAGCTGGTCAACGACGTGGCCGAGGTGATCAACAACGACCCCCTGGTGGGCGGCAAGCTGAAGCTGGTCTTCGTGCCCAACTACAATGTTTCCACCGCCGAACTGGTGATGCCGGCCGCCGACTTGTCCGAGCAGATCTCCACCGCCGGGACCGAGGCATCAGGCACCGGCAATATGAAGATGAGCATGAACGGCGCCCTGACCATCGGCACCTGGGACGGCGCCAACGTGGAAATCTGCGAGGAGGTGGGCGAGGAAAACATGTTCCTCTTCGGCCTGTCGGCCCAGGAAGTGGCGCGCCGCCGGGTGGACGGCTACGATTCCGTGGCGGCGGTCAAGGCCGATCCCGATCTGACCTGGGCCCTGGACATGATCGCCGGCGGCTTCTTCTCGCCCGACCAGCCCGACCGTTTCCACCAACTGGTGGACATCCTGACCACCGGCGGCGACCACTACCTGCTGTCGGCCGATTTCCCGCTCTACATGGCGGCGCAGGAGCGGGTGGACCAGACCTACCGCGACCCCGAGGACTGGACCCGCAAGGCGATCCTCAACGTGGCGCGCATGGGCAAGTTCTCGTCCGACCGCACGGTGGCCGAGTATGCCCGCGAAATCTGGGGCGCGTTGTAGGCGGAGATGGGCGGCGGCCGGGACGGCCGTGCCTCCTTCCGATCCGGGAGGCGGGTATTCCGCCCGCGATCAGCGGATGGTCCAGAAGGAATTGTCCGGCTGCTGCTGGGAGGCGACCAGATCGCGAACCCGCTCCATGACCGCCGCGTCGGCGGCCTGCCCGTCCGGCTTGGCGGCCGGCTGGGCCGCGGGAACCGGCGCCAGGGCCGGGGCGGCGGGTGTTGCGACGGCGGGAGAGGGGGCCTTGGCCGGATGGGCGGCCTGGGGCTTGGGCGCCTGATCCTTGGGGTAGGTGTACTCCACCGACCTGAGTGGCGAGACATCCAGGGAACTGGCGGGTTTGGCCCGGCTGAGGTTGTCCACCTCCAGGCGGCCCATGGCGGTCAGCAGCTCGTAGGACGCCTGGTACATATCGTAATAGGCGCCGGTATAGTTGATCCGCGCATCGTTGATGCGGGTTTCCTCGTCCAGCACCTCGGTGACGGTGGCCTTTCCGGCCTCGCGCTTCTTCATGGTCGCCGTCCAGACCTCCTCGGCCAGGACGGCGGCGTTTTCCAGCAGGTCCAGGCGCTGGCGGGCGGTCTGCAGCTTGTGCCAGGCGACGCGGGCCTGCTCGGCGATCTTGCGGCTGGTGTGGAAGCGGTTGTCCTTGCTTGCCCCATGGTCCCACGACGCCTGGGCGACGGTGGCGTCGGTCTTGAAGCCGGAGAACAGCTCCCAACTGGCCACCAGCATCAGCGACCAGTCGCGGCGCACGCCGACGGTGGCGTTCTTGCCGTGCTCGTAATCGGCCTTGCCGACCAGATCGAGGGTCGGCCAATAGCCGGCCTCGGCGATGTTGCGCTTGTCGGCGGTCAGATTGATGGTGCTGGTCGCCGATTCCAGCGAGGGATTGTCCTTTTCCGCCGCCTCCAGCGACAGGTCCAGGGTCTCGGGAATCAGGTCCAGGGGCAGCGGCGGGTCGGACAGCGCCGCCACATCGGGCGCGTGGCCGAACACCTGGGTGTACTTGGCGACGGCGGCATGGAACTGGCCTTCGTAATTGACGCGGCGTTCCTTGGCCACCTGCAGGCGCTGCTTGGCCTGGAGCACGTCCGAGGCGATGCCTGATCCCTTCTTGACGCGTTCGTCCTCCAGGTTCTGCTGCTCGGCGATCTTGCGCTCGTTCTCGCGCGACAGAGCCACCAGCTTGGTGGTGCGCATGACGTCCAGATAGGCGATGGAGCCTTCCAGCAGGGTGGCCTGGCGGGTGCTGCGCAGGTCGGATTCGGAAATGCGCCGGCTGGTCTTGGCCGATTCCACCTGGGAATCCGTGGAGAAGCCGTCGAAAATCTTCTGGGTGACGGTCAGGCCGGTGGTGTTGCGCTTGTCCATGAACGGCTTGCCCTGGGTGCCGCGCCGGTCGGGATTGTCGACGTATTCATGGCCCTGGTCGCCGGAGAACTTCACGCTCGGCAGATAGCCGGAGCGGGCGCCGCGGATACCTTCGTCGGCAGAGCTCACCCCCTTTATCTTGGCCTGGATCTGGGGATGATTGGCGACCAGGTCGCGCATCTCGTCCTCCAGCGTACCGGCCGCGGCCGGCGTCCAGGAACTGGCCAGGATGGTGGTAATTAAAGCCCAAGACCTGAGCTTCTGTGCCCTAATGACGGTATCCCCCAGCATCTGCACGCGACTAGCCCCCAATGTACGGCTCTGATATACACCGAATTATCTATTTTGTGAATCGGCTTAAGCGCTCCGTGGTTCCAATTTCGGGTGGGTGGAATGGCTGGCTTGGATGTGGAAGACGAGCGGTTTCTGGCCCGTTTGGCCGAGCGGATGCCCGGTGAGCCGGAAATCCTGTCGCGCCTTGCCGTGATGCGGGTGCGCCTGGGCGCCCTGGATGCCGCCGCCGCCGCCGCCGAGCGGGCGGTGGAACTGGCGCCGGGCCTGGCCGGAGCCCATGCCGCCCTGGGACTGGTGCGGGCCCGAACCCAGAAGATGGCCGAGGCGCGGGCCAGCCTGGAGCGGGCCGTCCAGCTCGACCCCAATCTGGGATCGGCCTGGATGCATCTCGGCGAGGTGCTGTCCCTGGTGCCCGATCAGGCCCAGGCGGCGGTCGATGCCCTGCGTCGGGCCTGCGGCCTGATGCCGCGCGATCCCTGCCCGCTGAACGCCCTGGCCGGCGTGCTGATGGCGCGCAAGCAATACGAGGATGCCATCGGCCTCTACCGCACCGCCTCAGCCATGGCCGCCGACCCCAGCCCCGCCGACATGCTGAACAACATGGGGGTGGCGCTCGAACGTCTGGAACGGCGCGAGGAGGCGGTGGCCATGATCCGCTCGGCCTCGCTGATCCGCCCCGATTCGGCGGCCATTCAGGACAATCTGGGGAATGCCCTGCTGGGCACCGCGCGGGCGGAGGATGCCGAGACCTGCCATCGCCGGGCCCTGGCCCTGGGCGCCAGGGGGGGCGAGACCTGGAGCAACCTGGGCAATTCCCTGCATCGCCAGGGGCGGCTGGACGAGGCCGATGCCGCCTATCGCCGCGCCATCCAGATCAACCCCGACGGCGCCAAGTTCCACACCAACCTTGCCCTCAACCTGCTGCTGTCCGGCCGGATGGAAGAGGGGTGGCGGGAATACGAGTGGCGCTGGCGCGACCATCCCAACCTGCCGGCCTACCTGACCGACCGCGCCTGGAAGGGCGAGGCCTTGCCGCCTGACCTGCCGGCCGGCGGCACGCTGCTGCTGCAGGCGGAACAGGGCTACGGTGACACACTGCAATTCATCCGCTATGTCCCGCTGCTGAAGGCGCGCGGCGTCACCAAGGTGGTGCTGGCCTGCCAGCCCGAACTGGTCCGCCTGATGGAGACCGCTCCCGGCCTGGATCAGGTGGTGGGAGAGGCCGGTCCGCTGCCGGGCTTCGACAAGGCGCTGACGCTGCTGTCGCTGCCCGGCTTGCTGGGCGGGCTCATGCCGATGGCGCCGCCCTATCTCTCGGTTCCCAAGGGGGGGCAGGTGCGGCTGCCCGAGGCTCCGGCGGGAAGCCTCAGGGTCGGCCTGGCCTGGGCCGGGCGGCCCACCCACGGCGACGACTGGAACCGTTCGATCCCCGCCCGCATGCTCGATCCCATCCTCGACGTGCCGGGGGCGACCTTCTACTCCCTGCAGCGCGGCGCGGTGATGCCCCGGCTGGGACGGCCGCCCCTCGACAAGCTGGTGGAGGCCGCCGACCTCTGCGCCGATTTCTGCGATACCGCCGCCATGCTGAAGGACCTGGACCTGATCATCTCGGTCGATACCGCGGTGGTGCATCTGGCCGGTGCCCTGGGCAAGGCGGTCTGGCTGCTGCTGCCGGCCGTGCCCGATTTTCGCTGGCTCATGGAGGGGGAGACCTCCGAGTGGTATCCCGCCTTCCGCCTGTTCCGCCGGAAGGCTCCGTCGGGGTGGGAAGTCCCCATCGCGCGTATCGCCGAGGCCTTGCGCTCCAGGGTTGCTTCCGGCCCCGCCTGACCTACCCATCGCCGAGAAAGTATGGATATGGATTGCCGATTTATCGGCCATCCACGGGCTCTGACTCGTGGGTAGCCGATTGCTTTCTTCATAACGCGCAAAGTGCTTGCTGTATACAATCTCAGCATGCAATCTATGGCTATGTATCCGTTGCGTTGCGCAGATTTGTGGTGAAAAACTCGCAAAACGTGTCGCGATACTTGGCGGAAGGATTGGATTAGGCACGAATGGCATGACCCGGGTGCACAGGCCCAAGGACCCTACGGAGCTATCGGCGGCGGAGTGGGTCCGGCAGCAGCTTATCGATGACATCGTCGCCGGCCGGCTGTTGCCGGGCGAAAAGCTGTGCGAGGTGAAGATCGCCGCCCGGCTGGGGTGCTCGCGGACACCGGTGCGCGAGGCGTTCCGGCATCTGGGCGCCTTGGGGCTGGCCCATTTCGAGAAGAACCGTGGCGGCAACGTGGTCCGGCTGGAGCGCGCCATCATGCTGGAGCTGTTCGAGGCCCTGGCGGAAGTGTCGGCCGCCTGCGCCGGCCTCGCGGTGGCGCGCGGCGAGGCTTCGCGCTGGACGCTGGCCGAGCGGGAGTGGTCGCATGCCGCGGTGCCGGCGGGAACCGGCAGCGAGAACGACCTGTTTTCCATTCTGTTCAATATCTGCGGCAACCGGCTGCTGTCGGAGGCCGGCGCGACCATCCGCTGCCGCCTGCTGCCGTACTGGCGGCTGATGGGCAAGGCCGCCGAGGAATGGCCGGTCCATGGCGAAGCGGGGCAGGCGGAGGCCATCCGGGCCATGGTGGCCGGCAACGGCCGCGCCGCGCGGCGCCATATGCGGGCTTTCGTCCTGATGGCCCGGGACCAGGCGCTTCGGAGCCTGCCGCAATCCATCTTGCCCTGACCGGGTTCATCTGCTCCACCGCCCTCCGGGCCTTGTCCGCCGCCTTGGTGGCGGCTGGTCGCGGTGTGCGCCAGATTTGGCGCATGCCGCTCTAAGGGTTGGACCCCATTGTGCCCGATTGCGGCCGTGACCATCTCTCCCCTTGGGAATGGGCGCAGATGTGAAGGGTCCATGGAGTGTCGGAAAGCCGAGACATGCCGGCTGACACGGCCTTGCGCAAGAGCGAGGAGCGCTTCCGCCGGGTGGTGGAGGCGGCCCCCAACGCCATGGTGATGGTCAACGCCGCCGGGCTGATCGAGATGGTCAACGCCCAGGCGGAGCGGGTGTTCGGCTATACCCGCGATGAAATGCTGGGCCAGTCGATGGAAATCCTGGTTCCCGACCGTTTCCGCCATGCCCATCCCGGTCTGCGCGCCACCTTCACCGCCGATCCCCGCTCGCGGCCCATGGGAGCGGGGCGCGACCTCAACGCAAGGCGCAAGGACGGCAGCGAATTCCCGGTGGAGATCGGCCTCAACCCCATCGACACCGAGGACGGTCCCATGGTGCTGTCGGCCATTGTCGACATCTCCGACCGCAAGCAGAAGGAGGAGAAGATCCGGGCGGCCCTGCGGGAGAAGGAGATCCTGCTGGGCGAGATCCACCATCGGGTCAAGAACAACCTGCAGATCGTCGACAGCCTGCTCGACCTGCAACTGTCCAAGCTGGACGACCCCACCGTCGCCGGCATGCTGCGCGACAGCCAGAGCCGCATCCGCTCCATGGTGCTGATCCACCAGACCCTGTACCAGTCCAAGGATTTCGCGCGGGTGGATTTCGCCGCCTTCCTCGATTCCCTGATCCCCACCCTGGTGGCCTCTTACGGGCTGGATTCCAACCGCATCGCCCTGTCCCTCGAGGTCAAGGACGTCCAGTTGCCGCTCAGCACCGCCATACCCTGCGGCCTGATCGTCAACGAGCTGGTCACCAACGTGTTCAAACATGCCTTTCCCGGCGCTCGGCGCGGCGGCATCTGGGTGGCCCTGGCCTGTGGCGAGGATGATCAGGTGGACCTCAGCGTATCCGACGACGGCGTCGGCCTGCCGCCCGACCTGGACGTGGAGAACGCCGCCACGCTGGGCCTGCAACTCGTCTGCCTGCTTGCCGATCAACTGGGGGGGAGCGTCCGGATCGAACGGACGGCGCCGACCCGGTTCCGGCTGCGCTTTCCCATCCAACGGTGACGGAAGGATTCCCGCCCATGCCCGCGATACAGATCATGGTGGTCGAGGACGAGCGGATCGTCGCCCTTCATCTGCGGCATCAATTGCTGAAGCTGGGCTACGACGTGGTGTTCATCGCCTCGTCCGGCGAGCAGGTCCTGCGGCAGATCCAGACTCTGAAGCCCGACGTGATCTTGATGGACATCCATATCGAGGGCGATCTTGACGGCATCGAGACGGTGGCGCGGCTGCCCGCCGATCTGCACATTCCGGTGATCTACCTGACCGCCTATTCCGAGGAAGCCATCCTGGCGCGGGCGCGGGCCACCAAGCCGTTCGGCTTCCTGCTCAAGCCGTTCTCCGAGCGCGAACTGCACGCCACCATCCAGATGGCCCTGGAGCGCCGCAGCGTAGAGGAAGCGCTGCGCGACAGCGAGGAGCACCTGACCCTGGCCCTGGATGCCGCCGGCATGGGGGCCTGGGAGGTGGACGCCCAGTCGCGCCGCATCGTGCGTGCCGGGCATATCGAACGGGTGTTCGGCTATACCGGGAGCGGCTTCGCCGGCAGCCTGGACCGCTTTCTCGACCATGTTGTCGAGGACGACCGGGTGGTGCTGGCCAGGGCCTACGAGCGCCTGCTGAACGAGACCTCGCCCCTGCAGGTGGAATTCCGCGGCATCCGCTCGGACGGCAGCGTGCGCTGGCTGCGCGCCCAGGGCAAATCCATCCCGCCCAGGGCCGAGCGGCCGCAGCGCATCATCGGCGTGCTGCAGGACGTCAGCGACCACAAGGCCGCCGAGGATCGCCAGCGCCAGGCGCTGACCGTGTTCGAGGCGACCCGCGACGGCCTGCTGATCCTCGATCCCCTGCTGCGGGTGGTGACCGTCAATCCCGGCTATTGCGCCATTACCGGGTATGACGAGGGGGAGTTGCTGGGGCGTCGCCCGCATATGCTCGAGGACGGGGTGCAGCCCGCCGAACTGCACGGGCAGATCATGGAGGCCCTGAGCCAGGGCGGCCGCTGGCGGGGTGAGATCGCGTCGCGGCACCGCGATGGCGAGTCCCTGCCGCTGCTGATGAACATCGCCGCCGTGCGCAGCGAGCGCGACAGCGTGGTCCACTACGTGGCGGCCTTCACCGATCTGACGGCCATCCGCGCCGCCGAGGAGCGGCTGCAGCATCTGGCCCACTACGACCCGCTCACCGACCTGCCCAACCGGCTGCTGGCCGCCGACCGGCTTGACCACGCCATGGAACGTTGCCGCCGCGACCGGCGGGCCCTGGCCGTGCTGTTCGTCGACCTGGACTACTTCAAGCGCATCAACGACACCCTGGGGCACAGCGTCGGCGACACGGTGCTCAAGACCGTGGCGCAGCGCATGCGCGGCGCGGTGCGGGCCGAGGACACGGTGGCGCGGCTGGGGGGCGACGAGTTCATGGTGATCCTGGAACAGGCGGAAAGCCCCGACGACATCGCCGCCGTGGCCATGAAGATCCGCGCGGCGGTGACCCTGCCCATCATGGTGGGCGGCCGCGAGCTGGCCACCTCGGCCAGCATCGGCATCAGCCTGTTTCCCGACGACGGCCAGACGCGCGAAAGCCTGATCCAGGCCGCCGATACCGCCATGTATGCCGCCAAGGAGACCGGGCGGAACGGCTACGCCTTCTACACCAGGGAGATGACCGAACGGGTGATCCTGGCGGCGGCGTCGGACAAGGACGTGCGCCGCGCCCTGGCCGAGGACGAACTGGTGCTGTTCTACCAGCCCCAGATAGGGTTGGAGACCGGCCGGGTGGAGGGCGTCGAGGCCCTGATCCGCTGGCGCCATCCCGGCCGGGGATTGCTCGGCCCGGCTGAAATCATTCCGGCGGCCGAGCGGGGCGGCTTCATCATCGATATCGGCGATTGGGTGGTGGCCGAGGCCTGCCGCCAGATCCGCGCCTGGCAGGACGCCGGCCTGCCGCCGCTTCGGGTGGCGGTCAACGCCTCGGCCCAGCAGATGCGCAACGGCCGCCTGCTGCGGGCGGTGGAAGGGGCCCTGGCCCATACCGGCATCTCGCCGGACCGCCTGGAAATCGAGATCACCGAAAGCATGCTGCAGAACGAGGATGAGTGCATCGCCACCCTGCACGCCCTGAAGCGGCTGGGGGTCACCCTGGCCATCGACGATTTCGGCACCGGCTATTCCTGCCTCAGTTCCCTGAAAAGCCTGCCGATCCAGCGGCTGAAGATCGACCGCGCCTTCATCCAGGGCATCCCCGGGGACCTCAACGACATGGCCATCGCCGAGGCGATCATCGCCATGGCCCACCGGCTGCGCCTCAGCGTGGTGGCCGAGGGGGTGGAGACCGAGGCCCACATGGACTTCCTTCGCGTCCTGGGCTGCGAGGGCGTCCAGGGCTTCTTCCACGCGCGGCCCATGCCGGCCGGCGACGTGCCCGCCTTCCTGGCGGGGCGGGAGCCTGCATAGCACAGCAATCCAGCGGGGTGGCCGGGGCATGCTCGAAGAACCCGGCGGCCTCGGCACCCGATTGCCGGTCCATCCGGTGCGGGACGGCGATGGCCGCCTGGAATCTCCTTTCCATCACGGGACCGATCGGGCAATCATCGGCGCTGCCTCCGGAACCTTTGGATAAAGAACATGAATCATCCGAATACCGATCCGCGCCGGGAAATGGGCATTTCAGATCGCGGTATGGGCGACAATTCGGGCGAGGCGCCGACCATCGCCATCCGGCTGAAGATGTTCAACAGCCTGTCCCCCTATGCCGGCGGCAGCGGACCCCAATCCCTGGAGGTCCCGGCCGGGACGGTGATCGGCGATCTGGTGGCAAGGTTCGGCGTGCCGGTGAACAAGATTTTCCTGGTGCTGGTCAACGGCAAGGACGTCACCCGCCAGCTCGGCGCCCCGGTCAACCTGGAACGGGAACTGGACGACGGCGACGAGGTGGCGCTGTCCGGGCCGGTACCCTATTCCTGGGGCTTTGGCGCGCCCGTGGTGTGATTGGGGCCGTCAACCCCCGCCGCGCTGAAACGCCCGGTCCCAGGCGGCCAGGAAGGCGGCGCCGTCGCCCTCGGCGAAGGCAAAGGCGATGCGCAGGCGGGGCAGGCTCAGCAGGCCCGACAGGACCAGCGGTGGCAGTACATCCACCGTGATGCCCACGCCGCCTTCGACCACCAGACTCCGCTCGTCGGCCCAGCGATAGGCGTGGCCGCGCAGGGCAAGCGGCAGGTGGCGGCGGAACTCGTCCAGCCCCATGGAGGTGACGCGCTCCCTTGTCATTGTCCCTCGCCGGGCGCGGGTCTCCGCCCGCTTGGCCGCCGCCTCAATGGCGGCTGGAAAGGGTTTTCCCCGTCCGTCATCGTCCCCCGCATCATTACCCCCCACCAATGGGCGGCCAGATGCTGACCGTGTCGCCGGGGGAGAGGCGGGTGGAGGTGCGGGAATCGGGCGGCACGAAAGCGCCGTTGAGCAGCACCAGATGGCAGTCCTTTTCCGACAGGGCGAAGCGGGCGATCAGGGCGCCGATGTCGGAGCCGTCGGGAATCTCCACCTCGGTGGCGTTGGCCACCGAGCCGGGGGGGAGGTGGCGTCCCAGCAGCGCGAACAGCTTGAGCGTCACCTTGGCCAAGGCCTAGACCCCCTGCGCACAGGCCACATAGGCCTCGGCCAGCCGTGACGGGTCGCGCTTCAGGCGGTCCAGCCACCCGCCCAGCCGCACCCTGGTCTGGATCAGGCCGCGAATGATGCCGATCTCGTTGGTCATGCCCACCGTGTTGGCTCCCACCAGGCGGCCGTCGAAGAATTCCAGGCGAAGATAGCGGAAGTGTTCCTGGTCGACCACGCGCACCTGCTCGCCGCCTTGCCTGCCCATCCACTGGCCGAACGAGCAGGAGATCAGGCCCAGGGTCTCCAGTGTGTTCATGGACAGCGAGCCGCCGAACTCGGTGGGCGTGCCGCTCATGTTCAGCGCCGCGACGCGGCCGTGCTCCACGGCGGTGGGCTGGATGGCATGGACCTCCCGGAGGCCGGTGCAGCAGTTGAAGCCCTGGGCCACGTCGCCCGCCGCCCAGATGGAGTCCACGCTGGTCCGCAGGTACCGGTCGACCACGATGCCGTCCTCGACGGCGATGCCGGAGCCCTGGAGGAAGGCGGTATTGGTCCTGACCCCGGTGCCGACGATCACCAGATCGGCCTCGGCGCTCTGGCCGGAATCCAGCGTCACCCGCAGGCCGGCTTCCCGCCGTTCGATGGCGGTGGGCCGCCCGGCGGTCAGGACCTCGACGCCCTTGGCGCGGCACCAGCGCATGATCATGCCGCCGGCGGTCTCGTCCATCATGGAACGCACCATGCGGCCCGACGAGCCGCAGCTCACCGTCACCTTGGCGCCGCGCTGGACCAGGGACTGCAAGATGATGCACGACACGAAGCCGGCGCCCAGCAACAGTACCCGCCGTCCGGGGCGGAGCATCGGATCGATGCGGCGCAGGTCCTCGAGCGTCCAGCAGGATTGTACGCCGGGCAAATCCAGGCCGGGAATGCGCGGCCGGGCCGGCGACGAACCGGTGGCGATCAGCAGCGCGTCATAGGGCAGCTCCCCCCCACCGGCCAGGACTACCCGCCGGGCGTCGGGATCGACCTTGGCCACCCGGTCGTGCAGCAGTTGAATGCCCAGGGCCTCGTAATGGTCCCACTCCTTGCGCAGCCAGGTGCCGGCCTCGTCGATCTTGCCGGACATGGCGTAGGGGATGGCCATGCGGGCATAGGGCGGCCCCGGTTCGCCGCACACCAGGGTGACCGAGCCGGTCGCGTCCTGGCGGCGCAGGGTTTCGGCGGCGACCACTCCGGCCGGACCGCCTCCGACGACGACGTAGCGACGAGCCATGGCGCTTCCCCCTCTATCTGGCCTGTCATCCTGAGCCCTCGGGCGAGGGCTTCCGGTTTGGGAATGCCGGATCAGGCGGAGATTCCTCGGCTTTGCCCCGGAATGACAGGAAACGAAGACACTCAACGATGCAGGGTCTGGACGAATCCGGCCATGAAGCGGGTCGGATCGGCCATCAACTGCTCCTTTACCGCCGTGCCCAGGCGGCGCTTGGATTGGATCAGGCCGCGCAGCGCCCCCACATGGTCGGTGGTGCCCACCGCCTGGGCACCGATCACCACGTCGCCGGTGCCGTCGAATTCCAGGCGGAGATAGCGGAAGCCCGTCTGGTCCACCAGCCGGGCGCAATCGCCGCCATTGCCCTGCCAGGAACCGAACGAACAGGTGATCAGTCCCAACGTGTCCAGCACATTCATGTTGAGCGACCCGTGATAGGCCTGGTCCCGGCCGGTCATGTTGTAGGCGGCGATGCGGCCATGGGCGGCGGCCGTGATCTGAATGGCGTGCACATGGGCCTCGCCGCTCATGAAGTCGCGGCCCTGGGCCACGTCGCCCGCCGCATAGACGTCGGGTAGGCTGGTGCGCATGTGGTCGTCGACAAGGATGCCGTTGCCGAGCCCGATGCCCGAGGCAGCCACGGACTCCGTGTTGGAGCGCACGCCCGCCGACACCACCACCACGTGGGCGGGCAGGATGGAGCCGTCGGACAGTTCCACCACCAGGGAATCGCGGGCCTCGGCGGCCGGGACCAGGGCCTTGGCGATGCGGCGGATGCTGGTACCGGTCAGGACCTTGACGCCCTTGGCCTCGCACCAGCGCTTGAGCATGCCGCCCGCCACCTCGTCCATCATGCGCGGCACCATGCGGTCGCCCATCTCCACCACGGTCAGGCTGACCTGACGCAGCGCCAGGGCCTCCAGCACGATGGTGCCGACGAAGCCGGCGCCCATCAGCACCACGTGGGAGCCGGGTACCGCCCCTGCCGCGATCTGGCGCGCGTCGGCCAGGGTCCAGCAGGTGTGGACGCCCGGCAGGTCCAGCCCCTCGATGGCCGGGCGCAGCGGCCTTGCGCCCAGGGCCAACAGCAGGCGGTCATAGGCCAGGGTCTCGCCGCCCTCCAGGCCGATGCGCCGGGCGACAGGGTCCAGGCCGGTCATGCGCCTGCCCGGCATCAGGGTGATGCCCAGCCGTTCATAGTGGTTGGGGCCCTTGCGCAGCCAGGTGCCCTCCTCGCCGATCTTGCCGATCAGCAGATAGGGAATGGCCATGCGGGAATAGGGGGCCTCAGGCTCGTCGCCCACCAGGGTGATGGCGGCCTCGGGCTCCAGCTCGCGGATGGTTTCGGCGGCCGTCACCCCCGCGGGGCCGGCTCCGACGATGACGTGATGCACCAGTTCATTCCTCTCGACCGAAAGGGGGGCGCGCCTCAAGGTCGCCCCCCTGAGCTTCAGGCCAGATGCAGGCGCTTCAAGGTATCGGCGGTCGGCACGCCGTCGGGCGTCCAGCCGCGCAACTGGTAGTATTCGGGCAGCATCTTGTCCAGGCCCGAGGCCAGCCCCTTGGCCGGGCCGGTCTTGGCGGCGTCCTTCAAGAGGCGCTTGGGTAAGGTGTCGTCCGCCGCCGTCATGCCGGCCGCCAGATTGAACTGGCGCTCCAGGGTCCAGATGCGCTCGCCCACCTCGAGGAGGACGTCGGGCGTCCATTCGCCCTCGCAGGCGGCATCCAGTTGGGGCGCCAGGTTCTCCAGGCTCCAGGCGAAGGTGGTGAAGATGCAGATACCCGAGGCGTCGAAGGCCGCCGTGGCGTCCTGGAACGCCTTGACCAGGGCCGCCTTGCCCTCGGTGGCCAGGGGATCGCTCTTGAAGGGGATGCCCAGCACTTCCGACGCCACGGTGTAGGAACGCAGGTGACAGGCGCCACGGTTGGAGGTGGCGTAGGTCAGCCCCATGCCCTGGATGCCGCGCGGGTCATAGGCGGGGAATTCCTGGCTCTTGACCGTCATGGACAGCTCGGGGTGGCCGTACTTGGCGCATAGCCGCCGCGAACCCAGGCCCAGTTCCACGCCGAACCCCTCGCCCTTGCCGGTCAGTTCGGCCATTTTCACCAGGGCCTCGGCCGAGCCGAACTTCAGTTCGATGCCGCCGGTGTGTTCCCTGGTCAGGACACCCATCTCGTACATCTCCATGGCCGCCGCCAGGGTCGAGCCGAAGGAGATGGGATCGAAGCCGTGCTCGTTGCACATGAAGTTGGCGAAGGTGCAGGCCTCCAGGTCGTCGACGCCGCAATCGGCGCCCACCGCCCAGGCCGCCTCGTATTCCACGCCGCCCGACGGCTCCTTGTACTGGGGCCGGGTGGCGATGGAGAAGTGGCCGGCATCCATGCGCGAGATGCGGCCGCAGGCGATGGTGCAGCCGAAACAGGCTCCGTTGGTGGCCAGATTGGCCTTGCCGTCGGTGACGCGCGGCTCGTGCATGGCCTCGGCCGAGATCTTGTGGGCGCCTTCGAACTGCACGTCGCGGAAATTCCGCGTGGGCAAGGCGCCGATCTCGTTGATGACGTTCATCAGCACCTGGGTGCCGTATTTGGGCAGGCCCTGGCCGGTGACGGCGTTGTCGGCCAGCACCTTCTTCTGCTCGATGGTGGCCTTGATGAAGCGGTCGGGGTCCTTGACCGTCACGCCCCTGGTGCCGCGCACCGCGATGGCCTTGAGATTCTTGGAGCCCATCACCGCGCCGACGCCCGAGCGCCCGGCGGCGCGGTGCATGTCGTTGACGATGCAGGCGTAGAGCGCGCCCTTCTCGCCGGCGGCGCCGATGGAGGCGACGCGCAGCATGGGGTCCTGGTGCCTGGCCTTCAGGCCGTTCTCGGTCTCCCACACCGTCTTGCCCCAGAACTCGGCGGCGTCCCTGATCTCCACGGTCTCGTTCTCGACGGAGAGGTAGACGGGCCTGGGCGACTTGCCCTCGACGATGATCATGTCCCAGCCGGCGTTCTTCAGCTCGTTGCCGAAGAAGCCGCCGGAATTGGAGCAGGCGATGCAGCCGGTCAGCGGCCCCTTGGTCACCACCGAATAGCGCCCGCCGGTCGATGCGGCGGTGCCGGTCAGCGGCCCGGTGGTGAAGATCATCTTGTTGGCCGGCGACAGGGGATCGACCTTGGGGTCGACTTCCTCGGCGAAGTATTTGGTGGCCAGGCCCCGCTGCCCCAGGTACTGCCGCGCCCATTCGCGGTTCAGCTCCTCGGTCCCGACGGTGCCCTTGGTGAGATCGATGCGGAGAAACTTGCCAGTCCAGCTCATGACCAGGCCCTCTCAATCAAGCGTGGGTATGCGACTGGGTGTCGGTCTTCACCGCCCAGGCGCGCATCTTGTCGTAGCCGGTCTGCTCGGCGTCCACGTAGGTGATCGCCCCGGTGGGACAGGCCTTGGCGCAGGCCGGATCGCCGCCGCACAGGTCGCACTTGGCCACCTTGCCGCTGTCGGCGACGTAGTTGATGGTGCCGAAGGGACAGGCGATGGTGCAGACCTTGCAGCCCACGCAGAGGTTATCGTTGACCACCTTGGCCTTGGTGGCCGCATCGATCTTGATGGCGTCCACCGGGCAGGCCTGCAGGCACCAGGCCTGGGCGCACTGGGTACAGGTGTAGGGAACGAAGCGAGCCTCGGAATGGATGTCGAAGACGCGGATGCGCGACCTGGACGGGTTGAAGCTGCGCTCCTTCTCGAACGAGCAGGCCATCTCGCACTGGCGGCAGCCGGTGCACTTGACCGGTTGAATGAGCAATGATTTCTGCATCCGTCGACTCCCCTCCGGGGCGCGCCCGGGGAGGGCGCGCGGCGGGACCGGTCGAGGCGACGAAACCGTGGGCCGCCGGCATGGCGTCGGCCAGTCCGTTTCTTGCCGATCCCTGATTTTGCAACCGGGGATATCTTAGCACGAGATGGGCTTGCGGGGCATCAAAGAAAGGAATAGTGCGGCTAAGCGCGCTTTTGTGCGTCTTTTCCGTAAAAGACGCACAGATATGCAATGTCGCGTGTTGCGTGTTGTTTGCCGGCCGCCGGAGGGGCCGCCCCCCGCAGGGGGCGGCGGTCAGCCTCAGGCCGCCAGATGGGTCAGGGTGCCTTCCAGGCGGCCCTGGGTGGCGGCGTCAAGGGCGAACTGGAAGCGGGTGAAGTTGCCTTCCGACCCGACGATGCGGGCTCGCACCGGAACGCTGTCGATGGTGACTTCCACCACGGTTCCCACCGGCTGCGGCAGCGAGGCCTCGACGCGGCAGCCGTCGCTGGAAACGTCCACCATGGTGACGGTCGCCCGGGGCGCGGACCCGGCCTGGACGACGATGGGGGTCCGGCACTGGCGGCGCTGGCTGTGGCGGCGGTCGCCGGCCGTCTTGATGGCGGACAGGAAGTCCGACACCTCGGACGCCAACTGGTCCGACTGCTTCGACAGTTCGTCGGCGGTGCCCAGCAACTGGTGGGCGGCTCCGCCGGTGGTGGCGGCCCCCTCGTTGACCAGGGTGATGGAGGCGGTGACCTCGCGGGTGCCGCTGGACGCCTCCTGGACGTTGCGGGCGATCTCGCCGGTGGCGGCGGTCTGCTCCTCCACGGCCGCCGCGATGGCCGAGGCGCTTTCGGTGATGCTGGAGATGGTGTGGCCGATGCCGCCGATGGCGCTGACCGCGTCGCGGGTCACCGCCTGGACCGAGTTGATCTGGGTGACGATGTCCTCGGTGGCCCGTGCCGTCTGGGTGGCCAGATGCTTGACCTCGCCCGCGACCACCGCGAAGCCCTTGCCGGCATCGCCGGCCCGGGCCGCCTCGATGGTGGCGTTGAGCGCCAGCAGGTTGGTCTGCGCCGCGATGTCGTTGATCAGCTGCACCACGTTGCCGATCCGGCTGGTGGCTTCCGACAGGGACAGGACGATGCCGTTGACCCGATCGGCCTCCTCGGAGGCGCGGTGCGAAATCTCGGTGGAGGTGGCGACCTGCCGGGCGATCTCCTGTTCGGAGGCGGCCAGTTGCTCGGCGGCGGCGGCCACCGTCTCCACGTTGACCGAGGCCTGCTCGGCGGCGGCGGCCACCACGGTGGACTGGCGCGAGGTGTCCTCGGCCACCGAGGTCATGGACTGGGCCGAATCGCGCAGTTGGTGGGCCGAGGCGGTAACGCCCTTCAGCACGGCGAAGACGCTGGTGTTGAAATCGGCGGTCAGGCGCTCGATGGCTTCCTGGCGGCGGTTGCGGGCGGTCTGTTCGGCGGCCTGGGCGGCTTCGAGGCGGCGGCGGGCCAGGCCGTTTTCCTTGAACACCTCCAGCGCCCGGATCATCTCGCCGATCTCGTCCTGGCGGCTGGTCTGGCGGATTTCCACGTCGAGATTGCCGTCGGCCAGTTCCCGCATGGCGGAAATGCTCCGCTTGAGCGGCAGGGCCAGGCTGCGCTTGGCGATGGTCCAACTGAGCACGATGGTCATCAATCCCACCAGCACGGTGGTGCCCACCACCATCTGCAGGGTGTTGTTGGCGGCGGTCAGGAACTCCGCCTTCTTGATGCCCACGTACAGCACGCCGATGACGTTGCCGCCGGCGTCCACGATGGGGTCGTAGGCGGTCATGTAGGGTTCGGCCAGGATTTCCACCTCGCCGCGGAACGGGGTCTTGCGGTTGAAGACCGAATCATAGGCGGCGGTCTTGGCCAGTTGGGTTCCCACCGCCCGGCCGCCGTCGGCCTTGATGACGTTGGTGGTGACGCGGGTGTCGCCCATGAACACGGTGGCGGTGCCGCCCACCAGCGCCTTGACCTTGTCCACCACTTCGAAATTGCCGTTAAGCACGTGGTCGCCGGCCTGCAGCTTGCCGTCGGCGACGGTGAAGGTGGCTCCCTTGGCCTTCAGGGCGTCCCAGGCCACCTTCATGTTGGTGTCGACCCGTTCGCGCGCCGCTTCGGCGGCGCTGGCATACAGCAGTGCCCGGCTGAGCAGCGTGACGCTCAGTCCCAGCAGAAGGACGCCGGACACGGACAAGGCCATGATCCGGGGAACGATGCCGAGGGTGGCGATGCGACGGCGAAACGAAGCGAGCATGGGCATACACCTAACGTATTGTTCGTAGCAATACGTACGGATAGCAGGTGCCGCATTGCGGCGCCAGCCCGTAAAATGTCAGGTCGCATCGCAAAATGTGATGGAGGAGCAAAAAGGCCCG
Organism: Phaeospirillum sp.; assembly: GCA_030824585.1. Taxonomy (GTDB): domain Bacteria; phylum Pseudomonadota; class Alphaproteobacteria; order Rhodospirillales; family Magnetospirillaceae; genus Phaeospirillum. The sequence continues at coordinate 18,959 of JAVBXM010000015.1, read as the reverse complement.
CACCAGCCGTGCGGGCCTTGATCCGTCCGGCGGGGCGGGATGGGCTACTCCGCCGCCTCGGGCTTGGCGTTGCTGTGGCTGTGGGCCGGCATCTCCGGTCCCTGGGAGGGCATGACGCTGATCAGCGAAGCCACCAGGGCCGCCAGGAACGGCATGGCCTGGACCACCAGGGTCAGCGACCAGATGCGCACGTCCGGGTCGGTGAAGTTGTTGCGCGGGACCAGCACGGCGATGGCGGCGACGTAGTGCAGCAGGGCCAGGGTGGCCTCTTCCGACGCCATCAGGAAACCCTGGGTGAAGGCCGCCTTGTTGGCCATCTTGGGGGTGCGCATGAAGGGCGTCGACTTGGTGAAGATACCCTGCCACATGGCCCAGGCGATGGAATAGGTCAGCCCCATGCCGGCGATGGCCGCCAGGGACCGGCGCTTCAGGCCGCAATTCACCCGCGTGGTGTAGAGGAAGAAGTGGTGGAAGATCTTCGCCACGAACACGCCGACGGTGGGCAGGGTGAAGAAGGGCAGCGGCGTGCTGAAATAGCGCGGCGCCACGATCATCCCCAGCGACCAGGCCAGCGACGCCACGGCGAACAGCAGGTAGAAGGCGTCGGCGAACCACGGCAGCCAGCCGGCGACGAAGTGGTACTTCTGGCCGGTGGTCAGGCCCGTCTGCTTGAAGGGGATCAGCGAGCGCCAGTGGGCCTTGAGGATCTGCACCGCGCCATAGGCCCAGCGGAAGCGCTGCTTCTTGTAGGCCATGAAGGAATCGGGCACCAGGCCGTGGCCCAGGCGGTCCTGGACGTAGACCGACTGGTAGCCGGCCTTCATCATGCGCAGGCCCAGTTCGGCGTCCTCGACGATGCACCACTCTCCCCAGCGGCCGGCATCCTCCAGCGTCTTCTTGCGCACCATGGTCATGGTGCCGTGCTGGATGATGGCGTCGGCCTCGTTGCGGAACACCATGCCGATGTCGAAGAACCCGGCGTATTCCCAGTTGATCATTTCCTTGAACAGGTCGTGTTCCCATTCGCGGTGATCCTGGGGCGCCTGGACGTGGCCGACCTTGGGGTTCTCGAAATAGGGCACCAGTCCGCGCAGCCAGTTCTTGTCCACGATATAGTCGGAATCCACCACGCCGATGATCTCGGCGTCGGGATGGGTGACGGTGAGCCCGAAGTTCAGGGCGCCGGCCTTGGCGCCCGGCCAGGGGGCGAGATGGTAGAACTTCACGTTCTCGCCCAGGGACTCGCAGTATTCCTTCACCGGTTCCCAGACCTTGGGGTCCTTGGTGTTGTTGTCCAGCACGATGATCTCGAAATCGGGGTAGTCCAGCGCCATCAGGGAATCGATGGTCAGCTTCACCATGGCCGGCGGCTCGTTGTAGCACGGCAGGTGGATGGAAACCTTGGGGAAGCGCTTGATTTGATCGGGCGGCAGGGCGGTGAAGCGCCGCTTGAACTTACTGGCCCAGGTCAGTTCGGTCACCTCGATGCCGGCGATCAGCACGACGATCAGCAACAGCAACTGGGCGGGCAGCATCAGTCCCAGCATCAGCCCGGTGCCGGGCGACACGTCGCGGATCACCGGGGTGGACATGGTCCAGATCAACAGCGTCGAGGCGAACTGCACCAGCAGGGCGAAGAAGATCTTGCCCGGCAGGCGCAGGGTCTTCCATTTGCCCAGGAACCACACCACGGGCAGCAGGGCGATCAGGGTGGCGGTGATGGCCTGGACCGGCCATTCCTCGAACTCCAGCACCGGGCCGATCCAACTGAACTTGGGCTGGCGGTCGACGGTGTAGATGCCCCAGTGCTTTTCCGACGCGGTGTTGTCCAGGTTCACCTTCCACGGCTGGTCGAAGGCCTCGACGATGTTGTAGTCGAGCTTCTCCTCGTGGGCCCAGTTGACGAAGTTCCGCAAGAACATGGCCTGGTTGACCAGCGACGGCTCGGACAGGCCGTAATTGCGCCCGGCCGACGGCCAGCCGACTTCGCCGATGAAGATGGGCTTGTCGGGGTACTGGGCGGTGACGTCGCGGACCATGCGCTTGGAGAAATCCAGCGCGTTGTCGATGGGAACGCCGCCGGGCTCCCAGAAGGGCAGGGTGTGGATGGTGATGAAATCCACTTCCCGGGCCAGTTCGGGATAGTCCAGCCAGATGGCCCAGGCCTCGGCGGTGCTGATCTTGACCCGGTCGGGCAGGGCGGCGCGCACCTTGCGCAGGTAGCGGATCATCTGCTCCGGGGTCAGGCGGTGCAGCGTCAGGTTTTCGTTGCCGATGATCACCCGGTCGACGTTGGGATTGTCCCGGGCGATACGGATGATGTTGGCGATCTCCACCTCGTTGCGGCCCAGGCGCTCGTCCAGCCAGGCGCCGGGCAGGGCCTTCAGGCCGTACTTGGCGGCCAGCTCCGGCACCTGGTCCAGGCCTTCCAGGGTGGAATAGGTGCGGACCTGGTGGACCTTGCCGGCCAGCATGGCCAGATCCTCGTCCATCTCGGCCCGGGTCGGCAGCAGCCATTCGTCCATGTAGGGCAGCCGGCGCACGATGGTGGGATCGTCGTCGGCACGTCCCGGGCTGAACGAGACGCTGTTGAGGGTGCCGGACCAGGGCAGGCCGCTTTGGGGACGATTCATCATCGCCCAGAAGCCGAGATTGCCCAGAACGATCAGGAGCAGGACCACGAAGCCGGAAAGACGCATGATGCGCAGGGTACCCGTATCAAGTTGCAGGGGCGGTTATCCGTCGGAGCCTGTTCGTCCCTCACGGCGCGACCCATCGCCCACGCGGGAGCGCCAGGGGGAAGCGGGTGAGGTGGAGCGGTGGCGGCGGGTACCGTTTGAATCCCTTGAATACTATCTGGGATTATTAGCCCAGAGGTCGCACTCTGTCCATGGGGGTGACAGGGGCGAAAGGCTCGGGGCGGCATTGCGCTCCGGCCATGCCGCCCCCGGCCGGGGGGCGCGGCACGGCCGGGCTCGCATCAGGCGCGGCCGAAGACGCGCTTGAAAATAGTGTCCACGTGCTTGGTGTGGTAGCCCAGGTCGAACAGCTCCTCCAGGGTACGCGCCGGAATCTTGGCGGCAACCTCGGCATCGGCCTTGAGCAGGTCGAGGAAATTGGCGGATTCCAGCCACACCTTCATGGCGTTGCGCTGCACCGCCTTGTAGCTGTCCTCGCGGCTCATACCCGCCTGGGTGAGCGCCAGCAGGACGCGCTGCGAAAACACCAGCCCGCCCAGCTGGTTGAGGTTCTTCTCGACGGCGTCGGGATAGACCACCAGCTTCTCGACCACGCCGGCCAGGCGGTTCAGCGCGAAGTCCAGGGTGACGGTGGCGTCGGGGCCGATCATGCGCTCCACCGAGGAGTGGGAGATGTCGCGCTCGTGCCAGAGCGCCACGTTCTCCATGGCCGGGATCACCATGCCACGCACGATGCGGGCCAGACCGGTGAGGTTTTCGGTCAGCACCGGATTGCGCTTGTGGGGCATGGCCGAGCTGCCCTTCTGGCCGGGCGAGAAGTATTCCTCGGCCTCGCGCACTTCGGTGCGCTGCAGATGGCGGATTTCGATGGCCAGATGCTCCACCGAACTGGCGACGACGCCCAGCGTGGCGAAGAATTGGGCGTGGCGGTCACGCGGGATCACCTGGGTGGAGACCGGCTCGGGCTTGAGGCCCAGCTTGGCGGCCACGTGCTCCTCGACCCGGGGATCGATGTTGGCGAAGGTGCCCACGGCGCCCGAGATGGCGCAGGTGGCGATGTCTTCGCGCGCCGACTTCAGCCGGCGGCGGTTGCGCTGGAATTCGGCGTGGAAGGTGGCGAACTTCAGGCCCATGGTCACCGGCTCGGCATGGATGCCGTGGGAGCGGCCCATGCACACCACGTCCTTCAGCTCGAAGGCCCGCTTCTCCAGCGCCGCCAGCACCCGGTCCAGGTCGGCCAGCAGGATGTCGGCCGCCTGGGTCAACTGCACGTTGAGACAGGTGTCCAGTACGTCGGACGAGGTCATGCCCTGGTGCACGAAGCGGGACTCGGGGCCGATATGCTCGGCCAGCTCGGTCAGGAAGGCGATGACGTCGTGCTTGGTCTCGGCCTCGATCTCGTCGATGCGCGCCGAGCGGGCGGGGGTATAGGGCTTGTCGCCCTTCTCCCAGATGATGCGGGCGGATTCCTTGGGGATCACCCCGATCTCGGCCAGGGCGTCGCAGGCGTGGGCCTCGATCTCGAACCAGATGCGGAAGCGGTTTTCCGGCTCCCAGATCTTGGTCATTTCAGCGCGGGAATAGCGGGGGATCATGGCGCGAGGCCTCCTTAACAACGCAAGGAGGCGGAAATAGCACGAAGGCGGCCCGGATTAAAGTGGATGTGGGGAATTAAAGGCTGCGGATGCGGCCGTAATGGACGAAATCGGTCCAGGTGCGCTCGAGGCGCTGCATGGTCTCCAGCGTGGTGTCCAGCTGGGCCGCCGTCTTCTCGTCGCCGCCCAGCACCCCGGCCAGATCATCCTGCAGCTTGCGGATGGAATTGCACAGGGACAGACCCTTGTCGGTCAGCTTGAGGCGAACCGAGCGGCGGTCGTGGGTGGAGCGTTCCTGCATCAAGTAACCGCACTCGGTCAGCGCCTTGATGTTGTAGGAGACGTTGGAGCCCTGATAGTAGCCGCGGTCCTTGAGGTCGCGAATGACCACCTCGTTCTCGCCGATGTTGTAGAGAAGCAAGGCCTGGACGGCGTTGATGTCTTCGATGGTCAGACGACGCAATTCCGTACGCAAGACATCGAGGAAATGTCTGTGCAGGCGCTCGATCAAGCGAATTATGTCGAAGTATGGCTGGCTCACGGGGCCGGAGTATAGGGACATTCCTTTGGCTCGACAACAGCCGATTACAGGGCGAAGGTTGCGGCTGGCCCCGGGGGATGGTTATTGTCCCTTGCGGATTTTGCGGGAGGAATGACGGTGAGCGCCAAGCCCAGGATCATGGTGGTGTTCAACCAGAAGGGCGGCATCGGCAAGACCACCACCAGCGTCAATCTGGCGGTCTGTCTGGCCGAGCTGGGGCGCAAGGTCGTGCTGATCGACCTGGACGCCCAGAGCAACGCCTCGACCAGCGTCGGGCTGACCGCTCCGGCGGCCACCGGCGCCTATCAGCTGCTGCGCGGCGAGGTGGACGTGAGCCACGCCTCGCGCGCCACGCCCTATCCCAATCTGCGTCTGATCGCCGGGTCCGACGATCTGTCGTGGGCCGACGTGGAGATCGCCGTCAAGCCCGAGCCGCAATACGTGCTGGAACGCGCCCTGGAAAGCACGCCGGCCGACGTGGACGTGGTGGTGATCGATTGCCCGCCGGCCTTCGGCATCCTGTCGGTCAACGCGGCGGTGGCCGCCGACGTGGTGATCCTGCCGGTGGTGCCGGCGCCGCTGGCCCTGGACGGGTTGCACAAGGCGTGGTGGAACATCCAGCGGGTGCGCACCCATTTCAACCGTACCCTCGAGACCATGGGCATCCTGTTCACCATGACCGAGGACAGCGACGTCATGCACCGCATCACCGACGCGGTCACCGCCTCGTTCGGCGGGCGGGTGCTGCCGGTGCGGGTACCGCGCGACATGAAGGTGGTGGAGGCGGCGGCGCGCGACCTGCCGCTGGTGATTCTCGATCCGGAAAGTCCGGCGGCCAAGGCCTATGCTCATCTGGCCGATTTCGTCGAGTCCCACATGCTGGAGCCGCGCGGCCCATCCGCCGCCAGGAGCCCGGCGACCGGAGAGGTGCCGGACGAGGAGGAAGAGGAACTGCCCCCCGTCCGCCAATCGCCGCCCATGGAACCGGGGCCGGTGCCCGGCCCCAACTGGGACGAACAACTGGCCGAAACGGTGGATATCCTGCCCGAGGTTTCCGACCTGCGCTGGAAGATCGGCGTCGGGATCATGCTGATCCTGCTGGGCGGCTGCGTCGGCTACGCCCTCGGCCGCTGGATGTACATGCCCATCTGACGACGGGCCGTATCCGTCACCCCTCCAGCAGCGTGATGCCGGCGGCCAGGGCCAGGGTGAAGCTTGCCCCCACCGCCAGCAGGTAGGCGGCCTGGACGGCGACGCGACGCCACAGGCGGGCGGGAAAAGCCTTAGCGGAATTGTCGGAATTGCGCATGAGTGCCTCCTCTGAGTGGCTGTTGCTCAGGGAGAATAACCAAGCGTTGAAGTTTGGTATTTGACTTTGGTTAGGCGACGACGCGCGAGGTGGGCAGCGTGACCGCGATGCGGGTTCCCTGGCCCGGAACGCTGTCGAGGGAGACGGTGCCGTCGTGGGCCTCGACGAAGTGGCGAACGATGGCCAGCCCCAGGCCGGAGCCCTGATGGCGGCGCGACAGCGACGAATCCGCCTGGTAGAAGGCCTGCCAGACCTTGGCGTGGTGCTCGGGGGCGATGCCGATGCCGGTATCGCTCACCGCGATCTCGACGCCGTCCGGGCCGGGGAAGGCGGAAATGGTCACCGAACCGGGGCCGGGCGTGAACTTGAGGGCGTTGCCCGTCAGGTTGAGCAGGACTTGCCGTATGCGTCGCGGGTCGAGGCGCATGCGGGGCAGCCCGGGGTCGATGTCCACCACCAGGTCCACGCCGGTGACGGCGGCCTTGTGCTCCAGCAGCCGGGCGGTGGTGCGGATCAGCTCGGCGAGGTCGGCCTCGTCCTCGTCCAGTTCGGTGCGGCCCGCCTCGACGCGCGACACGTCCAAGATGTCCTCGATCAGGGCGCGCAGGTGCATTCCGGCGGAATGGATGAGGTCCATGTATTCCAGATAGCGATCGAGATTCATGGTGCCGACCGCCCCGGCCAGGACGGCCTCGGAAAAGCCGATCACCGCGTTGAGCGGGGTGCGCAGTTCATGGCTGACCGTGGCGAGAAACTGCGACTTGGCCCGGTTGGCGGCCTCGGCCTCCTGCTTGGCGGAGACCAGGGCGGCCTCGGCCCGCTTGCGCTGGGTGATGTCGCGGCCTTCCGGCACCAGGAAGAGGATATTGCCGTCGTGATCGGGCACCGGCTTGAGCGAGAAGTCCACATAGGCGATGCCGCCGTCGGCATCGACGTGGGTGGTCTCGAACCGCACGAACTCCCCCACCGACGCCCGGGCCACCGCGTCGCGCAGCATGGCGCGCTCCTCGGGGGAATGTTCCCACCACGGGGTTTCGGCGAAGTGGACGCCCAGGATCGGCGTGATGGAATCCAGGCCGATGAAGGCCAGCGCGGTACGGTTGGCGTCCAGCAGCCGCCCGTCGGGGGACAGCAGACCGATGAATTCGAAGGTATTCTCGATGATCGCCCGCATCTCGACATTGACGCGCAGGCTGTCGCGCAGCCGGGTCTCCGCCTCGGGGGCGAGTTCCACCAGAATCTGGCCGTCGGGCAGGGGGGTGTGGGTACTGTCGGGGCCGTCGACCCAGCCGGGCCGGCTGCCGACCAGCCGGGCTTCCGCCAAGCCCAGCGCCCGGCACAGGGTGTCGCCCACATGGGCCAGGGTGCCGTCCGAACCGAGGATCGCCAGGGCGCGCGGCGAAGAGGCAAAGGTGCTATGGCTGGTGTGCGTCAATATCGGCGATCCCCATGCGGCCGCCGGCAATTATCGCATGACGCGATAAAATCACGAATGTGAATAAGGTATAATTTAGATCGGGCCCGACCGGCGGCGTCCTCAGCGGCGCGGGCGGGGCGGCGGCAGCCGTTCCACCACGTCGCCCCACAGGTCGTAATCCTCGGCCGCCTCCACCTCGACGATCACCAGATCGCCGGGGCTGAGGTCGGTCTCGCCGTTCATGAACACCGCGCCGTCCACCTCGGGGCTGTCGGCCTTGGAGCGGCCGATGGCGCCTTCCTCGTCCACCTCGTCGACGATCACCTCGATGCGGGTGCCTTCCTTGCGCGCCCCGCGCTCGTCGGCGATCTGGCGGGCCGCCTCCATGAAGCGCTGGTGGCGCTCCTCCTTGACGTCCTCGTCCACCTGATCGGCGAAGGCATTGGCGGGGGCGCCCTTGACGTCCTCGTACTTGAAGCAGCCGACCCGGTCCAACTGGGCCTCGTCCAGCCATTCCAGCAGCGCCTCGAAATCGTCGTCGGTCTCGCCGGGGAAGCCGACGATGAAGGTGGAGCGGAGCGTCAGGTCGGGACAGGTCTCGCGCCACGAGCGGATGCGGCCCAGCACCTTCTCCTGGTTGGCCGGGCGGCGCATGGCCTTCAGCACCTGGGGGCTGGCGTGCTGGAACGGGATGTCCAGGTAGGGAAGGATCCTGCCCTCGGCCATCAGCGGAATGATCTCGTCCACATGGGGGTAGGGATAGACGTAGTGCAGCCTGATCCAGATGCCCAGTTCGCCCAGCGCCGAGGCCAGATCGGTAAGGTGGGCGCGCACCGGCCTGCCGCGCCAGGTGCTTTCGGCGTGGCGCAGGTCCAGGCCGTAGGCGCTGGTGTCTTGGGAGATGACCAGCAGCTCGCGGACGCCGGCCTCGGCCAGGCGCTCGGCTTCGCCCAGCACGTCGGCGGCCGGGCGGCTCGCCAGCGGACCGCGGATGTCGGGGATGATGCAGAACGAGCAACTGTTGTTGCAGCCTTCGGAAATCTTCAGGTAGGCGTAGTGGTGCGGCGTCAGGTGCAGGCCCTCGGGCGGCACCAGCGACAGCTTGGGATCGTGCAGCGGCGGGATGGCGGCGTGCACCGCCTCGACCACCGCCTGGTACTGGTGGGGGCCGCTGACCGCCAGCACCGAGGGGTGGGCGGCGCGGATGGCCTTTTCGTCGCCGCCCATGCAGCCGGTGACGATGACCTTGCCGTTCTCGGCCAGGGCCTCGCCGATGGCCTCCAGCGATTCGGCGCGGGCGGAATCCAGGAAGCCGCAGGTGTTGACGATCACCACGTCGGCGCCGTCATAGCTGCCCGAGATGTCGTAGCCCTCGGCCCGCAGCTTGGTCAGGATGCGCTCGGAATCCACCAGGGCCTTGGAGCAGCCGAGGCTGACGATGCCGACCTTGGGGTTCGTCTGAGTCATGGGGAAACCGCGCTTGCTGTCAGGAATTGCCGTGACTTAGCGGATATCGGTGGCGAAAAGCAAGCTTTGCGCCCCGGCCCCCCTTGCGACCTTTGCGCAATGTATCCATTTCTTAACAACGATCAGGAAAGAATGCACAATAGGACAGAAAAAGGCGCGAAATGTCCGATCTGTCCCAGGCCCTGTCGGTGGCCCTTGATCTCGTTCTGACCCTCGATCCGCAGATGCTGGGCATCGTGCGGCTGTCGGTGCAGGTATCGGGGCTGGCGGTGCTGCTGGCCGGACTGATCGGCTTGCCGCTGGGGGCGGTGCTGGCGTTGTCGGCCTTTCCCGGGCGCGGCGCCGTGGTGGTGATGCTCAACGCCTTCATGGGGCTGCCGCCGGTGGTGGTGGGCCTGGGGGTCTATCTGTTGCTGTCCCGCGCCGGGCCGCTGGGCGAGGCCGGGCTGCTGTTCACCCCCACCGCCATGGTGATGGCCCAGACCCTTCTCGTCCTGCCCATCGTCGCCGCCCTGGCCCGGCAGGTGGTGGCCGACCTGTGGGAGGAATACGGCGAGCAATTGCGTTCGCTGGGCGTGTCCGGGGTCGGGCGGCTGGTCACCCTGCTGTGGGATGGGCGCTTCAGCCTGCTGACCGCCATCCTGGCCGGGTTCGGCCGCGCCGCCGCCGAGGTGGGGGCGGTGATGATCGTCGGCGGCAACATCAAGGGGGTAACGCGGACCATGACCACCACCATCGCTCTGGAAACCAGCAAGGGCGACCTGCCGCTGGCCATGGGGTTGGGCCTGATCCTCATCGCCCTGGTGACCTTGGTCAATGCGGGGGTGTTCCTGATGGGCCAGTGGGCCCGGCGGAGGATGGGATGAGGGCGCCGGACACCATCTTGCCGCTGGAACTGGACCGGGTCGGCTTTGCCGCCGGCGAGCGGGCTTTGCTGGACAATATTTCCCTGCGCCTCGAGGCCGGGGTGCGCACGGTGATTCTGGGCCCCAACGGGGCGGGCAAGAGCCTGCTGCTGCGCCTGTGCCATGGATTGCTGACCCCCAGCGCCGGCTCCGTCCGCTGGAGCGGCGCGGCCGAGGGCGAGCCGGTGCGCCGCCGTCAGGCCATGGTGTTCCAGCGCCCGGTGCTGCTGCGCCGTTCGGCGGTGGCCAATGTCCGCTACGTCCTGGCCTTGCGCGGGGTGCCGTGGCGGCGTCGTGGCCCGCTGGCCATGGAGGCGCTGGAGCGTTTCGGCCTTGCCCCGCTGGCCCCGCGCCCGGCGCGGGTGCTGTCGGGCGGCGAGCAGCAGCGCCTCGCCCTGGCGCGGGCCTGGGCCGCCGGGCCGGATGTGCTGTTCCTCGACGAGCCCACCTCGGCGCTGGACCCCGCCGCCGCCCTGTCGGTGGAGATGGCGGTGCAGGAGTTCCACGCTTCGGGCACCAAGATCGTCATGACCACCCACGACCTGGGCCAAGCCCGCCGTCTGGCCGACGAGGTGGTGTTCCTGTCCCATGGCCGCCTGGTGGAGCACGCCCCGGCGGCGGAATTCTTCAAGGGGCCGAAATCGGCCCAGGCCAGGGCTTTCCTGGCCGGTGAACTGGTTTGTTGAGGAGGATCTGGACCATGAAACGTCTGCTGCTTGCCGCCATGGCGCTGTTTTCACTGGCCGTGGCCCCCGCCGGGGCCGAGGAGCGCTTCATCACCCTGGCCTCCACCACCTCCACCGAGCAATCGGGGCTGTTCGGCCATCTGCTGCCGGCCTTCAAGGCGGAGACCGGCATCGAGGTGCGCGTGGTGGCGGTGGGGACCGGTCAGGCCCTCAAGCTGGGCGAGCGCGGCGACGCCGACGCCCTGCTGGTCCACGACCGGGCCGGCGAGGACAAGTTCGTGGCCGAGGGCTTCGGCATCGACCGCCGCGACGTGATGTACAACGACTTCGTCGTGGTGGGGCCGGCATCCGATCCCGCCGGCATCAAGGGCGGCAAGGATGCCGTCGCCGCCTTCGCCAAGATCGCCGTCGCCAAGGCGCCCTTCGCCTCGCGCGGCGACGATTCCGGCACCCATCGCAGCGAGTTGCGCCTGTGGAAGAAGGCCGAGGTGGATGTGAAGGCCGGCGGCGGCTGGTACCGCGAACTGGGCGCCGGCATGGGGCCGACGCTCAACACGGCGGCGGGCATGAACGCCTATGCCCTGGCCGATCGCGGCACCTGGGCCAGCTTCAAGAACCGCCAGTCCCTGGCCATCCTGGTGGAGGGCGACCGCGCCCTATTCAATCCCTATGGCTCGATCCTGGTCAATCCCGAGAAGCACAAGGCGGTCAAGGTCGCCGATGCCAAGGCCTGGCACCTGTGGCTGACCGGTCCCAAGGGGCAGGCGGCCATCGCCTCGTTCAAGATCGACGGCGAGCAGTTGTTCTTCGGCGACGCCAAGTAGACGGGGAGGGCGGCATGAATCGCAGAACGTTTCTCGGCACGGCGCTCGGCGCCGCGGCCACGGCCGGGGCAATGGGCGGGGCGGGGGCGGCGGAGCCGTCCGAGGTGGTGCTGCTGGCCAGCACCATCGGCCCCATCGACGCCGGTATCGTGCCCGCTCTGGCCAGGGCCTTCCACGCCCGCACCGGCGTGGTGGTGCGCTTCGTCGGCGCGGGAACCGGCGCCACCCTGGAGATGTCCAAGCGGGGCGAGTTCGACCTGGTGATGGTCCACGCCCTGTCCCTGGAAAAGAAGTTCATGGCCGATGGCTTCGGCATCGATCGCCGCGACGTCATGTACAACGACTTCGTCCTGCTGGGGCCGGCGTCGGACCCTGCCGGCGTCAAGGGGATGGATGATCCCAAGGCGGCATTGCGGCGCATCGCCGAGGCCGGGGCCCGCTTCGTGACCAGGGGCGACAATTCCGGGACCCATGTGGCGGAAAAAGCCCTGTGGGACAAGGCGGGGCTGCAGCCCCAGGGCGTCTGGTACGAGGTGTTCGAGAAGGGCGCCAGCGGCAACGGTCCCACGCTTCGCCACGCCGACGAGCGTGGCGCCTACGTGCTGATGGACCGTGCCACCTGGCTGGTTCTCAAGGCCAAGTTGTCCCTGGCCCTGCTGGTCGAAAACCACCCCGATCTGTTCAACTTCATCGCCGTCATCCGCACCAATCCCGAACGCTTCCCCAAGGCCAACGCCGCCGGAGCCCAGCGCTTCGCCGACTGGCTGGTGGGCGACGAGGCGCAGGGATTGATCGCCGAGTTCGGCCGGGCCGAATACGGCGCGCCGCTGTTTTTCGCCAATGCCGGAGCCAAGGTGCGGCCGCCGGGTCTGTGAGGCGCCCGGGAAAACCAAAGGGCGGCATCCCCGCGGCTGGCCGGGGATGCCGCCCTTTTGCGTTCCTTGTTTTACTGGATGCGCGCCAGCAGAACGCGGATGTTGGGATGATGATCGAAGGGGTCGCGGTACCAGGCGACATCTTGGATGCGATACCATTTGCCGCTTCGGGTCCGTAGTGCCTTACCGATGGTCGGGCAGATGTCCGCTTCGAAGCAGCGGTTGATTTCACTCTTGTCGAATGATTCGTTGATGACGTAGCGCATGATGGACCAGCCGGGTAAGAAGTTAACATCTGGCTTTATCTTATTATTATATTGATCATTTTTCCGTGACGGACTTCACACATAAAATTTTATGTAAATTTTCACTTCATATTTTCTGAAATATGTGGCTATACCCCCACGGAATGACCGGGAATCCTCTGTAACGGAAAGTAATTTCGGCAAGGCAACGGTTGAAGTCGGGCGGCGGAAGTGTCACCTTAGGAGGGCATGGGCCAAGTTCGCTGGCCGTTGTTGCCGCCGCGACGAACGGGCGTTGGTATGGAGAAAAGCGCATGCCCCAGCCCGCTTTTTTTCGCAGGACCTACGACGAGACCATGACCTTGATGGTCGAGGCCCGCAATTATCTGGCTTTTGCCGAGCGCCGCGAGCGCGAGAGGGTGGGGGGGATGATCGGCCTGCGCATGAGTTGCGAGGCCATGCGGGTCACCTCGCGCCTGACCCAGGTGATGGCCTGGCTGATGCTCCAGCGGGCCGTGCACGAGGGCGAGGTGGAGGCCGAGGAGGCGCTCCGCGACGAATGCCGGCTGTCGGGGGCCGACGTCTGCCTGGACGAGAGCTTCAGCGGCGACGAGACCCTGCCCAATCACCTGCGCAGCCTGATGGACCGCTCCTACCGCCTTTACGTCCGGGTGGCGCGGCTGGAGGAGATGCTGGTCCAGCGGGTGCTGCACTGATCTTCGGCGGAAGCGCTCCCTTTCACTGGTCATGGCCGGGCTTGACCCGGCCATCCATGGACTCTGGGGCCAAGCCCGAGGGTGACGAAGAGAGGCGTCGATTCCACCAAACTCAGGCGGATTCTAGCGCCAGATCACTTCCCAGAGCTGGAACTTGTCGCGGAAGCCCTTCAGGGCGTGCATGCCGCCGTCGGTGAAGGTTCCCTTGCCGGCGGCGAGGTCCTTGACCACCTGGGTGCAGAGCGTCTGGTCGGACTCGGTGGCGGCGCAGACGCGGGCGGCCAACTGGACCGTGGAGCCGAACAGGTCGTCCTCTTCCTGGATGGGTTCGCCGGCATTGAGCCCGATGCGCAGATGCAGGGGAAGGTTGGGCTGCTTCTCGTTGTGGGCGGTGACCTGACGCTGGATCTGGACGGTGGCCTCCACCGCGTTGGCGGCCGAGGCGAAGGACGCCATGATGCCGTCGCCGGTATGCTTGACCTCGCGCCCGGCGAACTGGGTCAGCGCGGTGCGCACGATGGCGTTGTGCTTGCGCACGATCTCCTGGGCGGCCTGATCGCCGCGCGCCTGGGTCAGGTCGGTGGAGCCCACCATGTCGGTGAACATCACCGTCATCAGGGACGGCTTCTTCTCCGTGGCCGGCTTGTTCCAGTCCTTGAGCGAGGTCTGGAGCTTGATCATCGGCGTGCCTTCGTCGCCCTCCGACCATGATTCCATGGCCGACTTGCCGGATTCGAACATGCGGGCATAGCGCTGCTCGGACATGTATTCCGGCACCTTGTCGTAGAAGACGGCGGCGAGGTCGCCGGGGGTGCCCAGCTTCTCGATGATGGATTTCAGCAGTTTGCGCTGTCCGCTTGAATCCAGCTTCCGGCTGCGGGCGATGGCCTGGACGGCGCCCGCCATGAACAGGTTGAGGCCGAAGGTGGTGTACTTGTCGGTGCTTGGCGCCACCTGACGGACGATCTCCATGGATTTGTCCACGAAACGGTCGGTGACCTTCGTGGTGGCCTCGAGGACCGGAGTGGTCGGCAGAGAATCCACGGCGGCGGCGTCGGGCGAGGGTTCCTCGGCCGGGCCGGACAGCGGCGGGGGCTCCTCCTCGGCCGGCGGCGGCGCGGGTTCCGGCTCCGGCTCGGGCTCGTCGCCCCAGGTTTCGGGGATCATCTCCGCCTCGGCCTTCTTGGCCAGCTTGTTCAGGGACTTCTTTACCGCCTCGGACGGCTGGGGCCGGGGCGGCGGCGCGGCCGGGGCGGCGCGGTTGAACTGGATGTTGGCGTTGCGCGGCATGAAGCGCAGGCCCAGCGGCACGGCGGTCATCAGGAAGACCAGGCCGAAGACGACGACCAGCACCTGCCCGTACTCGTCGGGGGTGATGCGGTAGCCGTAATCATAGAGGAAGACGATGGCCGACGGCACCATGCGCAGCGCCCCCAGGCCCAGGCCCGACGCCACCAGCAAGATGATCGTCAGGCGCAAGATGGCCGCGCCGGCGCCCATGCTGGGGCCGCTGGCCCGCGCCCGGGCCGCCCGCTTGGCGGCGGCCGTCTTGGCGCTGCCGCCTCCCCTGGCGGTGTCGCGCTCCTTGCCGCCTCCCCTGCCGCCACCGCCACCACCGCCCTGGCCGACCGCGGCGCTTTTTTTGGGCTGGATGTTGTGGCCGGACAGGTAGACCTCTACCTCGTCGAACACATTGGTGTCGGTGTTGTAGGTTTCGCGCAGCACCTTGGTGCGCACGCCAAGGGTGCTTTCCAGTTCCTTGGCCTCGCGGACAGCCTCGTCACGCTCCAGCCGCGGGAAGCGTGCGTGCAGCATCCACCCCCGGCCTTCCATGACGTAGACTTCGAAATGAACGATGATCATGTCCGCCCAATCACCGTCTGGCTTCATTTACAAATCGGGCAGGGAGTATGGCAGCTCCCTCATTAAAAATTTGCTCTACCCGCTGAACGTCAAGAAGTCCACAGCAAACACTTTCGGCCGGCAATAAGCCGGCCGATCGTGCAGTCTGATAACTTAGCGCAGGCAAGTGCCGGATGGCTGGAGCCAATCCGGCATCCCCAATCCATCTTAGGAATTGGTCGACTTGATGCCGAAACCGTCGAAGCGCTTCTTGAACTTGGCGAGCTGGCCGGCCGTATCGACCATGCGGTGCACGCCGGTCCAGGCCGGGTGCGACTTGGGGTCGATATCCAGGCGCAGGGTGTCGCCAGCCTTACCCAGGGTGGACCGGGTCTTGTACTCGGTGCCGTCCGTCATCACCACGTTGATCTCGTGGTAGTCGGGATGAATGTTGTCCTTCATAGCCTGAAGCTCCGCAAATCGAAGGCGCGTATATAGCCAAAACTAGGACGGTGCGCAAGCGGTCCTTCACCCGGGAGAGGAATTCGGGTTAGCATCCGCTCCCCTTAGCCCGGAGGTACCCGATGAGTCTCGATGAAAGCCGTTTCGCCAGCCTTGCCGATCCGCTGCTGAAGCGCATCGGAGACGCGGTCGAGGACGCCATGGACGATGCCGAGGCGGATCTGCACGCGGGCATCCTGACCCTGACCCTGCCGGGTATCGGCCAGTACGTCATCAACAAGCACTCGCCCAACCGCGAAATCTGGCTGTCGTCGCCCAAGAGCGGCGCCCACCATTTCGCCTGGAGGGGCGAGCGCTGGGTTTCGACCCGCAATGCCGAGATCGAGCTGCTGGGCCTGCTGCTGGCCGAGATCGGCGTGGTGGTGTGAGATCGCGGGCGAGGCGCCGGCGCTCCACGTGACGGAGCGCCGGCGCCTCGCCCGCCTTTCAGACGACCTTCACCAGGATATGGCGCTTCTTGCCGGCGGTCAGCTTGACGCTGCCGTCCCTGAGGTCGGCGCTGCCCACCGGCCGGGCCTCGTCCACCGCCTGGTCGTTGACCTTGCCGCCGCCGCCCTTGAGCAGGCGCTTGGCCTCGCCGTTGGAGGCGGCCAGGCCGGCGCGGACGAACAGGGCGTAGGCGGGAAGGCCCGCCGCCAGTTCGGCGGCCGGAATCTCGATGGTCGGCAGGTCGGTGGAGGCGACGCCCTCCTCGAAGGTCTTGCGCGCCGTCTCGGCGGCCTGCTGGGCGGCGGCATCGCCGTGGCACAGGCGGGTGACCTCGTTGGCAAGGACCTTTTTGGCCTCGTTGATCTCGGCGCCCTGCAGCTTCTCCAGCCGGGCGATTTCGTCCAGCGGCAGCTCGGTGTAGAGCTTGAGGAAGCGGCCCACGTCGGCGTCCTCGGTGTTGCGCCAGTACTGCCAGAATTCCCAGGCGCTCAGCATGTCGTCGTTCAGCCAGACGGCGCCGTTGACGGTCTTGCCCATCTTGGCGCCCGAGGACGTGGTGAGCAGCGGGCTGGTCAGGCCGAACAGCTCGGCCTGATCGGCGCGGCGGCCCAGCTCGACGCCGTTGATGATGTTGCCCCACTGGTCCGAGCCGCCCATCTGCAGGATGCACTTGTTGCGGCGGAACAGCTCGACGAAGTCGTAGCCCTGCAGCAGCATGTAGTTGAATTCGAGGAAGGTCAGCGGCTGCTCGCGCTCGAGCCGCAGCTTGACCGAATCGAAGGTCAGCATGCGGTTGATGGTGAAGTGGTGGCCGTAATCGCGCAGGAAGTCGATGTAGTTCAGCTTGTCCAGCCAGTCGGCGTTGTTGACCATCATGGCGTCGGTCGCACCCTCGCCGAAGCTCAGGTACTTGGTGAACACCGTCTTGATGCCCGCCATGTTGGCGGCGATGACCTCGTCGGTCAGCATCTTGCGCGATTCGTCCTTGCCGGTGGGGTCGCCGATGCGGGTGGTGCCGCCGCCCATCAGCACGATGGGCTTGTGCCCGGTCTTTTGCCACCAGCGCAGCAGCATGATCTGCATCAGCCCGCCGACGTGCAGCGACGTGGCGGTGCAGTCGAAGCCGATATAGGCCGCCTGGCATCCCTCGGTCAGGCGCTTGTCCAGCGCTTCCAGGTCGGTGCACTGGTGCATGTAGCCGCGTTCGGTGACGATACGCAGGAAATCGGACTTGAGGCTGGTCATGGGATGCCCGTTCGGCTTGCTGGGAAGAGGCCGCTCGTTTATCACAAATGGGTGATCGCGACAATCGGGGGGACGCAATGCTGGCGTTGGGGCTGATGAGCGGAACCTCGCTCGACGGGGTGGATATCGCCCTGGTGGACACCGACGGCGAGACGGTGAGCCGTCTGGGGCCGGCCGCCACGATCCCCTACGACGCGGAGCAGCGGCTGGCCCTGATGGGCGTGCTGGGCGGCAACGGCCCGGTGGCCGAGGTGGAGCGCCAGTTGACCCTGTTCCATGCCCGGGTGGTCCGCGACTTCCTGGCCGGGCATGGCATCGCCGCCGGCTCGGTGGCGGTGGCCGGCTTTCACGGCCATACGATCCTGCACGCCCCCCATGAGCGCCGCACATGGCAGATCGGCGACGGCGCCTTGCTGGCCGCCGAGATCGGCATCGCGGTGGTCAACGACTTTCGCTCGGCCGACGTGGCCGCCGGGGGACAGGGGGCGCCGCTGGTGCCGGTCTACCACCGCGCCCTGGCCGCTCGCCTCGAGGCGCCGCTGGCCGTCCTCAACCTGGGAGGCGTCGGCAATGTGACGTGGATCGCCGAGGATGGCTCGCTGCTGGCCTTCGACACCGGGCCGGGCAACGCCCTGCTGGACGACTGGGCCCAGGCCCATACCGGCCGGCCGGTGGACGTGGACGGCCAGTTGGCTGCCGGTGGGCGGGTGCTGCGCGACGCGGTCGAGGCCTTCCTGCATCACAGCTATTTTGACCGTCCGCCGCCCAAATCCCTGGACCGCGACGAGTTCCACGCCCTGGCCTGGGAACTGGTCAAGGGCGCCACCCCCGAGGATGGGGCGGCGACGCTGACCGCCTTCACCGCCGCCTCGGTGGCCCTGGCCGCCTACAGCTTTCCCCGTCCGGTCAAGCGCTGGCTGGTCACCGGCGGCGGGCGGCACAATCCCGAGATGATGAAATCCCTGGCCCGCGCCCTGTCCGCCCCGGTGGAGCCGGTGGAGGCGGTGGGCTGGAACGGCGACGCGCTGGAGGCCCAGGCCTTCGCCTTCCTGGCGGTGCGTTCCCTGGCCGGCAAGGTGCTGACCTATCCCGAGACCACCGGCGTACCCGTCCCCCAGACCGGCGGCCGTCATCATGCCCTGTGAGTGGAGAGCTTCCATGCGCCCTGTATTCGCCGCCCTGTGCCTGCTGTTGCTGGCCGTCCCGGACGCCCGGGCCGACCAGGCCTCCGCCATCGCGGCGGTGCGTGCCCAGCCCAAGGTGCTGGACACCTCCATCGACGACCGGGGCAATCTCTACGTGGTGGTCAAGAACGAGATGCTGTCGTGGGAGCAGTATGGCGCCGCCATGTGCCGGCTGGTGCGTCCCCATCAGGCGCGGGTGTTCCAGGCCCACATCATCGACATGACCTCGGTGGGCAAGGGCGCCAAGCCGGCCCAGTGGAAGCGCCTGGCCCAGGTCAACTGCTCGGCCATCAAGTAGGGATTTCAGCCTGTCATCCCGACGGCCAACGGGAGGAGGGATCTCCGCCCGGAGCATTGGTGCCGAAATGGCAATGCGGTTCCAGGACGAGATCCCTCGCGTGCGCTCGGGATGGCAGACCGGCCGGCCCCGACGAAAAACCCCCGCTTTCGCGGGGGTT
>JAVBXM010000222.1 GCA_030824585.1 Phaeospirillum sp. | reverse complement strand
AGGGTCATGGTGATGGGCGGGTCCATATGGGGGCCGTTGAGATCGGTGGAGAGATAGGGCCGCCAGGTGATCTCGATCACCTGCTGGCTGATGGCGGCTCCCTCAAGGGCATCGGTGATGTCGCTGCCGACATTGTCGAGGGTGACGGTGATTTCCGGTACCGGAGCGGTATCCACCGGCGGCGGTGAGAACTCGAAAGCCAGCGCGGCGAAGGTCACCCGTTTGCCGCCATCGCGGGGGGCACCGGCCTCCAGCCGGGCGGTAAGATCGGCATGGTCGCGGACCACCCGGATCGGCTCGTCGAAGGTTGGATGCCAGATCTCCAACGTATCGAGAACCACCGTTCCGGCCGGAGCGGATGCAAACGCCTCCTTCAGCGCCTGCGACAACGCCGGATCAGGCATCGCGCCGGTCTCCATAGGGGCACAGGGTGCGGGCTTCCAGCAGCTTGCGCATCTCGTGGACAATCTCGGACAGGCCTTCGACCGCGGAACGCAGTGCCTCGGTCTGGCGGGCCTGCTCCTCGACCACATGGGCGAAGGCTTCGACGGGAATGCCCGTGGGTTCGGACTCGGCCTTCTTACGCGACCATACCCAGGCCAGGATCGCCACCACGATCACCACGGCGATGATGGCGGCGATCTGGACCATGGGAGCGGCCTGACCCCAGGCGCCTACATACTGGGTGGCGACACCGGCCCAGATGTCCGGAGAGTTTTCCGCGGCCATGGCCGGTCACTCCAGAACGATACCGACCTTGGCCGCCTCGGCGGTCAGGTCAGGGGTGCCACGCCAGCGGAAGAAATAGGGGGCGGTCTCGACCACCTGACGGAATTCATCGGTGTCGGTGATTTGGGAGAAACCGATCTCCTCGGGCTGCTCGGGAATATCGGTATCGTCGGGAATGGCGAAGTAATGCTTCCCGCCGCACTGGCCCAGGGATTCGTACCGGGCGGCAGGCAGCCAATGCACACCATCCGCCGGGGTATAGGCGTAGACCTTCATAATCGTATTCTCCGATCAGAATTTGAGCGGCTGCGGGCAGATGCTGCCGGTGTTCATCCAGTCGCCGAGGGAATAGGTGCTGGACGGCCCCCAGGCGAAGACGGTGCCGTCCATGGCCAGGGCGTAGGCGTCCTGCTCGGAGGTATTGGTGCCGTCGTGATAGCCCGAGCAGCCGATGCGGCGGATGCGTCCGTGGTATTTGGGCGGGAAGCCCACATACTTGAACGCCGTGGTCGGGTTGGAGGCGTTGGGGGTGCCCATGAACGCCCCGCCATATCCTGCCGTCATGGGATAGCCGTTGCGCCGCGCGATGCGGTCGGCCGCATTGGCGTGCCGCAGCACCATGACGTTGTTGTAGTGGTACTGGGTGGATTGGTTGACCCCGGTGGTCGGTGAGACCATCTGCGAGACATGCTCGACGCCCGGCACCAGGGCCGGCGCCTGGCGGCTGGTGGTGTCGCCCAGGCCCAACTGGCCGTTGACGTTGCTGCCCCAGGCCCAGAACTGCCCGTTCTTGGTCAGCGCGAAAGCACCGGCGCCATAGCGGGCGCCATAGGCCCAGATGTCGATCACCTTGGTGGGATCGGTCAGGCCGAGAGTACTGAGCAGGACCGGAGAGTTGCGCTGGGTGGTCGAGTTGTCACCGAGTTGGCCGCTTTCGTTGAAGCCCATGGTATAGAGCTTGCCGTCCGCCTTGATGTAGAAGGCGAAGTTGAACGAGCCGTAGCCGGTGTTGGCGCATTTCACCACCGGCCCGGCATCGATCAGCACCGGGGCGGCCTTGTTGGCGGTGGTGCCGTCGCCCAGATTGCCGTAGCCGTTATAGCCGCAGCCGAACAGCCGATTGTCGGTGGTGACGAAATGGGCGAAGCCGTAGGAGCCGCCCGCCGCCACGATGCATTGGACGTTGCGGTCGAAGGCGGCGAGCTTGGTGGGCATGGTCCGGTTGGTGCTGTCACCGAGACCGAGCTGACCATAGCCGTTGTAGCCCCAGGAATAGACGTCACCGTCTTCCATTAGGGCATAGAACGCCGCGCTGCTGTCCGGCCCGGTCATGCAGGTGGACACCACGTAACGGACGGGACCGGCATCGCCGGGAAAGACGATGCGCTGGAAGAACGACTTGCTCGATGTGGTGCCGTCGCCCTGCTGGCCGTGCCCGCCATAGCCGGTGGCGTAGAGTTCACCATTCTCCAGCAGGATCATGGTGGTGCCGTAATTGCCGTAGATCTGCTTGATGGCGGAATCGGTGAGCGTCTCGCCGAGCAGGTGCCCCTCGTTGGTGGTGCGGTACAGCGCCGGCTGGAAATGCGGCCAGTGCGAGCCGTTGGGATCGCCGTTGCGCCCCGAATTGGAATTGCCCCACACGGAGAGGCCGCCGTCCTGGAACACTGCCGCGAAGCCGCGATAGATGGAGGTCATGCCGGACTGGCTGTCGGCGTCCCAGATACCGAGATTGGCGTGATCGGGGAAAGTGACGGCATTGGTGATCAGGTTGCCGAGCCTGGGCGTCGCCGTCAGCGAAACATTGGTACCGCCGGGGATCAGGGTATCGTCGACATCGCGGGCGATGAAATCATTGGCGAGATAGCGGACCCGCGCATTGGGGCGTCCCGGCGGCAGCAGCCATTTGGGATCGGTGCCGTCCGAGCCGAGGAACTTGGCGGCGGCCCCCACAGCCAGACGGGCATTGCCGGAGCCGTCGCGCACATAGAGGTCTCCGCGCATCGCCAGCGGGGAGGCGGCGGCCGCTACGGCGGCGGCAACGTCGAACACATGGTCGACCACCGACCCGTCGCAGAACAGCCATCCCTTGCGGCCCGGTGCGATCTCCACCGGAGTGGCCTGGGTGACGGTCTTGACCCGCAACGGAATCGCCAGCTCGTTGTCGAAAACGGCGGCCCAGCCCCGCGACGGCGCCACGATCAGCGAAGCATTCGCCGTGTAGGCCCCCTGATCGGGACGCACCACGACCACGTCGCGGCTGACCTGATCGGTGGTCAGGGCGATGGTTCCGGTGCCGGGGGACGGCAGCACGACGATCTCGGCGGGGCGGCCGGCGGTGTCGAGCAGGTCCAGCAGAGCGTCGGCGCCGACCATGGCTTCCACCGCCTTGGCGAGATAGACGAGATCGCGGGCGGTGGCGGCGCCAACGCCCTCGACGGACGCCAGGGACTGGCCCCGCCCCTTGATAGCCTCAAGAAGGGAGTGGAGGGACGACATGGACAAGGGGATGTCTCCTACAGCAGATCGAGGCCGAGAAGGGTGGCCTCTTCCCAAAGGGCGTGGATTTCGGCGATGTCGCCTCGCTCCAGGCCGAGGTCGGACAGCGAGGTCATGATCGAGCGGGCTTGTTCCGCCTGATCGCTGGCCACTTGGGCGGCGGATGAAGCGGAGGCGGCGGCCTGTTCGCAGGCGCTTTGCGCCGCCAGGGCGGTGCCGACGGCATGGGCGGTCTGGTCCACTGCTTCATTGGTCTGAGCCGCCTCGGCCAGCACCTGATCCAGCACGATGCGGGCTTCGGCCAGGATGGTCTGGATTTGGGTCAGGCTTTCGCCGATGGGGGCGGCGGCATAAAGAGCTTCCAGATCGGCGATGGCGCGTTGCAGCGTCTTCACCGGCCCGAAGGTGGTCTCGACCAGGCTGTCGGCACCGGTGGCCGGGCCGTTGGCCATGCGGTCGATGATATCGGCGGCGGTGGACGCCTTGGCTTTTTCCTCGGCAAGGGCAGCAGTAATGTCCGCCAGCACGGCGGCCACGGTCTTGACCATCCCGCCCTCGGTGACGACGGCGCCATCGGCGGGGCCATGGACAATCCGGTGCAGCAACGCCCCATCCGCCGTCACCTTGGCGATGGCGGTCTGAAGATCGGTTTGCAGGCTCATGGGGATTTACCAGGACAGGGGGCCGGGAAGGCTGGAATGGATCAGGAGATGGAAGCCATCGATGGTTCCGAACAGAGCGGAGGGATCGCTATCGAGCACGATGTCCAGCGCCCCCGCGTCGAGCATGGGGCGCTCACGGACTTCCAACACTGAGGTGACGATCCAAGCCCCGCCCCGGCTGGGCACCGCCTTGTAGGGGGCGTTGCCCTGGCCGATGAAGCGGGCGTCGTGGGCGGCAATGCCGCTCCCGCCTAGCAGGGAAATGGAGAACCAATCGGCCCCATCGGCCAGTTTCAGGCGGAACCATGCCTCGAAGGTGGCGAAATCCACCGCCGACATGCGCCAGCGCACCGGGATGCGGGTGGGCGTTTGCGTGAACCGCCGCCGCTGCCGGGCGGGACCGGATTCCATGTCGGTGCGGGTGACGGCCGATTCCGGTTCCAGGGCATAACCGTCATAGGTCGGCAGCGGCAGCCGGGTGGGCCAGGAGATGGTGGTGGTCATCACTTCACCTGGATCATCAAGAGCGATACGATGCGGTCATGACCAGCGCCGCCGAGGTAACCCTGACATCGACCATCACCTGTCCCCATTGCGGGCATTTGGAGGTCGAGGTCATGCCGGAGGATGCCTGCCAGTTTTTCTATGACTGCAAGGGCTGCGGGACAGTCCTTCGCCCAAAGCCGGGGGATTGCTGCGTTTTCTGTTCCTACGGCGATGTTGCTTGCCCGCCGATTCAGCAGGCGCGACAGACCGGCACGGCGACCGGCTGCTGCGGGCAGCCTTACCGATAGGTTCCCGCCGCCGGGTTCAGGCCATAGCGATGCTCCAGCATCGGGGCCATGCCCTCGCCGCGACCGATGCGGCGGCTCATGCGGCCCTCGATCTCCTCGACGATGATGTCGAGATGGATGCGGCCATCGGCTCCCTGGGATTGCTCGGCGCGGGCCTGGGTACCGGACGCATGATTGTTGACCGTCACCACCACGCCCACCGCCGTCGGCTGCGACAAGGCGGCATTCAGGATGCGGTCGGCATTGTCCATCTGCTTTGGCGTGAAGACCCCCTCGCCGACGCGGGCGACGATGGGGCGCTCTCCCGCCACCAGACCGCCGCCGTGATATTTCGGCGCATTGGCGAAGACCGACGCGCTGAACGAACGGGTGTCCAGCCGGTCGAGACCGATCAGGCCGCCGGAATGGGCGATGGCGAAATTACCGGTATCGGGGACCGGCGTTGCACCGCCGGAACTGGCGCTGCCGGAAGCGGTCCCGGAAAAGAAGCTGCCGATCCCGGCGATCAGGCTGCCGAAAATGCCGCCACCGGCTCCACCGAACAGCGGCGCCACCACCGACATGCGCCAGGCGGCGCGCAAAGCCTCCTCGGCCAGGCTGTTGAACAGATCCTGCCCGGCCAGCTTGCCGGTCATGGCCCATTTGACGAAGGCATCCTCGCTGGCCCGCAACGCCCCGGACATGGCGCGTTCGGCACTGGCGGCAGCGTTGCTGGCTTCGTCGGCATAGGCCCGCACCGCCCGGATGGCGCCGTCCTGCCAGTCGCGGCTGGCGGCCAATTTGTCCTGCTCCAATTCCCGATAGCGACGGGTGTAAGCCTCCTCCGACAATGTGCCGCTGGCCCGCTGCTCGTTGAGCTTGGCCAGTTCCTCGGCAAACCGCTGTGTGGCGTCATAGGCCAGTGTAGTTTGGCGGGCCTCGTCCTTGATTGCCTCGGCATATTGGCGCGAGCGGGCCGCCCGGTACTCATCCACCTTGGGATCGTCCTCGGACAGCTTGTGGCTGCGGGCGAATTTGGCGACATCATTGTCGATGGTGACGTTGCGGACTTTGGTGCGGTCACGGCTCCGCACCGCCTCGGCCAGACGCACCTGGGCGTCGATCTCGCGTTCCAGATCGGCAACGGCGCGAGCGGCCTCGCTGTTGGCGCGGGATTTCTGCACCTGGGCATAGGATTGGGCCAGTTCGCCATTGGCATCGGTCAGCCCCTTGGAAGCCTGCTCGGCCAGCCAGTTGGTGCGCTCCGCCAGGATGGTGTCGGCCACCGATCCCTTGGCGGCATCGGCGAGACGGTCATTGGCGGCGGCTTCCTGCCCCAGGGTGCGGATCAGGCCGTTCTTCTGCTCCAGCAGCTTGGCGGCATCGATGCGGCGCAGCGCCCGGTCGTATTCGGCCACCGCCGCGCCGTTGTTCTTGAAGGCGAATTCCAGCACCTTGGCGGCTCTGGCCGCATCGATCTGGGCCTGCCCGCCGGTGCGGGCGGCTTCGGCCAGACGCTCCTGGCCAAGGGCCTGGAGGTTCAGGCCCAGCACCTCGGCCTGGGCCTGGGCCGACATCTCGCCATTGCCCTTGGCTTCGGCCTCGCGGGCCAGCAGATCCTTGATCTCCTGTTCCTTGGGCTGGGTGCGATAGACGCCACCTTGCTGGAACAGCTCCTTCTCGATCTGGCGAAAGCCCTTGGCCGCCTCGTATTGGGCCTTGGTGCGGGAGAACTCGGCGTTGCCGGCGGCGCGGGCCGTATTGAGCTTATCCTGCCATTCCACCTCGAATTTGAGGTCGGTCAGCTTTTCGAGATAGCTGGGCTCGCGCTGCTCGGCCCGGACCCGGTCACGCTCCATCTTGGCATGGGCTTCCATGCCGGCCCGCTTGCGGGTGATCTCGTCGAGATCGGCGGCGACATCCTGGCGTTCGGCCAGCAGACGGCGCAATTCCTCGTTTTCCTCCCTGACCGCCATCACCACCACGGAATGAGTCCCGGCGGGTAACGGCTTGTCGAGGGCCTGCTCGCCCCCCAGGGCGGCGATGCGCCGGTCCAGATCGGCCAGCCGCGACTTGACCGTGGATTCCCCCGGCGTCAGCGATTCCAGCGTCGCCGCCCCGGCATTGGCGCCGCCTGACAGGATGCCGCGCAGCCAGGGGGCATTGGTAAATCCCTGCCAGGCATTGGCCATGCGGGTGAAGGAGCGCTCGGCGGTATCGGCGCTTTCCTTGGCGGCTTCGTCGAAGCCCCGTAGCGCCTTGATCAGGGTGTCGCGGAAGAAATCCGCTGTCACCTTGCCCTGGGTGACCATCTGGCGGAACCCGCCCGAGGGCAGAGCGGCGGCCCGGTCGAGAGCCTGGAGCAACCCCGGCATGGGCTCGACGATTTGGTTGAGTTCTTCCGCCCGCAGCGTGCCCGAGGACAGCCCCTGGGCCAGACCGAACAGCGATTGCTCCAACTGTTCGGATGACGCGCCCAGGGCAATGGCGGTGGACTGAAAGCCCTCCAGCAGAGCACGGCTTTCACCCGTGGTGATGATCCCGGCTTTCTGCAGCGCCGCCAGCCGGGAATAGGCCCCGACCACCGTCTCCAGGGCGGTGCCGGTCTTCTGCGCCTGGGCGTAGAGATAGCTGGTGGTTTCGGTCAGGGCCGCTGCGCCGACCAGACCCTTCAGCCGGGCCTCCAGGCTTTCCACCTTGATGGTGGATTCCACCATGGCCTTGCCGAAGAAGCCGATGGCCGCCCCGGCCGCCAGCCCGGCCGGTCCCAGCGCCATCATCACCGAGCCGATGGGGCCGAGGCGGGAAGCGAACCCCGCCATGCCGCCCTGGATATCCTGGCTGGCGGCATTCATGGCCAGCAGCGACTTCGACGCCGGTTGCGCCGCCGTCTCGATCCGCAGCAGGGCCTTCTGTCCGTCCTCGCCCAGTTGCAGCAGGGCACGGCGCACGGTTTCGCCGTCCTGCAGGGACAGGCGGATGGAGACGGATTTGGTGGCCATGGATCAGGTCTCGGTTTGAACCTTGGCGGAACCGGCCACCATGCCGCGCTCTGCGAAGGGCAGCAGCCGGACCAGTAGGGGCTGGTCGTAACCCAGAGTCTCGGCCTGGATCAGCAGGGCCGGAAGGTCGAGACCGGTGATGCCGCCACGCGGGCCGATACGGATGGCGCCGATGGCCCCGGTCAGCAATTCCCAGGTCTGCCAGCCCGCTTCGGTCAGGGGGGCGTTGCGGTCATAGGGGCAGTCACAGTCTCCGCCACATCCCCGGCAGTAGTCAGGCCCGCCGCCGAAGTGCCACTCGGCGCGGGCCTGGAGACGTTTCCCTCGGCGATGACCGCTTCATGGGTTTCGGTGTACTGGACGACGAAGGACTCGGCCATGCGGGGCAACTGCATCAGTTCGGCGATGCTCGTGTCGGAGACCTCAGCAGGCTGGTCGGCCTCGTCCAGCACGCCCTCCCATTTGGTGATGGCGGAGCGGGCCAGACCTTGGGCGAACAGCATCTGCGACAGACCGGCCAGGGCGTCCTCGTCGGACAGGTCGGGCAGGCCGGTGATGTCGGCCCCGGCGGCTTTGAGATCGGCATGCTCGGCGGCGATGGCGCGGGCCATGCGCCAGCCTCGGGCACGGGCGGCCTCGTAGACCGCCGTGGTCAGGGGGCGGACGAACACCCGCACGTCATGGGGCAGATCGAGCCAGTAGGGTTCCTTGGGAATGGTCAGGCGGATCATGATCAGTACCCCGCCACGTCGTTGACCAGGGTGACGCGCAGCAGGTAGCCCGCCACCGGGTCGCGGGCCGCCCGCCAGTCGTAGCTGGCCTGGATGCCGCCGGGGCCTTTGATCTCCTGCTTCTTTTTCGGCAGAAACACGCGGGGCAGATGGAAGGTCAGGGCGAAAGCAGAGCCGGGAATGGTGAAGCCGTATTCCATCGCCACCGGGCTTTCGGCGGCAATGGCCGAGGTCAGCGTGGTGTCGGTGCCGAAGCGGATGTCCACCGAGCCTTCGGCGGTGGCCTCGGTCTCGTCCACGCCGTCAATCAGTCCGTCGGCGCGGATGGTCTCGACCCGCTCCAGGTTGTTGGAAAACGATAGCTTGCCACCCACCACGTTGGCCAGTTGGCCGCCGCCGACCCGGATGGTGCCGCTGCCCTGGCTGAACCGCTTCAGGGCGAAGGTCGCCGGGCTGGTATCGATGGTAGCGGCGGTTTCGGTCTCGCCCTGGGCAATGACACCGATGCTGGCGTTGGCGGCGCCGGAGCGGGCCATGTCGAAGGACAGCTTGTCGAGCTTGGCGCCGCCATGGCGGAAGAACTTCGGTGCCGCCAGTTGGGCGTGGCCGATCTCGATGGCGAGGCTGGGCAGCGTGCCGCCTGAGGTGAAGACATGGTCGAAGGTAGTGTCGCCATTATCGGCGGTGGCGGGGGCGCCGAACAGGCCCTTCAGCCAGAAGCCGAGCGCCCGCACATCCAGCGGCACACCGATATCGCCCTCGTCCTTGATCGCCTCATAGAACGGGTCCTGGGCGTCGCGGCCCTGACCCAGCAGCGGGTCGTAGCCCAACGGGCGCTCGGCCCCCAGGCTGGATTCCTTGAACGACAGCCGCCCATAACCGTCGGCAGGCAGGGTGCCGTAAACCGTCTCGAAGGCGGCCAGCAGGATGCAATCGGCGCCGTAGGCCCGAGTTTTCGCCATGATCGAAATCCTTGATGGATTGGAAATCAGCCCAACGGATCTGGGCTGGCGTAATGGATGGTGATCGGCACCATGGCGCCGCGCAGGGCGGCAGCCCCGTCGATGGCGAGGCCGGAAGTCTTGGGGGCGCCCCAATCCAGTCCTTCGGCCAGACCGCCGAGGGAACGGTCGGCGGCCAGGGCGTTCCCCACCGCCATCAACAAGGTATCCAGCACAGCGCTATCGTCGTCCTGACCGCGCTGGAGGATGATTTCGATCTCGGTCTGGTGTTCCCACAGGTAGGAGATTGGAGAGAGCAGAACCTCCGGGTCACCGGGATCACCGTCGCGCAGGATGATCAGGCCACCGGCCGGCACCGTCTCGGGCAACGGTGCTTCCCGTTTGGCCGTGGCGTCGGGCACCGTTTCCAGCCGCGCCAGCAGGGCGACGAGAATCTGTTCACGGATGGAGGGCATCACGAACTCCAATTCCTGACGATCAGCTCCGGCAGCGCCGAAGCCCACCGTTCGGCAGCTCCGTCCACGTCGAGGCGCTTCTTCAAGCTCACCTGCGGTACCAGGATGAACATCACCACCGTGGCCAGCCCGCGCCCGGAGCGAAGTGCCGAGGCGCTGCCTTTGGCGAAACCGCCCCGCTTGCCGGTGCGTGCCCGCATGTTTTCCGCCACCAGCAGCGAGGGAGCGCCCCGGCGGAAGATGAAGCGCAGCCGGGCACCATGCATCTGCTCCCACAGGCCGGGCGTCATGCGCTTGCCGCGGGCGCCGGTTCCGGCGGCGGGTGTGGGAATGGCCAACCAGAAGCCGTGCTTGGACTTGATCACCGCGCCCTGGTCGAAGGCGCGAATGATGGAGGGAGCCCTGGTGAAGACAAAGCCCGCCGCCTTGATGCTCTTGCGCCCCTTGGGATAAAGCTCGGCCCGCCAGGTATTGGCGAGGCGCTGGCCCATGCCAGCCTCGGTAACCTGGCGGCGGAGATCGGCCTTCAGACCGTCGGCGGCTTGGCGCATCCCGGCAGTGATGGCGTCTTCCGCGTCCTTGATCTCCTCGGCCATGATCTTGCGCAGATCGCCGGAAAGGGCCGCAGCCAGTTTCATGCCGGTCTCGTGTCCAAGGTCCAGATCAGCCGTTCGGCATCCAGGCGGGGTTCGCCCTGGACGACGAAGCTGTCGCCGTCATGGACGATCACATCCCCCGCCTGGGGTGCCGGAACCTCCCTCCGCCGAATCTCGAACAATGCCGTGCTGGTCTGCACGGTGATATCGGAGAACTCGATATCGCGGTCGGGCCGCCGCACCAGGGCACGCACGGGGCTGCCCTGGTAGCTGACGGTGACAGCCATGTTCGGGTCGGCGAACAGGTCGTCGAGAGCATCGGCGAAGGCCGACATGATCAATTGCCCGAGAACAGGCGCACCGCCAGACGCGGACGCTTATTGACCGGCAGGATGGAGGCCTCGGTCTTGACGTCGATGGCGCTGCCGTCCTGGCGGGCCAACTGGCGGGCATACATGGGCACGCCCAGGGTGTTGACCGTCTCGATCAGATTGGCTGGGGCGCCATAGGTGACGAAGGTGTCCATGGTGCCGAGCGGGAAGGCGATGCCTTCGCCCGCCGGGATCAGGGTTTCGGTCTGGCCGGTGGAAAGGGTGACGGTGGCGCTGTATTCCTCGAACACCATGCCGGCGAAGGGGAAACGGCGGCGCACGTCTTCCCTGAGCGGCTGGGCGCCGGTCGAGGAATAGTACTGGTACGCCTGCTCGACCTTGGCATGGCCGATCAGCTTGTCGAAGAATTCCTGGCTGACCAGGGCCAGCACGCTGGTCATGGTCTCGCCCTTCAGTTCGGTCTCCACCTTGCGCAACACCTCGCGGATCTTGGCCTGGACGTTGGTGGTGGCGGTGCCGAGGGCGAAATCCACCTGCTGGCGAGTGAGGGCAAACTCGCTGAAGTAGTCGTAGAGGGTGCTGCCAGCACCGTCACGGACGACGCCTTTGAGCGCGTTGACCTCCATGAACTCGCGGGTCTGGGCATGCTTGCTCCGCATGCGGGTCAGTTTGCGCTCCATGACGGTGGCCAGCGGATCGGCGGCATCGGCGACGCCGAAGCCGCGCACACCCTGGACGTCCTGTGGCGTGATGGAATCGTCATGGGGAATCCACGGCACGGTGAAGGAGCGCATACTCCGGGCATCGCGGTTGGCGACAGTGGCGGGGCCGCCCAGCGGCACGGTCGGCAGCAGGTTGAGGATTCCCTCGGCCTGCTCGATGATGACGCTGCGCTGGGTGACGCCCTCGAAGCGAAACAGCCCCATCTGCCCCAACCGGGTATAGAGGTTGGGCAGCAGGTTGATGGCCTGGGTCATTTCGGCAAGCGAATAGCCGCCCGCGTCGAAGGGATTGATGATGGCGTTCATGTCGGGGGCTTCCCTCAAACGGTGGTGCGGGCGACGAGGCCCATGGCGGCAAGCTGGGTGATCTTGGCGACCCGTTCGGCGGGCTGGTCGACCGAGGCGTCGAACACCATGGCGCCATCGGCCAGGATGACTGGGCCACGGGCGGCGATCAGGCCGGTGACGGCGGCATCGGTGGCATCCACCGCTTCCAGCAGGACGGCCAAGGCCACCTCGGCGCCTTCATCACCCACCACCTCGGCGGCGGGAGACAGACGGTATTCGCCGCTGGCGGTGATGCGGCCCAGCACCGAACCCAGGGGATAGGACGTGCCCGCCTTCAGGGTGACGGTCTCGCGGGTATAGCTGGCGTTCAGTTCGAACTTCAGCAGATCGCCCAGGGTGGGTTTCGCGGTGAGGACGGGCATGGTCAACCTCCGTGACGGGCGGCAGCGTCACGGGCGCGCCGGACGATGGGGCTTTCGGTTTCGGCCTTGGGCGTCGCCCCCGCCGGGGCTGCCGCCACCAAATCGGCGGCATCGGAGCGCGACGCCAACTGATCCAGCACGGTGCGGCGCAGGGCCTCGGGGCGGATACCCTTGGCCATGGCCTCGGCGGGGTCGATGGCGACACCCAGGCGGGCTGCCTGGGCCGAGATGGCACTGATCTCGGAATATTCAGCCCGCAGGCGCTGCTCCAGATCCGCATTGGCCTGGGTGGTCGGCTGCTGGGGCGCGGCAGCCGTGATGGGGATATCCCCCTGGGGTTCGGACATCGGGACTTCCTTTCGGGCGGCGATGGGATGGGAAATGGAGGTGCGGGCTAGCACGGCACCGAGATCGGCGAGGGCGACGCGGAGCGTGCCGACCTTGTCGGCCAGCCCGGCGGCCACCGCCTGGTCACCGCGATAGACCCCAGCCTCGGTGGCCCGCACGGCCTCGGGAGATAGCCGCCGCCGCTCGGCCACCAGGGCGGTGAATTTCCCGTACAGGGCATCCACATCGGCCTGCAGCGTGGCGCGGGCGGAATCCGACAGCGGCTGATGGGGATTGCCATCCACCTTCGCCGCCCCGGCATGGATGAAGCTCCAGGCCCGCCCGGCCTGGGCATCGGCGGCGGATTCGTCCACATGGATGGCGACCACGCCGACCGAGCCGAGCTCGCCGGTCTGGGTGACGTAGAGGCGGTCGGCGGTGCAGGCGATGGCATAGGCCGCGGACAAGGCGGCTTCGTCGGCCACCGCCCAGATGGGCTTGCCGCACTGGGCGCGGATGGCCTGGATGTGGTCGACCAGATCGAACAGGCCGCCCACCTCGCCGCCCGAGGAATCCACATCCAGCAGAATGGCGCGGATGCCAGGATCGGTGGCCGCCGCCTCGATGGACTCGGCGATGTCGGAATAGGCCGTCAGGCCGCTGGCGGCGCCGAGATAACCCGACCGGGCCACCAGGGTGCCGATCACCGGCACGATGGCGATGCCGTCGGGCGTCACCGCCATTTCGGCGGACGGAACCGCATCGCTGTCGAAAGAGATGGCCTGTCCGGCCAGCCGGGGACCAAGGGCTCCCAGGATCACGTCCAGCTTGGCGCGGGCAACCAGCAGCGGCGTCCCGTACAGACGGGCCGCGAGATGAGGCAGATCGTGCATGGCGGTCCTTATTGTGTCGGTGCAGACGGCATGGGCGGGGTGCCGAGAACCAGCCCCAACCGCTGTTCGCGGGCCTTGTCGGCGGCGATTTCGGCATCCACCTGCTCGGCATCGAAGCCGCGCTCGGCCAGAGCCTGGGTGCGGCTTTTCAGGCCCGCCTCGATCTGCTCGATCTCGGCGCGGGCATCCTTCAGCGGATCGACCCAATCCCATTTCGGCGGCAGCCAGGAACAGGCGATGAAACCGGCCCGATTCGGCTCATAACCTTTGATGGTCAGGGCGTCAGCCATGATCGCGGTGTCCATCCAGCGCTGCCAGACGGCGCGGCAGAGCTGGTAGACCATGACGGCGTGCTGCCAGGCGTCGATGCGGCGGCGGAATTCCAGCAGGGCCAGCCGGGAGTTGGAGTAATTGGCCTTCAGCATGTCGTTGGACAGGTAGGCGTAGGGCACCCCCAGGGCGGCGGCGATCTGCAGCAAGGTGCGGTACTGGAACGCCTCGTAGGAGCCGCCCACATCGGCGGGGGCCGAAGTCTGGATTTCCTCGCCCGGTTCCAGCATCACCACCTGGCCGGGCTGGACGTCCATCACCCGGTCACCGGTCCCGCCGTCCTCGGCGATGTCGAACGGCTCGCCCGGCGATGGCGTGGTGACGAACAGCGCATACATGGCCGCCACCTTCTTGCGGTCCAGTTCGGCGTCGTCGTACTGGTCGAGCAGGAACAGCTTCACGATGGCGGGGGCGAAGCGCGACACGCCCCGCAACTGCCCGGCATCCACCGGGTCCATCACATGGATGATCTCGGACGCCGGGACGCGGACGGTTTCCCCCACCATGCCGGGATCGGTGCAGTCACCGGGATGGCGACGCAGGAAATGATAGGCGACGCGGCGAGCGATATGATCGAACTCGATCCCCTGGCGGATGACATTGCCGCCGGGCAGGGTCTGGTTCCGGGTCAGCGGCAGCATTTCCGAGGGCAGCATCTGCAATTGCAGCGGCACCGCCAGACCGTCTTCGGGCCGACGCGGGCGGAAGCGGAAGAACACCTCACCGGCGATGAACACCTCGCGCGCCGCCCGGCGCTGCTGGCCGTAGAAATCGGTCAGCCCCTCGGCATCGGATTCATCGGTCCAGGCCAGCCACAGCTTCTGCACCTGGGTCTTCAGAGTGGCGTCCTGGATCAGCGAGGACGGCTTGATGCCGGCGCCGACCACATTGCCCGCCCAGCTTTCGATGGCGTTGGCGGCATAGCCGTTGTTGCGGACCAGATGGCGGGCCCTCGCCGTGATATCCGACCCGGCGGCGGCGATCAGGGTGTTGAGATGGGCGCGGCTGGGCTGGAAGCCCTTGAGGCGGCGGTTGGCCATGCCCGCCTCGAAGCCGCCGATAAAGGCGCCCACCTTGCGGCGCAGAGCCGACAACATGGTCACAGCCCCTTGCTGGCCACGGTCAGGATGCGACGATGGCGCCCCTTGCCCTCGGCCAGGGCGATACGGCGGTCGAGATCGGCCAGCACCTGATTGGCCTGGGTCAGGTCATACTGGACGGTGCGGTCGCCGACGGTGACGCGGGCGACCAGCGAGTTGCGCCGCGCCATCACGCGTTCGCGCTCGGCCTTCATCTCGTCGAGGGTCATCGGGATCAGCCCATGTAGCTGGAATGAAAAACCCGCCGGGAACGGCGGGTCTGGGGTCGGCGGATCTGGCCCGCCTGGGGTTCTTCGGTTTGGGCCATCTCGGATATGGCCAGTTGTGCCTCCAGATCCCGCCACTTGGCCTCGGGCCAGCGGTCGGCACCGACGATCCAGGCGGCGGCGCGGGCATAGACCCGGCAATCCAGGGCTTCGTTGCGCTCACGCAGCTTTTGCCATTCCAGCTTGGTGAAGCCGCGCCGGTTCTTGACCGTCACCAGTTGCTCGGCGACGAACTGCTTGCACCACTCGGATTCGGCCCACGATGGCAGATGCACCGTTCCGGCCGGGAAACGGATGCCCTCGGCCAGTTCCTCGTCGGTGGGGCGCTCAAGCCTGAGAAAGCGGTAGGTCTCCGACTTGAAGGTGGACACCGCCACCGTCCACAGCCGGGCGCCGCGGCGGATCTTCTTGCCGCCCTCGGTGGCGTCCACATAGGTGGGCCCCGACACCGGGCTGGAGCGGTTGAAGCCCTCGACGCCCTTGACCGGCGATACGCTGGCGACGCCCATCTTGCGGCCCCAGGCATAGACCGCCGAGGACTCGTAGCCGCTGTCGATGGCGAGGCGGGCGATCTTCAAGGCGGCGCCGCTGGCATGGGTCCAGGTGCGACCGAGCACCTCTTCCAGGCTCGCCCAGGTCTCGGCATGTTCCGGCCCACCGTCGATGACGATGTGATCGACCAGCCAGCTTTCCAGGTTGCGGCCCCAGGCCCAGACATCGATCTCGATGCGGTCCTTCTGGACGTCGGCCCCGGCGGTGAGAAACAGCCCGCCCGCCGGGACGGTACCGTTGGTCCAGGTCTCGCGGCGATCGTAGAGCCGCTGCCAATCGGGCGCTTCACCGGATTCGACCCAGGTTTCGCCCAGCACGGTGTTCTTGAACACCCGCAGTGCGTCATCATTGCCCTGGGCGGCCTCCCACAAGCGGACGATGTCCCGCCACGACTGCCAGCCCGGCGGCGAATACAGCGCCGAGATGTGAAAGCCGATGGTGCTGGGATCGCTGGCAATGGCGGTGGCCCGCCACTCGCCCGCCGCCAGCATGGTGCCCTTGTGGTGCTCGGCGATATCCTGGTCGCAGGATTCGCAGACGTAACGGACGCTGCCCGGCTGGCCCTTGTCCCATTTCAGCCGCTCGAATTTCAGCCACTGCATGGTCCCGCAATGGGGACACGGCACGAAGAACCGGCGTTGGTCGGACGCCTCGTATTCCCGCTCGATGCGCGACATGCCTCGGATGGTGGGCGTCGAAGCCAGGAAGGCTTTCCGCCGATGGGCGAAGGTCAGCGAGCGGGCCTCGGCCAGCCCGACCGGGTCGCCCTCCTCGTCGGCGGAAGCCGGATAGGCATCCACTTCGTCGAGAAACAAATACCGGGCCGGCATGGAGCGCAGGCCCACCGCGCTGTTGGCCCCGGTCAGCACCAGGGTGCCGCCAGGAAAATCCTTCGACAGCATGGTGTTGCCGGCGTCGCGCGACCGGGCCGGTTTGACCCGTTCCCGGATGGAAGGGCTTTCG
The DNA here is from genome assembly GCA_030824585.1 of Phaeospirillum sp. Classification (GTDB taxonomy): domain Bacteria; phylum Pseudomonadota; class Alphaproteobacteria; order Rhodospirillales; family Magnetospirillaceae; genus Phaeospirillum. Next base: position 3,338 of record JAVBXM010000222.1, on the reverse strand, counting down.
TCGATCAGCGGGTCGATGCGCTGGCGCGACGCCCGCTTCGCCATCTCCACCGTGGGCTGGACGCACAGCATCGGCCCCGGCGCATGGTGGATGACGAAGCCGATGAAACAGCACCCGGCCTCGGTCGCCCCCACCTGCGCCGCCTTCATGAACACCACCCGCTGCACCGGACTGGTGGGCGACAGCGCGTCCATGATGTCGCGCATATAGGGCGTGCGGGCCGTGCGATACCGGCCCGGCTCGGCCGAGGCGCGGCTCGACAGCATGCGATGCTGGTCGGCCCATTGGGAGACGGTCAGGCGAGGATCAGGACGCATTCCGTCCCGCCATGCCAGCAGCACAGCATCGGCCCCACGGAACCCAAACGCGTCATCGGAAGTTCGGCTCGATGGCGGCGAGTTCGTCGAGATGGGCGTGGACATGGGCTTCCAGCAGAGTCTGCATCACATGCGGGTCGATGCCGATTTCCGCCGCCATCTGCCCGGCCACCCTGGCGGGCCAGGTGATCCAGGCATCGCGTTCCTGGCGGGCCAGCTTGAACACCAGGGCGGTGGCCCGCGCCCGGTCGACCACCTCTTCCTTGAGGCGATCCACCTGGATGCGGGCCTTCTGGGCTTTGGCGACTTCGTGGGCGGTGCGGGCCTGGGCGAAGGTGGCCCCGGCGGCGGCGGCCGGGGCTGTTTCGCGCTGGGGCGTAGGTGCCGGGGAAACCGGCGCTTCAATGACCGGCTTCGGAGCTGAAGCAGCCCGTCGGCCAGGATCGGTCTGGGCATCCCAGGCGGCATCGGCCTTCACCGGGTCGATGGTGCCGTCGGGCTCCTGAGGAATTCGGCCCGTCTGCACCGCCTTGCGTACGGCGGTATGGCTGACGCCACGCCTGCGCGCGTATTCGCGGACGGATAATCCCATGATCGGCTTCCGCTGAAATAAGCAATGAAATGAGACGCTTAATCAGTTGATGCGTCGGGCCGACAGAGCGATGAATGTCCCCACGAACAGCGGAGGGCACCACGATGAAGCGCACCGACAACACCAAGGCCCTGGACGCCTTTCTCGCCAAGAAGGCCGAATTCGACGCCATGCTGGCCCGGCTGCGGAGCTTGAGCGCCGACCACTTCAACTGGGCACCCGACGAGATCACCTGGGGCCACGCCGGGACCATGGCCCACTACACCGAGATGCTGAAGGCCATCAGCGACAGCGCCTTCCAGGAAGGTGAATTCGCCACCTAATCGGCGGATTTCCCCTTCGCCCCGACCGGCTCCAGGCTGGCGGGGCTTCAGGTGGTACGAACGCGGGACTGGCCCGCGCCATCCTTGGAGTACCACCCCATGACCCAACTTTCCGACACCCAGGCCGTCATCCTCTCCGCCGCTTGCGCCCGCGAGGGCGGCTTCCTGCTGCCGATCACCGCTGCCTTGAAGGGGGGCGCGGTGAAGATGGTGCTGACCAGCCTGATCAAGAAGGAACTGGCCGAGGAAATCCCCGCCGAACCCGGCACTCCGGTCTGGCGCGAGGACGAAGACGGCAACCCGCTCACCCTGCGGGCTGCGCCCGCCGCCTACAAGGCGTTGGGCATTGTTCGCGAAACGGGCGCGGACACCGCCCCGGAAGAAGAACAGGCGACGGACATGGCCGACCAGCCGGAACCGCCGGTGACGGAGGCCGACAGCAGCCCGGACGAGGCCGAAGAAGTGCCGCGCGTCCGCAAGACCCGCGAGGGCAGCAAGCAGGAGGCCCTGATCGCCATGCTGAAGCGGCCCGAGGGGGCCAGTATCGCCGAAATCACCACCGAGTTCGGCTGGCAGCCCCACACGGTGCGCGGCGCCATCGCCGGGGCGTTGAAGAAAAAGCTGGGGCTTGAGGTCACCAGCGAGAAGATCGAAGGCCGGGGGCGAGTTTACAAACTCCCGGCCGCCTGAAGGAGCCGCCGGATGCCCCGCTACAGCGTCATCATCACCCGCGATGTCACCGAAAGCACAATCGTCCAGGTCGAGGCCGAAACACCCCAGCAGGCTGAGACGAGAGCATTCAAGAAACTATTCAACAGCGCCGAGACCGAGTGGGAACTCGACGAAGGGTCCTGGAACAAAGGCGACGCCTACGTCACCGGTGTGGACGAAACCTCCTGATGGCGCTCGATTTCGGTCAGCACCAGGAGGGCAAGGTCGAGGGCTGGCAGGTTGCCGGTCCTCGCCACACTCTGAACTTCCTCTTCCGCCAGTTCCGCGGCCAAGCGACCGTGCCGCCGGAGCAGGTCGGTTGCCGTGCGGAAAACCTGGGCGGGATCGACCGGCTCAGAGCGCCTTCTTCAGTGCCGCCGCGGTGCTGAACTTGATCGAAGTCGAAGCGGCGATCTCGATGGCCTCGCCAGTCTTCGGGTTGCGGCCCTGACGCGCGGGGCGCTCGGCCTTGGCGAAGGTGCCGAAACCGATCAGACGGAAGCTGCCATCCGCCTTTACGCCCTCGACGATGGTGGACAACATCGCCTCGACGGCAGCATCAGCCTGGGCGACGGTGCAACCGGTGGCCTCGCGGACGGATTTGGACAGGGCAGATTTGGACATGGTTAACGAAACCTTTCTTGGACGCGATTCCGAACAGTAGATTCGGTTGGCGCCGAATCCAAGCCTTCACCGGATTCGTTCGAATACCCGCCGCAGCACAAAGCCCCGCAGCAGCGACACGGCGGCGAAGATCCCGCCTATGGCCAGATCATCGGCCAGGGCGATGTGAATGCCGAAGACCGGAAACACCATAACCTGAGTGGCGACGGCGATGCCGTAGCCGATTGCCACGTTGGCGGCGGCCTCGACCAGGGACATGCGGCGGGATTGGCGCATCACTCTACAACCTTGAAATTGCACGGTTAACCAGCTTGATAAGCAGTCGAAACAGAGCGTTACTGGCTTCACCAAAACGGAGGCCAACACCATGCAGACCCGAGACCAAGCCCTGACCGAGATCGCCACCCAGATCCTCGACCTAGAGACCCTGGACACCCGCAAGAGCGACCGGCTGGACTTCCACGAACTGGCGGTGTGGCAGATCAAGAAGGCCCTGGACGCGGCCTACGCGGCCGGTCGGGAGGCCAAGTAGCATGGCCCTGACCGCCCGTCCCACCGCCGCCCTGAAGGCCCATCCGCAGTGGTCGCAAAGCGACTTCGAATACTTCCGGGGCAAGGGCTATTCCAACCAACAGATCCTTGAATTCTGGGAGCGCGACCTGCGCCTCGGCTGCAAGCCGCTGAATTGGAAGCCGACCGACGCCAAGTACCAGCATTCCCTGCGCCGGATCACCCGGCGCTAACCACCTTCCCGGCGGCGATCTCCTCGAA
>JAVBXM010000061.1 GCA_030824585.1 Phaeospirillum sp. | reverse complement strand
GATTTCTATTGCGAACAGGCGCTGCCGGAATGTCCGGCCCTGCTGGGGAAGATCACCGGCGGCCATGGGTCTGTCCTGCGGGCGGTGGATCACTTCGCCACATTGGCGTGATCTCCGCTCCCCGGGGCGCAGGGGCCGGGAATGGATGGCCATCCCAATGACTTGGGATGCATCGCCATGACGATGCCGTCACCGCCCATTCCGGCGATCAGAACCGGACCGGACTCTGTCTCCGCGCCGTAGCCAGGAAAAGGCCGTGCAAACGGCATGGGTCAGTCGCCGAATACGCGTTATTCTGATAAGCTTTTTCCGCGCCGGCATCGGAAGGTCTATCGATGGCGGTGGGGAAACGGCCGTGCGGGAAGCTGTATTCGCCAGCGCGGATCGCCAATTTCGGTCCCTTGTTGGGAAATATCTCAATGCAACGATTGAAATGGATCGCAGCCTCCGGGGCCATTCTGCTGGCCTACAATGCAGCGCTGGGTGGATTGGCCTGGTGGCAACGGAGCGACCTGCTTGGCGACTCGGCGCGCGAGGCTGTGGTGGTGGCCGAAATTCTGGCCGAGGAAGTTGAAAACAGCATTGATCGGGCAGACCGGACGCTTTCCGGGGTGGGGGAGGTTCTGCGGGCCTTGCCATCGACGCAGGGACTCCACGACCCCTACGCCCATCGGCTTCTCATCCGCCGCCACGCCATCTCTCCCGCGTTGCGGTCGCTGTTTCTGGTCGGCCCCGACGGAACACTGCGCAACTCCTCTTCCACGCCGGAGATCGCCCCCGTTGATGTGGGCGACCGGGACTACTTCAAGGTCCATACCAAGGGCGGCGCCGACGGCTTTTTCATCGGCCCGGCCATCAAGGGCCGCATCGACGGCAACTGGTTGATTCCGGTCAGCCGGGCCGTCGAGGACCGGTTCGGCCGTATCGCCATGGTGGTGGGCGGTTCCCTGATCCCCGAGGCCATCGAGCGGATGATCGCCTCCCACCGGGTGCCCGACGGCTTCCGGGTTGCGGTCACCTTGCGGGACGGCAGCCCCATCGCATGCCTGGGGTTGCCGTCTTGCGCCGCCGAGCCGGATGGAAGTGGAGCGAACTTGGCCGCACGCTTTCCCGATGCCGAGCAGGCCACCGGAGAGTTCGTTTCCTACCTGCCGGGGGAGGCGGGCGTCGGGGCTTTTGTCCGGGGAGGGCAATACGGCATTGCCGTGGCGGTTCAAGCCGACAACGAACAAATCCTGCGGCCGTGGAAATCGAAGCTGCATCTGGTCCTGGCTCTGGCGGTTCTCGGCAGCGCCGGTCTGGCCGGCGGGATTGTCGCCCTGCATCACCAGATGCGTCATCGCCGCTTGGCCATGGCTCAACTGGAGCAGGTCAATGCCTCGCTGGAATCCAAGGTCGCCGAACGCACCAAGGATCTGGCCGAGAGCGAGGAGCGGATGCGGGGCTTCATCATGGCGGCCCGCGACGCGGTGGTGATCATCGATCAGCACGGTATCATCCGCGAATTCAATCCCTCGGCTGAGGAACTCTTCGGCTATTCCGCCGCCGAGGTCCGGGGCCGAAGCGTCAACATGCTGATGCCGGACGACAATGCCAGGAAGCATGACGGTCACCTGGAAAAGGGTACCCCCTCGGGGCAACGGGCCATTGGCCGGGGCCGGGAAATGATCGGGTTGCGCAAGAACGGCAGCGAATTCCCCATCGAACTGACGGTCGGCACCCATCCCATGGGCGGCGACCGCGTCCATGTGGGGGTCATTCGCGACATCACCGAGCGCAAGGCCAATGAGGACACCTTGCGGCGGCTGGCCAACACCGACGGACTGACCGGGGTGCTGAACCGCCGTTCCTTCACCGAGGAAGGAAACCGCCTGTTCACCCTGGCCGAACGCCATGACCGCGACCTGGCGGTGCTGATGATCGATGCCGATCACTTCAAGTCGGTCAACGACACCCATGGCCACGATATCGGTGATGTGGTCCTGAAGGCGCTGGCGCGGGAGGTGGCCTCGGTTTTGCGCACCACCGATATTTTCGGGCGCCTGGGGGGCGAGGAATTCGCCGCCCTGTTGCCGGAAACCGATCCGGCCGGAGCCGAGGACCTGGCCTGGAAGGTGGTCGGAGCCGTGCGGGGATTGTCGGTGCCGTTGCCTGACGGGAGCGCTTTGAAATTTACCGTCAGTATCGGCATCGGCTGCCGGCGAGATGGGGTTTCCAGTCTGGACGCGGTGCTGAAGGAAGCCGACAAGGCGCTCTATGTCGCCAAGCAGAGCGGGCGGAACCGGGCGGTACGGGAGATGTCTTCCCAGACCGCCGACGTTCCGGCGCCGCCGACGTGACGTATTCCGCTTTACTCCGCGAACATCTCTGCCCCGACCACGCCGAGCCTTGTGACGCCCTGGTGCTGGGCGGCGGCCATGACGCCGGCCACGTGGGAATAGGCGACGGCCCTGTCGGGGCGGACGTGGACTTCCGGCGGGCTGGCGGCGGTGGCGGCCTGGCGCAGCCGCGCCT
>JAVBXM010000183.1 GCA_030824585.1 Phaeospirillum sp. | reverse complement strand
AGGCTGGTGGAGGTGGAGTGCACGCTTTGCACCGTGCTGTCCACCTTGGCGATCACCCGGCGGATCATCACGTCGAAATCGGCGGTCAGCAGCTCGCGCTTGCGGCCGCGCGCCACCTCACGTTCCTGTTCGGCGCGGGCCTCGGCTTCCAGCCTTTCGGCCTGGATCATGCTGTCCTTGAACACCTGGACCGAGCGGGCCATCTCGCCGATCTCGTCCCGGTTGGCGGTGGCGGGAATCTCCACCGACTTGTCGCCGGTGGCCAGCTTGGACATGGTGTCGGTCATGGCCTGGACCGGCTTGACGATGCTGCCGGCGATCAGCGCGGCGAGCAGCAGGCCGACCGCGAAAGCGCCGACCGACAGCACCAGGCCGGTGATGGTGGCTTTGCTCATGCCCTGGATGGTCTGTTCCTGCAGGCTGTCGAGTCTGTCCATCTGCGAATTTCTGGTCTGGTCGGCCAGCTTGGCGATTTCACCGGCCTGGGCGCGCATGACGGTATTGGCCAACTGCTCGACCACCATGGTCTTGTCGACCATCTGCCCGAAGGCCACGCCGTAGCGTTCGGCCAGGGAAGAGGCCTCCTTGGCCAGGCGCTTGCGGGCCGGGTCGCGCAGGCGTTCCTCCAGCGAGTGCGCCAGGGCGAGGAAGATGTCCAACTGCTTGCGGGCGGCGTCGGCGAGCTTGGGAGTCGGGTTGGAGGTGAAGCGGCTGGCCAGCAGGCGGGCCTGCATCAAGGCATCCAGGGCCTGAGCGGTCTGCGTCGCCGCCTCGAGATCGCCGCTGGCCGTGGCCGTGGAAACGATTCCGGTCATGGCTTCCCGCGCCTGCACGCCCAGGACGCTCAACTGCTCGTTGATCAGCCGCTCCCTCTCGATGCGGACCTCGGCCATCTTCTCGAAATTGGCGGCATAGGCATCGACCTCGGTGGCGAACTTGTTCAGGTTTTCCCGGCGGGCGGTGTTCACGGTCTTGCCGGCGACCTCGGCGACCTCCTTGCGGACTTTGGCGAGCAACTCGCGCGCCGCCGTCGCCGTCTCGGGATGACCCTCGTTGGCGAATGCCCGGACGTTGCGGCGGGCTTCCGTGAAATTGCCCACCACCATGGCGACGTGGACGGTGTTGTCACTGACCCTGGCGTATTCCTCCACTTGGTCGGTGGCGGACCTCAAGCCGCTGGTGCCGATGACGGCAACCAGGCCGAGCAGGGCCAGAACCAGGCCGAAGCCCAGAAAAATACGGGCCTTCACGGTGAGGCGGGACAGGGTTTGATCAAGCGCCATGGAGGGATCACCCATAAATGTCTGGAATAATTGTTTGATGGCATGGTGCTAATAAAGCATTTGCAATCATTCGAACCTTATGATGTTACAGACATCAAGGCTATATGGAAAAACACCCTCTATACTCCAGTGTATACAAAATGCGGCGCCCGGGTTTTACCTTAATCCTTATGTTGCAAAAGAATGAAGGGGCGCCCCGCCGGGGACGCCCCTTCTCGATCTGCGAGCTTCCGCCACCTATCGCCGCAGATCGATCTCAACCCCAGGTTCTCCGGAGAATTCCACCAAGATATCCTCGTTGCGGACGATGTACTGACAGGCCAGCCGGTAGGGCGGGGGCATGTCGTTGGTCTCGGCATCGGCCAGTTGGTCCTTGGTCAGCTTGCCATTGATCGAAAGGGTAAGTTTCTCCTTGTCGGTCAGATGGATGCCGGACGGACGCTTGTCGTCCAGGATGGTGACCTTGGTCAGGCACGAACCGCATTCGCCGTCCTGGCACTGGCAGGGGATGGCGATGCCGTACTGCTTGGCCACGCCCAGCAGGGTCTTGTTGTCGCCCGCCACCGCATAGACGGTGATGTCCTTTTCCAGGGTGGGGGCGCTGAACGTAACGTTGGCCATGGGGGTTCCTCTCTCCAGTTTGGGTGGCGGTTGGGTCAGGCGGGCCGGTCGCCGCTCATCAGCGCGACGGCCTCGGCCAGCGGCAGGGTGATGGGGGTGATGCCCTCGATCTCCATGAACTTCAGCTCGTTGCGGGTCAGATCGGCGGGTACCACCGCATAGCGGGGCCCGCCCGAGCGCTTGGCGATCTGCCGGGCGAAGGTCCGCAGGATCTGGTCGTAGAAGCGGCAGCCCAGGAAGACGAAGCCGCGTCCCGCCCGCCGGTCCTTGACCACCTGGGGGATGGGGGTCCCGATATCGATGTCGGTCAGCACTTCCACATAGTCGGAATCCGACACCAGTACGTCGCCGGTGGGCTGGGCGGCGCCGTGGGGCTTGTAGAGCACGGTGCGCCAGCCCTCGGCCACCTCGTCGCCGACGATGGTGCCATCGGGCGCCACCGCCCGGGTCCACACGCCGCCATCCAGGCGCCGGGCCTTGGAGCAGCCCTGGACGATGCCCCAATTGTCGCGGCCCGCCGCCTCGAAGGCGGCCTTCATGGCGCCGTCATACCAGGTGTCGACCACCAGGGGCAGCTTGCTCAGGCCCGCCAGCCAGCGGTGCAAGGGATTGGGCTCCGGCACCGCCTGGAAGAACCCGGCCATCAGCTTGTCCAGCGTCATGCGGTGCTTGTGGGTCTCGATGTACTGGGCGGAATGCCACAGGTTGTTCTTGATGCGGCCGGGCACGCCCACCTTGCCGGACAGGGCCTGGGCCAGGGCGCGGGCGCCCACCGGCACCGGCGGTTCGGCCGCGATGGTCAGCACGTCGGGCCCCAGGAAGGGGACGAGATTGCCGGCGGCCATCTCGGCGCCGATGCCGGCAAGCAGTGAACTGGGGGAGTCGAGCATGGCCGCGTCCTCCTGAGAAATGCTCACTCGTCGCCGCCGCTGAGCTTCCGGGCGTCGACGGTGATGGGCAGCTTGGTATCCGGCGGCATGTCGGGCATGGCGAAGGTCCAGCCGTTGGCGATCTTGATGGTGCCGCCCCAGATGCCTTCCTTCTCGGACTCGACGACCAGTTCCTCGAGGTCCTTCTTGGGGACGTAGATTTCGTACTTCTCGCCGACCTTGCGCAGCATGACCTTCATGACGCCTTCCTTTCTTCTTCTTCGATCCGTTCCAGTTCATGGGCGCGCATGCCGACCAGGCGTTCGCTTTCCAGGAAATCCACGGCGTAGACATAGAAGCGGTTGAGATAGGTCCCCACCTGGGTGACGTATCCCACCTCGCCCTTGCGGATCAGGAACTCGCCGATCTGCGAACCGGGATAGGTGCCGTCGTTGCGGACATCCCTCAGCGCCACGACCTTGTCGCCGCGCTCGTAGAGAGCCTTGTCCCACAGCTCGAAATTCGCATCTTCGCTCATGACGGCACCTCCTCATTGAAGCCTGTCATCCCGACGCCCCAGGGGCGGAGGGATCTCATCCTGGCACGGCGGCGGGAAATACCCTGCGCCGGTTCAGGCGGAGATTCCTCGGCGATGCCTCGGAATGACAGTGTCGTCAGGCCTGGACGATGCAGCCGTCGGTCGGGCACACGGCCTGGCACTTGGGGGCATCGCCGTCACACTCGGTGCAGCCCGAGGCCTTGATGATGTAGACGCCGCCCTTGGCGCTGATGGCCGCGTTGGGGCATTCGAACTCGCACGCGCCGCAGGAGGTGCATTCGTCGGCAATAATCTTCAGGGCCATGGTGTTCTCCTTTTCTCCGAGCTTTTATTCGCCCCTCGCCGGGCGCGGCCCTCCGGCCGCTTGGCCGCCGCCTTGATGGCGGCTCTAAGCAATATCGGCGGTTTCGGAAACCTGGCCGAAGCGCTGGGCGTACCAGCCGGCCACCGCCGTCTCGATGTATTCGAACGGGTAGGCGTCGACGGCCTCGATGCCGGCCGCCTTCAGGTCATCCTTGGGGCAGCGGCCGATCTTGGCCACGAATACCGTGTCGATGCCTTCCAGCGCCGCCAGGACGATGTCGAGCTTGTCGTCGTCGCCATAGCCGCCGACGCAGTAATTGTCGGCCTTGCGATGGCCCGAGAAGCGCACGCCCTTGGCATCCACCTCGAAAATCTGGAATTCCTTGGCGTGGCCGAAATGCTGGTTGATGCGCCCGCCGCCCTTGGTACAGACGGCGACCAGCTTGGCCGGAGCCTCGGCCACGGTGTCCGCCAGTTCGGCCTCGGCGCCCTCGACGGCCCTGGCGCGGTCGGCGCGCTCGCGCTCGACAACCTCGCGGTAGAGGCGGCGGGGCTCGGGATCGTAGGCGGCGGCCACCTCGGGCAGCTTGTCCAGGGTGAAGTCCTGGGACAGGTCCTCGCCCAGCATGCCCACCGCGTCGGCGCGGCACTGGCGGCAATGGCGCATCAGGTTGGCGCCGCCGGCCAGCTTGTCCTGCAGGTCCTTCAGTTCGGCGGGCTTGGGGCCGCGCTGGCCGCTCATGCCGAAGGCGGTGCCGTGGGCGGCGTCGGAAATCAGCGGCATGACGTTGTGCAGGAAGGCCCCGCGCGCCTTGATCTCCCTGTTGACCTCGATCAGGTGCTGGTCGTTGATGCCGGGGATCATCACCGAGTTGATCTTGGTGAGGATGCCGCGCGAGGTCAGGCCCTCCAGGCCCTCCATCTGGCGCTCGTGCAGGATGCGGGCGCCTTCGATTCCGGTGTAGCGCTTGCCCTTGAAGTAGATCCAGGGATAGATCAGCGCGCCGATCTCGGGGTCGACCATGTTGATGGTGATGGTGACGTGGTCGATGTTGTGCCCGGCCAGCTCGTCCAGATGGTCGGGCAGGGCCAGGCCGTTGGTCGAGACACAGTATTTGAGATCGGGCAGCAGCTTGGACACCTCGCGGAAGGTGGCCGAGGTCTTCTTCCAGTCGAACATGGAATCGCCGGGACCGGCGATGCCCAGCACCGAGAGCTGCGGTACCTTGGCCGCCACCGCCGCCACCTTGCGCGCCGCCTGTTCCGGCGTCAGCTTCTCGCTGGTGACGCCGGGGCGCGATTCGTTGGCGCAGTCGTACTTCCGGTTGCAGTAATTGCACTGGATGTTGCAGGCCGGAGCCACCGCCACATGCATGCGGGCGAAGTAGTGGTGGGCTTCCTCGGAATAGCAGGGGTGGTCCTTGACCTTGTCCCAGATGTGGGCGGGCATGTCGCCCTGGCCCTGATCCGAGCCACAGGACTTGGAGGAACAGCCGCCGGTGGGCGCGGTCGGCTCCGCGGCGGGGGCGACGCGCCCCCGGGCGATGCTGGAGAGAGAGATGACGTTGCTGGACACCGGCGGCCTCCTCGTCAGGGGTCTATGCCGGGGTCCTTTGCAATGGCGATGCCAAATGCCGCATCGCAAGAAATGGCGGGATTGCTTGGGTTTTCGCTTTGTCGTATCCCCGACACGGGGGTCGGGGACGCGACAAACAAGGTGGTTTGTCCGACTGACGTCGGCCCCCCTCCCGACCTCCCCCCGGCAAGCCGGAGGGAGGAGGTTATTTTTCTCCCTCCCCTGGCTTGCCGGGGGAGGGTTGGGGAGGGGGCGATTGGGTCAGCCCAGAATCTTCTTGGACAGCATCTCGTTGACCATGGCCGGGTTGGCCTTACCCTGGGTGGACTTCATCACCTGGCCGGTGAACCAGCCGAGCAGGGTGGTCTTGCCGTCCTTGACCTGCTGGACCTTGTCGGCGTTGGCGGCGATCACCGCGTCCACCGCCGCCTCGATGGCACCGGTGTCGGTGACCTGCTTCAGGCCGCGTTCCTCGACCAGGGCGGCGGGAGCCTTGCCGGTTTCCACCATCAGGGCGAAGACGTCCTTGGCCAGGCGGCCCGACAGCGTCCCGTCCTTGATCAGGTCGATCAGCGCGCCGAGATCGGCGGCGGTGACCGGCGGGTTCTCGATGGTCTTGCCGGTGGCGTTCAGTGCGGCGAAGAAGTCGCCCATCACCCAGTTGCAGGCCATCTTGGAATCGCGGCCCTTGGCCACCGTCTCGAAGAACTCGGCCGAGGCCTTTTCCGCCACCAGCACGCCGGCGTCATAGGCGTTGAGGCCGTATTCCGCCATGAAGCGGGCCTTCTTGTCGTCGGGCAGCTCGGGCAGGCCGGCCTTGATGCTGTCCACGAAGGACTGCTCGATCACCAGGGGCAGCAGGTCGGGGTCGGGGAAGTAGCGGTAGTCGTGGGCATTCTCCTTGGAGCGCATGGAGCGGGTCTCGCCCTTGACCGAATCGAACAGCCGGGTCTCCTGCTTGATGGTGCCGCCATTCTCGTAGACGTCGATATGGCGCCGGGCCTCGAATTCGATGGCCTGCTGCACGAAGCGGATGGAGTTGACGTTCTTGATCTCGCAGCGGTCGCGCAACTCGGTGGAGCCCACCGGCCGCACCGACACGTTGGCATCGCAGCGCATGGAGCCTTCCTGCATGTTGCCGTCGCAGGTTTCCAGGTAGCGCAGGATGGAGCGCAGCTTGGTGAGATACAGGCCGGCCTCTTCCGGGCTGCGCAGATCGGGCTTGGAGACGATCTCCATCAGCGCCACGCCCGAGCGGTTGAGGTCGATGAACGACTTGGCCGGGTGCATGTCGTGGATGGACTTGCCGGCGTCCTGCTCCAGGTGCAGGCGCTCGATGCCCACGGTCCGCGTGCCGCCGTCGGGCAGATCGAGGATCAGTTCGCCCTCGCCGACGATGGGCTGGTCGTACTGGCTGATCTGATAGCCCTGGGGCAGGTCGGCGTAGAAGTAGTTCTTGCGCGCGAACACTGAGGTCAGATTGATCCTGGCCTTCAGCCCCAGGCCGGTGCGCACCGCCTGCTCGACGCAGATTTCGTTGATCACCGGCAGCATGCCGGGGAAGCCCGCATCGATGAAGCTCACCTGGGTGTTGGGCTCGGCGCCGAATTCCGTGGCGGCGCCACTGAACAGCTTGGCCTTGGAGATGACCTGGGCGTGAACCTCGAGACCGATGACGATCTCCCAATCGCCGGTGTCGCCCTGAATGATGTACGCCATGGTCTTACACCCCTTCCGGCTTGGCGGTGAAGTTCGCAGCCGTTTCCATCACGCCCGCCACGCGGAACACCGTCTCTTCGTCGAAGGGACGGCCGATCAGCTGCAGGCCCAGCGGCAGTCCGTCCTGGGACAGGCCGGCGGGCAGCGACAGGCCGGGCAGGCCGGCCATGCTGGTCGGGATGGTGAACACGTCGTTCAGCCACATGGTGACCGGATCGTCGGTGCCCTCGCCCATGCCGAAGGCGGCGGACGGCGCGGTGGGGGTGAGGATGACGTCGACGGTTTCGAACGCCTTGCGGAAGTCCTCGGCGATCAGGCGGCGGACCTTCTGGGCCTTGGCGTAATAGGCGTCGTAATAGCCGGCCGACAGCACATAGGTGCCGATCAGGATGCGGCGGCGCACTTCGGCGCCGAAGCCGGCGGCACGGCTCTTTTTGTACATGTCGTCGAGCGTCTTGCCCGGTACCCGCAGGCCGAAGCGCAGGCCGTCATAGCGCGCCAGGTTGGACGAGCACTCGGCCGGGGCGATGATGTAGTAGGTGGCCAGGGCGTACTTGGTGTGCGGCAGGCTGATCTCCACCGGAGTGGCGCCGGCGGCCTTCAGCCACTCGATGCCCTGGTCCCACACGCGGGCCACCTCGTCCGACAGGCCGTCGGGGCGGTATTCCTTGGGGATACCGACCTTGAGGCCGCGGATGTCGCCGGTCAGCGCACGCTCGAAGTCGGGAACGGCCATGTTGACCGAGGTGGAATCCTTGGGGTCGTAGCCGGCCATGGCGCCCAGCATGATGGCGCAGTCGCGCACCGTGCGGGCCATGGGGCCGGCCTGATCCAGCGAGCTGGCGAAGGCCACGATGCCGAAGCGCGAGCAGCGGCCATAGGTCGGCTTGATGCCGGTGATGCCGCAGAAGGCGGCGGGCTGGCGGATGGAACCGCCGGTGTCGGTGCCGGTGGCGCCCAGCACCATGCGGGCCGCTACGGCGGCGGCGGACCCGCCCGACGAGCCGCCGGGGACCAGCTTGGCCTTGGGATCGGACTTCTTCTTCCAGGGATTCTCCACCGCGCCGAAATAGCTGGTCTGGTTGGACGAGCCCATGGCGAATTCGTCGAGATTGAGCTTGCCCAGGCTGATGGCGCCGGCCGCCTTCAGCTTGCCCGAGACGGTGGATTCGTACGGCGGCTTGAAGCCTTCCAGGATATGGCTGGCCGCCGTGGTCTGCACGCCTTCGGTGCAGAACAAATCCTTGATGCCGATGGGCAGGCCGTCCATGGAGCCAATGTTGCCAGCCTGACGGCGGGCGTCGGACGCCTTGGCGGCGTCCAGCGCCAGGTCCGGCGTCTCGACGATGAAGGCGTTCAGGTGGCGCTGGGCCTCGGTCGCCTTGATGTGGGCGCCCGTCAGCTCGACGGCGGTGAAGGCGCCCTTGGCCAGCCCATCGCGGGCCTCGGCCATGGTGAGGTCGGTCAGTTTGCTCATTATTTCAGTCCCTCAATCGCCGGGCGCGTGCCTTCGGCTCGCTTGGCTTTCCTCCGCTTTCCCCCTTCGCTCCGCTTTCCCCCTTCGCTCCGCTTCGGGGGCGCTCCGGGCGCCTCAATGGCGCCGCGCTTCGGCTGCGCCTCGCTCATTCCACCACCTTGGGCACGGTGAAGAAGCCTTCGGCGGCTTCCGGCGCGTTGGCCAGCACCTTGTCGGGATAGCCGCCGTCATTGACCACGTCGGCCCGCATGGGCGCCGTGATGTCGGCCACCGAGGTCATCGGCGCGACGCCGTCGGTGTTCACCTCGGAGAGTTGCTCGACGAAGGTGAGGATGTTGGACAATTCGCCGGCGAGGTGATCGAGTTCCTCGTCCTTGACTTCGATGCGCGCCAACTCGGCGATGGCGCGGACGGTGGCTTTGTCGAGCGACATGGGCCTGGAAAACTCCGGTAAATCAGGGTGGCCGGACGTTAGCATCCGGGCCGGGGCGGTGCAAGTCGTGCGGGCTTGATCTTTCCCCGGCGGCGGCGCATCAAGAATGCATGTGCCGCCCGAACGCCCTCGCCCCATGACCTCCGTCGCCTACCAGCTTCAGCGCGCGCCCGTGGGTGTCGTGCTGGTCGATGCCAGCGGGCGGGTCACCGCCGCCAATACCCTGGCGCGGCGACTGCTGGAGCCGGTGGGGGGCGCCATCATCGGCGCCGATCTGCTGGGGCTCCATCCCGAGCCGGCGCGGGCCAAGGTGCGGTGGCTGCTGGACGCCGCCCGCGCCCGGCCCGACGAGCCGGCGGGCATGTCAATGACCTTGCCGTTCGGCACGCTGGTGGCCCGCGTCACCACGGTGGAAGGCGCCGATGGTCCCGGCTGGTGCCTGATCTTCCATCTGCCCGAGGGCTTGAGCCTGGGCGACGGCGAGTCCCGTCCGGCCTCGGCCGAGGCGCTGGTCAAGCTGCCGGTGGGATCGGGCAGCGGACCGGCGCTGCTCGACGTGGCGGCGGTGGTGCATCTGGAGGCCGAGGGGCATTACACCCGCGTCCATACCGCCGACGGAGCGCATTTCTGCCGGCTGCCCTTCGCCCAATTGCTGCGCCGCCTGGACCCGGCGGTGTTTCTTCAGGTCCATCGCCGCCACATCGTCAATCTTCACCATGCCGAGGCCATCGACCGCAGCGACGGGCATTGGGCCCTGGTGATGGCCGCCCCCGGCCGTCCCCGCGTGCCGGTGGCGCGTGCCCGGGTGGAGCTGGTGCGGCGGCGCCTGGCGGTGTAATGCCGTTCATGCGCCCCAATCAACCGTTCGTGCGGAGCCTGGGCGGTTCGGGCATGGCCGGTTGCCGCCGGTGGCGCCCATGGCCATGGTGGGGCGGCACAAGGAGGGAGCCCATGACGATCATCACCACCGACCGCTATACCAGCTTTTCCGGCATCGACTGCGAGGGCAACGCCAAGGTGGTGATCGAGCGGGTGATCGCCCTGACCGCCCGGCCGGAGCACGCCAATGGCTTCTGGGACCGCTTCCTGCTGCGCCTGGCCGAGGCGGGCAAGGTGGGGGCGCGCAAGGCCGACGAATTGTGCCTGGCCTGCTCGCACACCTATTACATCGAGGAATTGTTCGAGGCGGCGGGCGACGTGGTGGGGCTCGACGCGCTGCGGCGGCTGGAAGACGAGTGCTGTTGATTGTATGGTGCGGGCCATGCCCATTCTCTCCCCCGCCGAACTTCTTGCCTCCCTGTCCCGCGACCAGCGCCTGCTGGGCCTCGACCTGGGGAGCAAGACCATCGGGCTGGCGCTCAGTGACGTCAGCCGTACCATCGCCACTCCCTTCGATACCATCCGCCGCACCAAGTTCACCAAGGATGCCGAACTGCTGCTTGCCGTGGTGGACAAGCAGGGCGTAGGCGGGTTGGTCCTCGGCCTGCCCGTCGAGATGGACGGCTTCGAGGGGCCGCGCTGCCAGTCGGTGCGTTCCTTCGCCGCCAATCTGGCCCGCCTCAGGGATATGCCCATCGCCTATTGGGACGAGCGGCTGTCCACCTCGGCGGTGACCCGCACCCTGCTCGAGGCGGATTCGTCGCGCAAGCGCCGGGCCGAGGTGGTCGACAAGATGGCCGCCGCCTACATCCTGCAGGGGCTTTTGGACAACCGGTCCGGCTTCGCCTGAGGGACAATCCCGGACCACTTGACGAATGTCAGGTCGCGAGCCGGCGGACGTGGCTAGGATGCGTCCTGTTCAACGGGGAGGAACACCCACATGATCCGTCGTCTTGCCTTTATCCTGTCGCTGGTTTCGCTGCCGGCCGTGGCTTCCGAAGTGACCTGTCCCGAGCTGTCGGCCATCCAGCAGGTGGGCACCTGCGCCAGCGAGCAGGAGCTGAAATGGGGCTTCACCGGCTATTGCAGCGACAATCAGCGCATGTACGAGAAGGAGGACGGCGTCTGCCTGTCGGAGGAGCACTACAGGAAGCTCAAGGACGTGTCGTTGTGGGAAGTCGGCGAGTTCCAGGGCTATCTGCACTGCTCCCTGCCCGCCGAGACCATCAAGGCGTCGAAGCTCAAGCATATCGGCGCCATCCGCATCGGCGCCATGACCCGGGTGGTCTGCACCTACGACAACGGCCTGGACCTCACCTATCGCACCAAGGCGCCCTGCACCATCGAGGGCGACAAGGCGGTGTGCAAGGATTAGCGGCTCTTTCCACAATCCCCGGGTCCCGGCTCAAGGCCGGGACGACGATCTTCAGGTTATTCCGCGAACCCGATGGCCGGTTGCGCCAGCGACCTCAGCAGATGGTCGGCCAGGGTGCAGGCCATCATGGCCTCGGCCACCGGCACGGCACGGATGGCGACGCAGGGGTCGTGGCGGCCCTTGGTGGAGACCTCCACCTCGTTGCCCTTGGCATCGACGCTTTGTTTCGGCGTCAGGATGGAGGAGGTCGGCTTGACCGCCAGACGCACCACTACGTCCTGGCCGGTGGAGATGCCGCCCAGGATGCCGCCGGCATGGTTGGACAGGAAGCGGACATTGCCGTCGTTGCCCATGCGCATCTCGTCGGCGTTCTCCTCGCCGGTCAGGGCGGCGGCCTTGAACCCGTCGCCGATCTCGACGCCCTTGACGGCGTTGATGCTCATCATGGCCTTGGCCAGGTCGGCGTCCAGCTTGTCGTAGACCGGAGCGCCCAGGCCGACCGGCACGCCGGATGCCACCACTTCGACCACTCCGCCGACGGAGGAGCCGGCCTTGCGGATGGAATCCAGGGTGCTTTCCCACGCCTTGGCGGCGGTGGCGTCGGGACACCAGAACGGGTTGTTGCCCACTTCGGCCCAATCCCAGGCGGCGCGGTCGATGGCGTGCGGCCCCATCTGCACCATGGCGCCCCGGATGG
Source organism: Phaeospirillum sp. (assembly GCA_030824585.1). Taxonomy (GTDB): domain Bacteria; phylum Pseudomonadota; class Alphaproteobacteria; order Rhodospirillales; family Magnetospirillaceae; genus Phaeospirillum. Next base: position 8,362 of record JAVBXM010000183.1, on the reverse strand, counting down.
CGAGGCCGGGCGCCAGGGCCTGGAGCACCTTGCGGGCGATGGCCCCGGCGGCGACCCGCATGGCGGTTTCCCGCGCGCTGGACCGCCCGCCGCCGCGATAGTCGCGGATGCCGTATTTCTGCTGGTAGACCCAGTCGGCGTGACCGGGGCGGAAAGTATCCTTGATCTCGCCGTAATCCTTGGACCGCTGATCGGTGTTCTCGATCAGCAGGCCGATGGAGGTGCCGGTGGTCACTCCCTCGAAGACACCGGACAGGATTTTCACCGCGTCGGGCTCGCGCCGCTGGGTGGTGAAGCGGTTCTGTCCGGGCTTGCGCTGGTCCAGGTAGTGCTGGATGTCGGCCTCGGTCAGCGGGATGCGCGAAGGCACCCCGTCGACCACGCATCCGATCGCCGGCCCGTGGCTTTCGCCGAAGGTGGTGAAGCGGAACAGATGTCCGAATCCGTTTCCGCTCACGGGGTCAGTCCTTGGCGACGGTGATGTCGGGGGCGTCCACCGCCTTCATGCCGACCACGTGATAGCCGCAATCCACATGATGGGTCTCGCCCGATACGCCCGACGACAGGCCGGACAGCAGGTAGAGGCCGGCGCCGCCGACGTCTTCCAGGGTGACGTTACGCTTCAGGGGGCTGTTGTATTCGTTCCACTTCAGGATGTAGCGGAAGTCGCCGATGCCCGAGGCCGCCAGGGTCTTCATGGGGCCGGCCGACAGCGAGTTGACGCGGATGCCCTGGCCGCCCAGGTCGACGGCGAGATAGCGCACCGAAGCCTCCAGCGCCGCCTTGCACACGCCCATGACGTTGTAATGGGGCATCACCCGCTCGGCGCCGTAATAGGTCAGCGTCAGCAGCGAGCCGCCGTCGGGCATCATGGCCGAGGCGCGGCGCGCCACCGAGGTGAACGAGAACACCGAGATGTGCATGGAGGTGAGGAAGTTCGGCAAGCTGGTGTCGGCATAGCGGCCGCGCAGCTCGTTCTTGTCGGAGAACCCGATGGCGTGGACCAGGAAGTCCAGCTTGCCCCAACGCTTCTCCAGTTCGGCGAACACGGCGTCGATGGAGGCCTCGTCCGAGACGTCGCAAGGCAGCACGATGTTCGAGCCGACACTTTCCGCCAGGGGACGCACCCGCTTCTCCAGCGCCTCGCCCTGATAGGTAAAGGCCAGTTCGGCACCTTGGGCGTGGACCGCCTTTGCGATGCCCCAGGCGATGGAGCGATCATTGGCGACGCCCATGACAAGGCCCTTCTTGCCGGCCATCAGGGGAGCGGGAGAGGTCATGCGGTCCTCGTTTCGTGGTGAACGGATTGGTGGCACCAAAATGGGCCACGGCCCACCTACATACACGAAAGAGGCAATGGGGCAAAGGCTATCCCAGGATTTCGCCCAGTTCCTTTTTCTTCACTACTTCCCGCTCGAAGTTGCTGAGTTCCGAGCCCAGCGCGTCGCGGATGGAAACCATGCCGACCGGAATGCCGTGATCCACCACCGGGATGTGGCGGAAGCCGTTGTCGTGCATGATGTGCAGGGCCTGGCCCAGCTTGCGGTCGGCGGTGATGGTGGTGGGATCGGCGGTCATCACCATGGCCAGGGTGGTGGTGTCGGGGTTGATCCCCTCGGCGATCACGTCGAACAAGCAGTCGCGCTCGGTGAAGATTCCCTGAAGCTTGCCATGGTGGTCGGTGACCATCACGGCACCGACGCCCCTGTCCCGCATCTGGCGGGCCGCCTCGCGCACCGTGGCGACGGCGGGCATGGCCAGGACGGTCTGGTTGCGGATAACGTCCCTGATCAATCGAACGGGCATGCGGGCCTCCCAGCTCTCCCCAGGATGCCTTCACTATGAACCTGGAGGAGGACTTGGGCAATCGGCACGAAAAAGGGCGCGGCCCAAAGGCCGCGCCCCTTCTCGTCACAGTCTCGAAAGGCTTAGAGGGCCTTGAGATTGACCGCGGAGCTCTTGCCCTTGCGCGGATCGCGCTCGGTCTCGAAGGAGAGCTTCTGGCCTTCCTTCAGGTTGCCGATGCCGGCGCGCTCGACGGCGGAAATGTGGACGAAGATGTCGGCCGAGCCGTCCTCGGGCTGGATGAAGCCATAACCCTTGGTAGCATTGAACCACTTAACGGTGCCGTTCGGCATAGGAACCTCCAATAACTAGTAGTACCCCGCATGCTCTCATGCGAGGGGTCCAATCGTTCGACCGGCGATGACACCTGAAGCGGCGCCGGATTCCCTATCGGGAATCTGCGGCAGGTAGAAAGACGTGCCCTACCATGGACCGGCCGGAGGCGGAATACAAGGTGAAAGCGGACGGAGGACGAAAAATTAGGGCATGATCCGATCCCTTCGGCTCATGCCCGGCCGCCCTTGCGGCGGCGACCGGGTTCTCTAGCGCCGGTCGATGGCCTGATAGCTCTTGCCGACCCGCTGCAGCGCCTGGGTGGGCGTCAGGACGGTGGCCCAGCCGTCGATGCGTTCCGAGGTGACGAACACGCTGTCGGAATCGGCGAAGCTCCAGCCGATGGCGGCCCAGCCCTTGGCCGTCCAGGCCGCCACCAGCAGCGGCATGCCCTTGGCCGACGCCCAGGCCGGCGAATCGATCAGGATGAACAGCTCGGCCTGGCCATCCTCGTTGAGGTCGATGCGCCCGGCCCGCACCTGGTCGCGGAAGAAGCCATAGGTGCCGCCGGCGTTGTAATAGGCCTTCCACTGGGTCCTCAGCAGCAGGTCGATATCCGGCGTCTCGCCCTCGGGCAGCGGCTGCAACGCCACCTGCGCCATCATGCGGCCGAAATCCTGGGCCGTGGCGGCGATGGGCGAGAGCAGCGGGGCGAGGAGGGCGAGGAGGGCGATAAGGATGCGCATGGTCACTTTGTCCTGAACCGGGCGAGATTAGGGGGCGGCGCCGGTTCCGTCAATGCTGCGACGCAAACACATTAATTTCTGTGTGTATTAGATAATAAAAATCATTTACCGCTGTATTTTTGTGTTGAATATCGAGGTGCCCTGCGATATCACGGTATCCAGCATGGGAATTAAACGCACGAGGACCCCGCCATGAGCGTTTCGGAAATCGGTCTGATCGAATTGGAACCCACCCAGGTCAAGGCCTTGCTGGATGTCGGCGAGGCGGTGCTGGTCGACGTGCGCGAGGACGACGAGTTCGCCGAGGAGCATATCGAGGGCTCGGTGCTGTCCCCCATGAGCGATTTCGAGCTGGAGACCTGGCCGAGCTTTCCCGGCCGCAAGATCGTCATTTCCTGCCTGGGCGGCGTGCGTTCCGCCGCCGTGGCCCGCAAGCTGATCTCGGCGGGCCAGGGCTGGGCCATCCACCTGAAGGGTGGCCTCAACGCCTGGCGTGACGCCGGACTGCCCACCGTGACGGGCGCCTAGACTTTATTCTTTCCTCTCTTCCCCACCTTGAGGGGCGGCCGCTGGACGTGGCCGCCCTTTTTCTTTTTTTCCGGTCGAAGGCGAAAATATTTAAAGTGGCGTGCAATAATTCGGCTCCTCTCGCCCGTCTCCCTATCAGACATCGCGTTTGATGAAGGAGAGGATCATGAGATTTTTCCGCAATTGCTGCTCCGGCCAAGGGCATGGACGTCCCGAGGGCAAGGCCGCGCGAGCCCTGTGGTTCGGCGGCCATGCCCTGCTGGGAATCGTGGTGGTGGTGGTGGTCGCCACTGTGGTCGGCGGGGTGGTGATGATCGCCTGGAATGTCTTGATGCCGGTGGTATTCCATCTGCCGCCGCTGGAATTCTGGCAGGCCGTGGCGCTGCTGGTCCTGGCCCGCGTGCTGACCGGCCGTCTGCATCATCGCGGGCCCCGGCGGCACAGGGGGGCGGACGGAACGTGCGTCGTGTCGCGCGGTCTCGGCCGGAACTGCGATGATTCCCAGGGTCTGCCCCCCAATCCCGATGCCTTCGCCACGTGGTGGTGGGAGGAGGGGCAGGCCGCGTTCAAGGCCTTCCAGGCGCGCAGGGACGGCTCGTCCTCTCCGGCCGGCCTGGGCTGATCGGCAATGACCGGGCCGTACCTTTCCTCGGGCGACCGGCTGGCGGCGACCCTCGATCGGGATCGGGGGAAGCTGCTGGGCTTCGTGCGCGGGCGGATGGGTGGAGGGTTGCAGGACCAGGATCCCGAGGACATTCTGTCCGATGTGGTCCTGGGCCTGCTGGAACGGGCGGACCTGCTGGCCGAGGTGGAGAACCTCACCGCCTACCTGCTGACCGCCATGGTCAACCGGGTCCGCGACCTGTTCCGCCGCCGCCGGGACTTGCCCATGCCCGAGGTGATGCCGGCCGAGCCCAGCCAGCCCGCCGGGGTGGAGGAGCGTCTGGAACTGACCCGGGCCCTGTCGCTGCTGTCCACGGCGGAACGGGCGGTATGGCTGGCGGTGGAGATGGAGGGCTTCGCCTTTGTCGAGTTGGCGGAAGCATGGGGCGAACCCCTGGGCACCTTGCTTTCGCGCAAGAGCCGAGCGAACCGGCGCCTGCGCAAGGCCCTCGAGGAAACGGCTTCCGGGGCGGGGGGATGAAGGCCGATTGCTGGACGTAGCCGCCCTTTTTCTCTTTAATCCAGGGGCAGCGAGAAAGAGAGCATCACCATGCGCCGTATCGGTCGAATTCTGGTCACCTTCCTGGCCGTCTCGGGCTTCGTCTTCCTGGGCCTGACCGGCCTGGGGATTTGGGCCGCGATCCACATGACGGGGGGCGACGGCAAGGACATTCCCGACCGGGCGGTGCTCAGCCTCGATCTCGACGCCCAGTTCCGCGACACCCCCGAAAGCAATCCCCTGGCCCAGTTGTCGGGCGAGCGCTCCTACAGCCTGCGCCGCGCCGTCGAGGCCGTCGACCGCGCCGCCGCCGACAAGCGGGTGACCGGTCTGTTCGCCACCCTGGGCCATTCGGGCCTGGGGCTGGCCGGGCGCCAGGACCTGCGCGACGCGGTGATCCGCTTCCGGGCCGGCGGCAAGCCGGCGGTGCTGTTCGCCGAGACCTTGGGCGAGGGTGGGTCGGGGACCCTGGACTATTATCTGGCCTCGGCCTTTTCCCAGGTGTGGCTGCAGCCCTCCGGCGACGTGGGCCTGACCGGGCTGTGGGTGGAAAGCCCGTTCATCAAGGGCACTCTCGACCTGCTGGGCATCAAGGCGCAGTTCTCGGGCCGCCACGAATACAAATCGGCCATCGACATGTTCACCGAGACCGGCTTCACCCCGGCCCATCGCGAGAATCTGGGGCGTCTGCTGGATTCCTGGTCGGAACAGATCGTCGCGGGCATTGTCGCCGGGCGCGGCCTGCCCGAGGCCAAGGTGCGCGAGTTGATGGGCAAGGGGCCGTTCCTGGCCGGCGAGGCGCTGGCCGCCAAGCTGGTGGATAGGGTCGGCTACCGTGATCAGGCCTGGGACACCCTGGTCGGTATCGGCGCGGACAAGGCCGAGGAGATCGACCTGGCCGACTACGCCGACCATCTGGACCACCCGCGCGGCACCAAAGTGGCGCTGATCTCGGGCATCGGCGCCATCCATCGCGGCGAATCCCATCACGGTTTGGACGGCGACGGCGATTTCGGCGCCCAGACGGTGGCCGAGGCCTTCCGCGACGCCGTGGACGACGACAAGGTCAAGGCCATCCTGTTCCGCGTCAACAGCCCCGGCGGCTCGTACACCGCTTCCGACACCGTTCACCACGAGGTGGCCCGCGCCCGGGCGGCGGGCAAGCCGGTGGTGGTGTCCATGGGCGACTACGCCGCCTCGGGCGGCTATTTCGTCTCCATGGGCGCCGACCGCATCATCGCGGCGCCGGGGACCATCACCGGTTCCATCGGGGTGTTCACCGGCAAGGTGGTGCTGGACGAGTTCTGGAAGAAGCTGGGCATCAGCTGGGACGAGATGCACCGGGGCGACAACGCCGGCATGTGGAGCGCCAACCAGCCGTTCAGCCCCCAGGCCAAGGCCCGCATCGACGCCCTGCTCGACCATATCTACGCCGACTTCACCGGCAAGGCGTCCGAGGCGCGTGGCATGGATGGCGCCCGCATGGACAAGCTGGCGCGCGGCCGCATCTGGACCGGGGCCGACGCCAAGGCGTCCGGGCTGGTGGACGGGCTGGGCGGCTGGACCGAGGCCCTGGCCCAGTTGCGGCAGGTGGCCGGGCTGAAGGCCGACGAGCCGCTGACCCTGGTGGAGTTCCCGCGCCCGCGCAAGCCTTGGGAAATGCTGGCCGACAGCCTGGGCGGCGAATCGGTGGCCGAGCGGCGTATCGTGGCCCGGCTGGAGCCGCTGCTCAACGCGCTGGCTCCCGCGCCGGGGGCCCAATTGCGCGCTCCGGAGCTGAGGGGGCCGCGATGAGCGAAACCAGAACCGTCGTCGTCACCGGGGCGTCGCGGGGCATCGGGCATGCCATCGCCCGGCGTTTCCTGGCCGAGGGCTGGCGGGTCATCACCTGCGCCCGGGCCGACGTGCCCAAGGAATGCATGATCGACCGCAATTGGGCCTGCCATATCGTCGCCGACCTGGCCGATCCCGCCTCGGCCCAGGACTTCGTCGCCAAGGCCAACGCCTGGCTGGGCTCGGACCCGCTGCACGCCCTGGTCAACAATGCCGGCGTCAGCCCCAAGACCCCCTACAAGGAGCGCCTGGGGGTGCTCAACGGCCCCATCGACGGCTGGAAGGATGTTTTCGAGCTGAATTTCTTCGCGCCGCTACGCCTGGCGCGGGGCTTCGCCAGCGCCCTGCATCGGGGCAAGGGCGCCATCGTCAACATCACCTCCATCGCCGGGCATTACGTCCATCCCTTCGCGGGATCGGCCTATTCCACGTCGAAGGCGGCGCTGTCGGGCCTGACCCGCGAGATGGCCGCCGAGATGGCCCAACTGGGGGTCAGGGTCAACGCCGTGGCGCCGGGCGAAATCCGCACCGAGATGATCTCGGCGGAGTACGAGGCGCTGGTGCCGCGCATTCCGCTGGAGCGCATGGGAACCACCGAGGACGTGGCCGGTACCGTGTTCCGCCTGTGCGGCCCCGACTTCGCCTATGTCACCGGTACCGAGGTGTTCGTCACCGGTGGCCAGCACCTTTACTGACTACCGGAAATAGGCCGGCTCGGCTCCGGTGACCTCGCCCAGATGGGTGATGATGTAGCGCATCAGCTTGGCGGTGGGGGAGAACTCGGCGCGCACGACGCCACCTTCCGCCGCCCTGATGGTGACCAGGGCCTCGACGTTGTCGTCGAGGGCGTGCAGGGCCGCCACGGTCAGGCGGACGCGATCGCCCGGCCAGTGCCCGCTCCCCTGGAAGCTGATGCCGGAGACCGAGATGTCGATCACCGGGAACACCTTGCCGTTGATCAGGACGGCGAGGCCGTCGCCCATCTTGCGGACATGCTGCCGCCGTTCCTTGAACTGCGTCATCATGGCTCTCCCTCGGATTGATGGTGACTCTCGTATAGCGGAAAGGCGTGAACGGCATTTGCTGGACATGTAAATGCCCGGCGGACGGGCTGCTACTGCGCGGCGCGCGGCGCGTTGGCAAAGGCCCTGCGGACGAAGGCGTTGATCTCGGAAAGGGTGGTGTCCTGGTTGATGCCCGAGGCCTTGGCCCGTTCGACGAACTTGGCCACGTATTCCAGGTTGCCGGGAATGCCGAACGAGCGCTTGAACATTTCCTCGCCCAGCAGATCGTAGGTGACCAGGGCCACCACCGCCAACTGGTCCATGCGCAGCCCCAGCTCGCCCACCAGCATCTTGACCGACAGGCCGCCCGTCTCGGCCAACAGGCCGGTGATGCGCACCGTCTGGTCGGCGTTGGGCAACTCGGCCCGCACGGTGGGGTCGAGCAGGACCATGGTGAAGGCGGCCGAGCGCAGACGCTTGCCGTCGGGGGTGAGAATCTCGGCGATGCGGGCGCGGCGGTCGCCGGTCGCGGCCGGGGCGGCGGTACCGCCGGCCTTGACCTCGTGCACCGGGGCCGCCACGTCGCCGCCCGACACGGCGGCGATGGGCTTGGGCTTCTCGGCGGCCTTGGCCTTGTCGGCGCGGGCGGCGGGCGGCAGCAGGAAGTTGGGGATTTCGCTGGGCAGGGTGGAGGGCACCGGCAGTTCCGCCGGGTTGTCCTTCAGGCGGCGGATATCCTCGGGCACCTTGTAGTCGAGAATGCGCTTGCCGAGACGTTTGACCAGGGCCGGCGATAAAGTTGAATATTCAGGTACGAGCGCCACCTGCCAATCGTGGAGCAGGTGTTCCTGCATGGCGTCGTAAAGCACCTCGCCCCGGCTGCGCTTGGCGATGGGGTCCGGCGCCGATCTGGAGAGCAGGCGCATCAGCTTGCCCAGCAGGCCCTTGGGGGCCTGGGGGCGGCGGTCGCT
>JAVBXM010000122.1 GCA_030824585.1 Phaeospirillum sp. | reverse complement strand
TGCGGCAGCCAGGCGGCGGAGTGCGCCCTGGGCCAGCAGATCATCGCCGCCCAAGCCCCCCTCGGCGCGCTCCCCCCTCGGCGCCAGCCGCCGGTCCCGGCGGAAAGCCTGCGCGACCGCCTGCTGACCCTGGTGGGCGAGACCCTGAACATGGCCCCGGCCAGCATCGCGGTCGATCGCCCCTTTGCCGATTACGGCCTGGATTCCATCCTGGGCGCCGAGCTGGTGCACAAGATCCGCCGCGGCCTCGGGGTCGAACTGGAACAGACCCAGCTGTTCGACTTCGCCACCCTGACCCAGCTGGAAGCCTTCCTGGCCCGGCAAAGCCCGGCGACTGCTGCCTCCGCTGCCCCGGTCATCGTCTCCGCTGCCCGCCAGCCCATCGCCATCGTCGGACTAAGCGGCCGCTTCGCCAAATCGCCCGATCCTGAGGCGCTGTGGCAGCACCTGATGGCCGGCGACGATCTGGTGGAGCCGGTGACCCGCTTCGACCTCGCCCCCTATTATCGCGACGCGGCCGCCGGCAGCTATGGCCGCCATGGCAGCTTCATCGACGGCATCGAGAATTTCGACCCGGTCTTTTTCGGCATTTCCGGCCTGGAAGCCACCTATATGGACCCGCAGCAGCGGCTGTTCCTCGAGGAGGCCTGGAAGACCCTGGAAAACGCCGGCCATGCCGGTGACGACATGATCGGGCGCCGCTGCGGCGTCTTCGTCGGCTGTAGTTCCGGCGATTACCACGAACTGTTCCGCACCCAGCCGCCGGGACAGGCGTTCTGGGGCAATACCTCGTCGCTGATCCCCGCCCGCATCTCCTATTTCCTCGACCTCAAGGGACCGGCGGTGGCGGTGGATACCGCCTGCTCCAGTTCGCTGGTGGCGCTGCACATGGCCTGCCAGAGCCTGTGGAGCGGCGAGTCCGAAATGGCCCTGGCCGGCGGCGTCTTCGTGCAATGCTCGCCCCGCTTCTACCGTTCGGCCAATCAGGCCGCCATGCTGTCGCCCACCGGCCGGTGCGCCGCCTTCGGTGCCGAGGCCGACGGCATCGTCCCGGGCGAGGCGGTGGGGGCGGTGCTGCTGCGTCCGCTGGACGCCGCCCTGGCCGATGGCGATACCATCCACGGCGTGATCATCGCCAGCGGCGTCAATCAGGATGGAACCACCAACGGCATCACCGCCCCCAGCGCCGCATCGCAGGAACGGCTGATCCGCACTGTTTACAGCGACTTCGCCATTAATCCGGCCAGCATCGGTCTGGTGGAGGCGCATGGTACCGGCACCCGGCTGGGTGACCCCATCGAACATGCCGCCCTCGCCCGCGCCTTCGCCGGCAGCCGGCCGAATTCCTGCGCCCTGGGCTCGGTCAAATCCAATATCGGCCACGCCACCACCGCAGCCGGCATCGCCGGGTTGATCAAGACCCTGCTGAGCCTGCGTCACGCCACCATTCCACCCAGCCTGCATTTCAACGGAGGCAATGCCGCCATCCGCTTCGAGGACGGCCCGTTCTTCGTCAACAGCCGGCCCGTCGCCTGGACCGCCCCCCCGGGCGAGCGGCGGCGGGCGGCGATCAGTTCCTTTGGTTTCTCCGGCACCAACGCCCATGTGGTGGTCGAGGAAGCACCACCGCCGCCATCGCCCCCCAATGAGGCCGCCCCGCAGATCTTCGTGCTCAGCGCCCGGACCGCTGATCACCTGCGGCAGGTGGCCGCGACCATGGCGGCCCATCTCGACGCCCATCCCGGCCTCAATGGCCCCGATCTCGCCTTCACCTTGCTGGCGGGACGGCGCCCCCTGCGCCACCGTCTGGCCGTGGTGGCCAACGACCCCACCGATCTGGCCGCCCGCCTGCGCCACTGGCTGGGGGGAGCCGAAAGCGGCGTGCTGAGTGCGGAATTGGACGACAAGGCCCCGCGTTCCGCCCCCGACACCACCGATCTGAACCAGTTGGCCGCATCCTGGTTGAGCGGCGCCAAGCTTGATCCCCGCGCCATTTTTCCCAGGCCCCGACGGCGGCTGCCGCTGCCGAACACTCCGTTGGCCTCCGTCCGCTGCTGGGTCGAGACCACCGCAGCGGCGCCCCGCACCGTCGCAGCGGAGAAGAGCCCCCGGACCATGCCGCTGCGTCTGGCTGACCCCGCCCTCCTGGCTGGACCGTTCACGCCAAGCCCCTCCGGCCGCATCGTCCTGGCGCCGCTGCGGCAAGCCAGTGCCAGCGACATGGTGACGCGACGCCCCGATGCCGACGGTGTGCGGACCCTGGTCGTTTCGGGCCAGGGTGGAGCCGCCCTGGCCGGTGAATTGGCGAAGGTCAGCGCGGACGAAGCCCTGCGTGCGGTCGTGATCGTGGCCACCGAGGCTCCGACATCGCTCGTTTGCCCCCTGCCGGTGGTGGTCGCGGGACCCGACACCGCCGCCGCCGATTTCGTGACGGCGACCGAAGCCGAAGCCACCACCCTCGCCCGCCAGATCGCCGAGGCGCCCCGTCTGGCGCTGGTGGAGCTGAAGCGCGCCATGCACGGCGCCCAGATCCCCGAGGAT
>JAVBXM010000012.1 GCA_030824585.1 Phaeospirillum sp. | reverse complement strand
GCCAACTGGTCGTAGGCGGCCAGCACGGTATTGCGCGCCACCGCCAATTGCCCGGCCAGGGCGCGCGACGACGGCAGGGCGCTGCCCTCGGCCAGACGGCCGTCCAGGATGGCCTCGCGCAAGGCGAGGTAGAGCCGGCGATGCAGGGGAAGACCTCGCTCATCGGGGAGCAGGACCAGGGGCTGGGACATGATGGCCTCGCAAAGTGGCCCTTTGATTATAGAAGAAGTGGACCTTTTGCGGGAACCACTTGTTGGGCAATGTGGGTGGGAAAGGAGAACCCGCCATGCTTGCCAGGACCGACCGCACCACCTTCCGGCAGCGGCCCCACCGGGGCAGCCTTGATCCCGAGATCATCGCCGCCATTCTCGACGAGGCGCTGACCTGCACCATCGCCTTCGTCGATGAGGGCCGGCCGGTCAGCATGCCGACCACCCACTGGCGGGTGGGCGACCGGGTGCTGTTCCACGGGGCCATGGGATCGCGCCTGGCCAAGACCATGGCGGCCGGCGCGGAACTGTGCGTGACGGTCACCCTGGTGGACGGGCTGGTGCTGGCCCGCTCGGCCTTTCACCATTCCATGAATTACCGGTCGGTCGTCCTGTTCGGCCAGGCGGTGGAGGTCACCGACCCGGCTGAGAAGGAGGCGGCGTTCGTCGCCCTGATCGAGAAGCTGGCGCCCGGACGCTATGCCGCCGTGCGGCCGCCGACCCCCAAGGAACTGGCGGCCACCCGCCTGCTGGCCCTGCCCATCGCCGAAGGTTCGGCCAAGATACGCTCCGGCCCGCCGGTGGACGACGAGGACGACATGGGCTGGCCGGTCTGGGCGGGCGTGGTGCCGGTGAGGCTGGAGCGGGGGGAGCCCATTGCCGATGAGGCGGCGGCGGGCGCATCCTGATCGCGAGGAGAACCAGCATGGAACCACGCATCAGTCTGATCACCCTGGGCGTCGCCGATCTTGGCCGGGCGCGGGCCTTCTACGAGCGTCTGGGCTGGCGACGCAAGGTCGCGGCGGCCGAGGGCGTCGCCTTCTTCCAGATGGGCGGCATGGCCCTGTCGCTCTATCCACGGGAGGAACTGGCCGCCGATGCCCGCCTGTCCGCCGAGGGCAGCGGCTTCGCCGGCTTCGCCCTGGCCTACAACGCCCGCAGCCGCGACGAGGTCGACCGGGTGCTGGCCGAGGCGGTGGCGGCGGGCGCCCGCCTGCTCAAACCGGCCGAGGAGGCGTTCTGGGGCGGCTATAGCGGCTATTTCGCCGACCCCGACGGCTTCGCCTGGGAGGTGGCGTGGAATCCCGGTTTCAGTCTGGGAGAGGACGGGAGTCTGACCCTGCCGGATTGACGCCCGGTGGAGCTTCCGCCCCGAACCCCGATTTTCGTTCGGGCCGCGGCGTGTGCTGACGCCAAGACGGGCGGCGTTTTCATGAAAGAGACTGGTATGAGGTTGAAAATGAAGGTGATCTACAAAGTCACGTGGCCGAACGGCAAAATCTATGTCGGCATTGATATGACGGACACGATCACCTATTTCGGCAGCCCGGATCACAGTCTGATCGAAGCTGATTTTTCCAGCCGCGAGGCTCGGCGCGACATGATCGTGCGGCGGGAAATTCTTTGGGAATCCGACATGGCTTCAAATGCCGAAGCGCTGCGCAAGGAGCGGGAATTGATCCTTTCCCTCTGCGCCGACGATCCGGCTATCGGCTACAACAAAAGCCCCATGGGGGCGGTCGTCCGATAGGCGGGGCCTACCGCCGCAATGCCGCGATATTGGCGGCATAATCCTTGGTCTTGAACACCGCCGAGCCGGCCACCAGGACGTTGGCGCCTGCCGCCACTACGCGGTGGGCGTTGTCGGCGGTGACGCCGCCGTCCACTTCCAGGTCGATGGGCCGCGTACCGATCATCTTCCTGATGCGGGCGATCTTTTCCAACTGGGCCTCGATGAAGCTCTGGCCGCCGAAGCCGGGATTGACGCTCATCACCAGGACGAGGTCCAGCTTGTCCAGGACGTATTCGAGGACGTTCTCGGGCGTGGAGGGGTTGAGCGACACGCCGGCCTTCTTGCCCAGCGAGCGGATCAGTTGCAGCGAGCGGTCCAGATGCGTGTCGGCCTCGGCGTGCACCACGATGATGTCGGCCCCGGCCTTGGCGTAGTCCTCGATATAGGGCTGGGCCGGATCGATCATCAGGTGGACGTCGAAGATCTTGGTGGTATAGGGCCGGATGGCCTTGATGATGGCCGGGCCGAAGGTCAGGTTGGGCACGAAATGGCCGTCCATGACGTCGATATGCACCCAGTCGCAGCCGGCCGTGTCGATGGCCTTGACCTCCTCGCCCAGGCGGGCGAAATCGGCGGACAGGATGGACGGGGCGATCTTGACGGTCATCGTTTCGGCTCTCGGTCGTTGGGTTCACCACGAAGGCACGAAGACACGAAGGTCAGGGAAGAAGCCTTCGTGTTCCTTCCCGCCTTCGTGCCTTGTATGTAGTCGGTGTTGGCCATGGCAAAGTGGCCATCCGGCAGGGAGCCCGTTAGTGCCTTGGGCGTACCCCGTCACAAAGCAAGGAGCCCCTGCCGTTT
>JAVBXM010000227.1 GCA_030824585.1 Phaeospirillum sp. | reverse complement strand
GGGGGCCTCCCGACTACTTCAGCGTCTTCATGAAGGCGATCAACGCCGCCACGTCGTCGGGATTCTTGGTCCCGGCATAGACCATCTTGTTGCCGGGGATGGTTTCCTTGGGATTGGCCAGATAGGCCGCCAGATTGGCGTCATCCCAGGTCTTGCCCCAGCCGGTCATGGCCGGCGAATACTTGAACCCTGCCGCGGCGGTGCCGGCCTTGGTGCCGGCCACCCCGAACAGGCTGGGACCGACGCCGTTGGCCCCCGCCTCCAGCTTGTGGCACGCCTTGCACGGCGTGAAGGCGGCCGGCGGATCGGCGGCCAGGGCGGTACCGGCCAGGGCCATGGCGGCGGCGAAGGCGGCAAGCTGAAGCTTCATCGGAAAAATCCCCCTAATACGTTTGCCCATCCACCTTTTAGAAAAGCATCATTTGATGCCTGTCACAACAGCCCTCGCGTCACAGCAGGTCGGGCATCTCGCGTCCCAAAGCCTGCCGCTCGCCGACCCGCGCGCCGGAAAGCGCGAAACCGAGCGCCTTGCCGTCGGGGGCCACGAACAGCGCCTTGCGGTCGCGGCCCTCGCCCTCGATCACCCACTGGCCGGCCGCGCCGGGTGCCGGCGGGCAGACCACCATGGGCAGAGCCGGGGTCTTGACCACCACCGGCAGGGCCGGCAGCTTCAGCGCGGTCTCGGTACCGGCCAGGGTGGCGGCCACCGCCTTGGCCTCGGCCATCAGCGGCAGGACGAAGGGCAGCGGACCGGCCGGCGTCTCGGCGCAATCGCCGATGGCGAAGATATCCGGGTCCGAGGTGCGCAAGGTCCGGTCGACCACGATGCCCCGCTCCACCTTCAGCCCCGCCTCGAAGGCCAGCCGGGTGCGCGGCACCAGTCCGATGGCCGACAGGGCGTGGTCGTAGACGATCATGGTGGCGTCGTCCAGGGCGGCGCGGCCCTTGTTCCAATAGGCCACCGAACGGCCGAGATGGAAGGTGACGCCCGCCTCACCCAGCGCCCTGGCCATCTCCTCGCCCAGCGCCTGCGGCAGCAGGCGGCCGAGCGGCCAGGGCGCCGGGTCGATGACGGTGACCTTGTGGCCCGATCCGGCCAGGTCGTTGGCGAATTCCGAGCCGATCAGCCCGGCGCCCACCAGCAGCACCCGCCCGCCCGGCTTCAACGCGGCGCGCCAGGCGGCGTAATCATCCAGGTCGTTGACGGTGCGCACCTGGGCGTCCTCGCAGCCCTCGACCCAATAGGGCCGGGGATCGGCGCCGATGGCCAGGACCAGACGGCCGTAGGGCAGCTCGAACTCGTCGCCGTCGGGGCGGCGCACCACCACGGCCTTGGCGTCGCGGCGGATGGAAGCCACCCGGTGGCGGACCAGGATGGCGGCCGAAAGGTCGACGGCCATCTGTTCGGCGGTCTTCTGCACCAGGGCGGACGGGTCCTTGCCCTGGGCGAAGGCGGCCGACAGCATGGGCTTGGAGTAGGATTCGCCGCCGTCGGCGGTGACGATGGTGATGGCGACGTTGGCGTCCAGCTTCCTCAGTTCGCGGGCCAGGGTATACCCCCCCAGCCCGCTGCCGAGGATGACCACACCGTTTTCAGCGGCGGCGGAGCTCATGATTCAGTCCTCCTGGGCTTCGAAATCCGACTTGGACACGCCGCAATCGGGGCACGCCCAGTCGTCGGGGATATCCTCGAAGGCGGTGCCGGGGGCGATACCGTCGTCGGGCATGCCGACCGCCGGGTCATAGACGAAACCGCACACGACACAGACATACTTCTTCATGATCGTTCCTCCTGGTTGAGGTGTCGCTCAGACGGCCATCTTGGGCGGAATCCAGGCGGCGTCCTGGTGGGGTTCGAAATCCTCCTTGCTGACCCCGCAATCGGGGCAGGACCAGTCGTCGGGGATGTCCTCGAAGGCGGTGCCCGGGGGGATTCCGTCCTCGGGCAGGCCGAGGACGGGGTCGTAGACCAAGCCGCACACCACGCAGATCCAGATCTGATCGTTGCTCATTTCCTGTCTCCTTTCCGTGGCGGCTCAGCCCTTGTGGGCGTTCAGGGTGGCCTGGTAGTGGCCGGCGTGCTTCTCCTCGACCTTGGCCAGGGCGGCGAAGCGCTTGGCGGCGGTGGCGAGGATCTTGGCGAAGCGCTCGGCGTGCTCCTGGGACTCGGCGATCTGCTCATCCATTTCGGCGACGGCGGCGGAATTGCCCTCCTGCTCGGCCAGGTGACGGAACTTCGGGTACATCTCGGTGTACTCGTAGGTCTCGCCGTCGATGGCCATCTGCAGCATCTTCTCGACCGTCAGTTCGGCCTTGGGATAGAGCAGTTCAAGGTGACCGAAGGCGTGGGCGGTTTCCTGCTCGGCGGTGCGCTCGAAGACCTCGGCCACCTCGACGGCGCCCAGTTCGCGGGCCCGGCGGGCGAAGTACAGGTACTTGCGGTTGGCCATGGACTCGCCGGCAAAGGCGGCTTCGAGGTTGGCGATGGTGGGGGAAGCGGGATTGAAGGCCATTGGGGTGATCTCCTTGGGGTGAACCGATGGAGAGACCCTATCGAAAACGAATGATCGATTGAAACGAGTTAAACTTGTTTCAAAAATCGATTCAGTCGATTAACGGCCGAACGGCTGGTCACCCCGCCTGCCAGCCGCCGCCCAGGGCCTTGTAAAGGCCGACAACCGCCTGCATCTGGGACAGCCGGGCCTGGGCCAGGGCATCCTGGGCCGAGAACAGGGTCTTTTGGGTGTTGAGCACGGTGGTGACGTCGACGATGCCGCCGGCCAGTTGGGCCTGGGCGATCTCGAAGGCGCGGCGCGCCGTGGCCTCGGCGACGCGCTGGGCCTCCACCTCCTCGACGGCTTTCTCCACGGCGATCAGGGCGTTCTCCACGTCCGAGAAGGCCGAGGCCACCGCCTTGCGGTAGGTCTGGGACAGTTCCTCGAAGCGGGCGCGCTTCTGCTCGACGGTGCCGGCGATCTTGCCGCCGTCGAAGATGGTCTGGGTGGCGGTGGAAGCCACCGACCACAGCAGGCTCTGCGCCGTCATCATCTTCAGCAGGTCGATGCTCTGGAAGCCGCCCTCGCCGGTCAGCGAGATGGAGGGGAACCAGGCGGCGCGGGCCGCCGCGATGTCGGCATTGGCGGCGCGCAAGGACGCCTCGGCCGATTGCACGTCGGGACGCCGCCCCAGCAGTTCGGACGGCAGCCCCGCCCCCACCACCGGCACCCGCAGGACCCCCAGGGTCTCGGGGACCAGGCCGAATTCCTCGGGCAGGCGGCCGGTCAAGATGGCCAGGGCGTTGTAATCCTGGCGCATCTGGCGCTCCAGCGGCGCCAGGGTCGCCCTTTGGGTGGCCAGCACGCTTTCCTGCTGCGCCACGTCCAGGGAGGTGGCGGTTCCCGCCAGTTGCCGGTCGCGGAACACCGCCAGGATACCCTCGGAATTGGCGATGGATTCCTTGACCAGCCGGATACGTTCCTGCAGCCCCAGGATCTCGAAATAGGTGGTCGCCACCCCCGACTGGGCGGTCAGCGTGGCGGTCTGCAGGTCGAAGCGCGAGGCCTGGGCCGCCGCCTGGGCGGAATCCACCGCCGCGGCGTTCTTGCCCCAGAAATCGATCTCGTAGCTGGCGGTCAGCGTCGCGCTGGTGGTGGTGGTGTGCCGCGCCTTGGACAAGGCGGTGGTGCTGGCCGCCCGCGAGGCGCGGGCCCGCGTCCCGCCGGCCTCGGCCGACAGCGAGGGCAGCAGCGACGCCCCGGCGATGCCCAGTTGCGCGTCGGCCTGCCGCACCCTGGCCGTGGCGGCGGCCAGATCGAAATTGGCGGCGCTGGCGCGGACCATCAGTTCGTCCAGACGGGTGGAGCCGAATTGCCGCCACCAATCCTGGCCCGGCCAGACATTGCCCTGGGCGGCGTTCTTCCACTGGGCGGGAGGCGGCGTCTCGGGCCTGACATAGGCATCGCCCACCGAACAGGCCGACAGCAGCCCCATCAGGGCCAGGGAGGAAACGGCTTTCTTCATCACGTCGGGCTCTCCTCGGGTCGCCGCCTCAACGACTATCACGGGCGTTGATATTTCGGAGCCGGAAACATCCGGCCAGCGTCACAACCGGTTCATACTCATCGTGCAAAAACATCGTGCGAAATACAGCACCCGGCGGAATCCCATCCACCGTGTGACGGCGGCAAGTTGGAGGGGACCACGCCACTCCGTGCGAAATCATACTGCATAAAATGTGGACAAGCTGTGGAAAGGCGCTACCCTCCCCCGTCGCGACAACGGGAGCCGAACCGCGATGATCGTCGGGTATTTCCGCAGGATCGACGGCGACGAGGTGGCCGCCCCCATGGCGGTGCTGCGCGCCGAGCGCTGCCTGCGCATCGAATCCGATCCGGTGGGACGCGCCGATGCCCGCGGCCAATTGCTGAAGGGGCTCGATCGCGGCGACGTGCTGGTCTCGCCCTCCATCGCCCATCTGGCGGTGGCCGCTTCCGACCTGCTGCGGGTCGGCCGCCACGTGCATGGGTGCGGCGCCACCCTGCGGCTGGTGCTGGAAAAGATCGACACCTCGGTCCCGGCGGCACGCAACGTGCTGGTGGCCCTGGGCGCCTTCGAGGCCGCCCAGATGGCGGAGCGCCGGCAGGCGGGAGTGGAGCAGGCGGCCCTGTCGGGAAGCCGGCCGGGCCGGCCGCGCAAGCTGGACGAGACGACGCTGCGCCGCCTCAAGGCCGAGTTGGAGGCCGGCCGCAGCTTCGCCGCCCTGGCCCAGGAGCTGGGCCTCCACCCCACCACGGTGATGCGCCGGCTGCGCGCCCGGGAGGATGCCGGCGGGGGCTGAGGCGCTCATGCCGAGGTCTCCTTGCCCAGGGTCTTCCGCCAGGCCGACAGCCGCGCCAGCCAGAGATAGACCACCGGCGTGGTGTAAAGGGTGAGCAATTGCGACAGCAGCAGCCCGCCGACGATGGCGATGCCCAGCGGCCGGCGCAGCGCTCCGCCCGGTCCCGAGGCCAGGGCCAGGGGCACGGCGCCCAGCAGGGCGGTGAGCGTGGTCATGATGATGGGGCGAAAGCGGGTGCGGCAGGCGTCCAGGATGGCGTCCAGCGGCTTGGCGCCCTTGCGCTCCGCTTCGATGGCGAAGTCCACCATCAGGATGCCGTTCTTCTTGACGATGCCCATCAGCAGGAACACGCCGATGACGCTGATCAGCGTCAGCTCGGTATCGGTGCCCATCAGGGCCAGTAGCGCCCCGATGCCCGCCGACGGCAGGGTGGAAATGATGGTGATGGGGTGCAGCAGGCTTTCGTACAGCACGCCCAGCACGATGTAGATGGCCAGCAGGGCGGCAAGGATCAGTACCGGCTGGTCCCGCAGCGATTCGGCGAATACCTTGGCGTTGCCGGCGAACTCCCAGCGCACGCCGGCCGGCAGGTGGATCTCGCGCGCTGCCGATTGCAGGCGCTCGGCCGCCTCGCCCAACGGCGTGCCGGGAGCCAGGTTGAAGGTCAGCGTCGCCGCCGGGAACTGGCCCTGGTGGGCCACCGAGACCGGGGCGGTTGACGGTTCGAAATGGGCCAGGGCGTCCAGCGGCACCTGGCGGCCGTCCTTGGACTTGACCCAGAGCAGGTGCAGGGACGAGGGGTCTTCCTGGAAGCGCGGGTCCACCTCGAGAACCACCTTGTACTGGTTGCGCTGGGTATAGATGGTCGAGACCTGCCGCTGGGCGAAGGCGTTCTGCAGCACCTGGTCCACGTCGGTCATGGAAACGCCCAGCCGGGCGGCGGTATCGCGGTCCACCACCACCTGCATCTGGGGGGTGGCCGCATCCTGGTCCGAGGAAACGTCGACCAGGCCGGGTTCGGCCTTGAGGCGCTCCACCAGCTTGGGCGTCCACTCGCGCAGTTCCTCGAGGGATTCGCTCCACAGCACGAACTGGAACTGCGCCTTGCCCATGCGCCCGCCGATGCGGATATCCTGGCCGGCCATCAGGAAGACCGAGACACCCTCGACGAGGGCCAGCTTGGGCCGCAGGCGGTTGATGACCTCCTGGGCGGATTCCTTGCGCTCGCCCAGGGGCTTCAGGCTGATGAACATGCGCCCGGTATTGCCGGGGCCGCCGGGGCCGCCACCGGTCCCGACGAACGAGCCCAGCCCCTCCACCGCCGGATCGGACAGCACCACCTCGGCCACCTTCTGCTGGCGCTCGGCGATGGTGCGAAACGAGATGTCGACCCGGCCCTCGACGCTGGCGAACACCAGGCCGGTATCCTGGGGCGGAAAGAAGCCCTTGGCCACCTGCCCGTAAAGGAACACGGTCAGGCCCACCGTCCCCAGGGTCACCGCCAGCATCAGGCGGCGATGGGCCAGCGCCCGGGCCAAGGTGCGTTCATAGACCCGCTCCAGCCAGACCATGGCCGCATCCCCCAGCTTGGCCGGGCCGGACAGCGGGCGCGGCTTGGCGCGGACCATCAGGTGGCCGTACAGGGTGGGGGTGACGGTCAGCGACACCACCGCCGAGACGACGATGGCCACCGAGAGCGTCACGGCGAATTCGCGGAACAGACGCCCCAGGATGCCGCCCATGAACAGCAGGGGAATGAACACCGCCACCAGCGAGAGCGTGATGGAGATCACGGTGAAGACGATCTCCTTCGATCCCTTGATCGCCGCCTCCAGCGGCCCCTCGCCCTTCTCCATGTGCCGCGAGATGTTCTCGATCATCACGATGGCGTCGTCGACCACGAAACCCACCGAGATGGTCACCGCCATCAGCGAGATGTTGTTCAGCGAATAGCCCACCAGCCACATGAAGGCGAAGGTGGCGGCCAGCGACAGCGGCACGGTCACCGAGGCGGCCAGGGTCGGGGTCATCCGCCCCAGGGTCATGTAGACCACCAGAACCACCAGTCCGATGGAGATGGCCAGCGTGGTTTCCACGTCCTCGAGATTGCCGCGGATGTTGATGGTGCGGTCGGAGACCACCGAGACCTTGGTGCCGGCCGGCATCCAGCGGCGCAGTTGGGGCAGGATCTCCTTGATGCGGTCCACCGTCTCGACCACATTGGCGCCCGGCTGCTTGCTGATGATGATCAGCACGCCCTTGTCGCGGTTGAACCAGCCGCCCAGGCGCGTGTTCTCCACCGAATCCACTATCGAGGCCACCGCCGACAGGCGCACCACGGCGCCGTTGGCCGCCTTGACGATCAACGGCGCATAGGCGCTGGCGGTGAATAGCTGGTCGTTGGCGGAGATGCTCATGGCTTCGTCCGGACCGTCCAGGAAGCCCTTGGGGATATTGACGTTGGCGTTCGCCAAGGTGGTGCGCACATCCTCGAGCCCCACGCCCATGGCCGCCAGTTGGCCGGGGTTGACCCGGACCCGCACGGCGGGCTTCTCGGCGCCCGACAGCGATACCTGGGCCACGCCGTCCACCTGGGAGATGCGGCTGACCAGAATGGCGTCGGCGGCGTCGAACACCTTGGCCGAGGGAAGCGAATCCGAGGTCACCGCCAGGATCAGGATGGGCGATTCCGCCGGATTGATCTTGCGGTAGGTGGGGGGCTGGGGCAGGTCGACGGCCAGTTCCGAGGAGGCCGCGTTGATGGCGGCCTGCACATCGTGGGCGGCGCCGTTGATGGAGCGGTCCAGGTCGAACTGCACGGTGATGGAGGTCGAGCCCTGGTTGCTGGTCGAGGTCATCTCGGCCACGCCGGGAATCTCGCCCAGGCGGCGTTCCAGCGGCGCCGCCACCGTGGCGGCCATGGTGGCCGGGTCGGCACCGGGCAGCTTGGCGCTCACCGCGATGGTCGGGAAGTCCACCTTGGGCAGCGGCGCCACCGGCAGCCGGCTGAACGCCACCATGCCGGTGAGGAACAGTCCCAGCGCCAGCAGCATGGTCGCCACCGGCCGGCGGATGAAGATGGCGGAAAAGCCACCGCCGTTCATGGGAGGCTCCGTCTACCGGCACCGCAAGCTGTCATCCCGAGGACCAGCGGGATGAGGGATCCCCTCCTGTTCCGGCTTTTCCGTCCCGGCCACGCCGGTCCAGGCGGAGATCCCCCGCATGCGCCCGGGATGACGGGAAAGAACGGGGCACTCATGGCGCCTGCTCCACGGGCTTGGGCGCGAAACGCCGCTTCAGCCGCTCGAAGGCGAGGTAGATCACCGGCGTGGTGTAGAGCGTGATCAACTGGCTGAGCACCAGCCCGCCGACGATGGAGATGCCCAGCGGGCGCCTGAGCTCGGCGCCGGTCCCGCTGTCGATGGCCAGCGGAATGGCGCCCAGCAGCGCCGCCATGGTGGTCATCATGATGGGGCGGAAGCGCAGCAGGCTGGCCTGGACGATGGCGTCGCGCGGGCTCTTGCCCTCGTGCCGCTCCGCCTCGATGGCGAAGTCGATCATCATGATGGCGTTCTTCTTGACGATACCCATCAGCAGCACGATGCCGATCAGGCCCACCAGCGACAGGTCGTGGCCGGTGACCAGCAGGGCCAGCAGCGCCCCGATGCCCGCCGACGGCAGGGTGGACATGATGGTCACCGGGTGGATGGTGCTTTCGTACAGGACGCCCAGCACGATGTAGATCACCACCATGGCCGCGACGATCAGCCAGGGCTGGCTTTCCAGGGCACGGCGGAACTCGGCGGCGTCGCCGGAATAATCGCCGGTGATGGTCTCGGGCATGCCCATGTCGCGCTGGATGGCATCGATGGCGTCGGTGGCGGTGCCCAGGGCCACGCCGGGCGCCAGGTTGAAGCTGATGGTCACCGCCGGGAACTGGCCCTGGTGGGTGATGAGCAGCGGCACCCGCGCCCGTGTCACCGACGACACCGCCGACAGCGGCACCAGGGCGCCGGTGGAGGAGCGCACATAAAGCGCCCCCAGCGCCTCCGGCCCGACCTGGTACTCGGGCGTCACCTCCAGGACCACCTTGTACTGGTTGACCTGGGAATAGATGGTGGAAATCTGCCGCTGG
This sequence comes from Phaeospirillum sp., assembly GCA_030824585.1. GTDB lineage: Bacteria > Pseudomonadota > Alphaproteobacteria > Rhodospirillales > Magnetospirillaceae > Phaeospirillum. The sequence goes on along the minus strand of JAVBXM010000227.1, from coordinate 11,661 downwards.
CCGTAGGCGTCATAAAGGGTGTCGTCGATGGCCTGGGGCAGCACGCCCAGGCGCGCCGCCTTGTCCCGGTCGATGCGGATGTCGGCCTGCAACCCGCCTTCCTGGGAATCGGTGGCGACGTCGGTGAGCAAAGGCGAGGCCCGCAGCCGCTCCACCACTTGGGGCACCCAATGGGCCAGCTCGGCGGCGTCGATGTCGGTCAGGGTATACTGGTACTGGGTGCGGCTGGTGCGGTGGCTGATCTGGATATCCTGGGCGGGACGGAAATGCACCTCCATGCCCGCCACCGGCGCCACCTTCCCGGCCAGCCGGGCGATCACCTGCTCGGCCGAGGCGGAGCGCTGCTTGCGCGGCTTGAGCACGATGGTCATCTGGCCGGTATTGGCGGTGGGGTTGATGGGTCCCGCCCCGATGAACGAGGCCACCGCCGTGACGTCGGGATCGGTACGCACCGCCTCGGCCACCCGGCGCTGCATGTCCATCATGGTGGAGAACGATACGTCGGGGCGGGCGTCGGTGGTGGCGACGATCAGACCGGTATCCTGGGTGGGCAGGAAGCCCTTGGGCATGAAGACGTAGAGGCCGACGGTCAGCACCAGGGTGGCGAAGGCCACCCACAGGGTCAGGGCCTGCCGTCCCAGCACCCAGTCCAGCGAGCGGGCGTAAAGATCGAGCACCGCCTCGAAGAAGCGGCCGGACTTGGCCTCCTCGTGCCCGCCCTTCAGCAGATGGGCGCACATCATGGGGGTCAGCGTCAGGGACACCACCGCCGACACCACCACGGCGACGGCGAGCGTCAGGGCGAATTCACGGAATAGCCTTCCGACGATGCCGGTCATGAACAGCAGGGGAATGAACACCGCCACCAGCGAGACGGTCAGCGACACGATGGTGAAGCCGATCTCCTTGGACCCCGCCAGGGCGGCCTCCAGCGGCTTCATGCCCTTCTCGATGTAGCGGACGATGTTCTCGATCATCACGATGGCGTCGTCGACCACGAAGCCGGCCGAGATGGTCAGCGCCATCAGCGACAGGTTGTCCAGGCTGAAGCCGGCCAGCGCCATGACGCCGAAGGTGCCGATCAGCGACAGCGGCAGGGCGACCGCCGGGATCAGGGTGGCGCGGATCGAGCGCAGGAAGGCCCAGATCACCCCGATCACCAGGATGACGGTGAGCACCAGGGTGAATTCCACGTCGGCCACCGAGGCGCGGATGGTCTCGGTGCGGTCGGCCAGGACCGAGACCTTGACGCCGGTGGGCACGGCGCGGGTCAGCTCGGGCAGCCTGGCCTGCAGCCGGTCCACGGTGGCGACGATATTGGCGCCCGGCTGGCGCTGGATATTGAGGATCACCGCCGGCTTGCCGTCGAACCAGCCGGCGACGCGGGAATTCTCGACACCCTCCACCACGTCGCCCAGATCGGCGACGCGCACCGGGGCGCCGTTCTTCCAGGCCACCACCTGGGCGGGATAGGCCATGGGGTCGGAAATCTGGTCGTTGGCGCCGATGGACAGGGCCTGGGCGACGCCATCGAAGCTGCCCTTGGGCATGTCCACATTGGCCTTGGACAGCGCCGTGCGCACGTCCTCCAGCGACAGGCCGTAGGCGGCGAGGCGGGCGGGGTCCATGCGCACGCGGACCGCCGGACGCTGGCCGCCCTCGATCAGCACGCGCCCCACGCCGCTGATCTGGCTGAGCTTCTGGGCCAGCAGGGTGTCGGCCACGTCGTTGAGCCGGGTGATGGGCAGCGTGTCCGAGGTCAGCGCCAGGGTCATGATCGGCGGATCGGCCGGATTGACCTTGGAATAGACCGGAGGATAGGGCAGGCCGGTGGGCAGCACGCCGCGCGCCGCGTCGATGGCCGCCTGCACCTCCTCGGAGGCCACGTCGATGCTCTTGCCCAGGTCGAACTGCAAGGTCAGCGCGCTGGTGCCCTGGGACGAGGTCGACGTCATCACGGCAAGGCCGGGAATCAGTCCGAACTGACGCTCCAGCGGCGTGGTGATCAGGGTGGCCACCGTCTCGGCGCTGGCCCCGGGCAACTGGGTCGTCACCTGGATGGTGGGGAAATCCACCTGGGGCAGCGCCGAAACCGGCAGCATGCGGAACCCCAGGATACCGGCCAGCACCACCGCGAAGGCCAGCAGCCAGGTGGCGACAGGGCGGCGGATGAAGGGCGCCGAGACGTTCATGATCGCCGAGCCTCAACAAACTTTGTCATTCCGAGCGTATGCGAGGAATCTCCGCCTGGAAGGGCGGCGCCGATTCGGAGGTGTCGTGCCAGGATGAAATCCTTCCTCCCGTTGGTCGTCAGGATGACAGGCTCATTCTCTCTGAAACGTATCCCGGGCGTCATTGCGGCTTGTCCGGGCGTCCCTTCCGCTGGCCGCCATTTCCATTGCCGCCCTGGCCCTCGCCGTTGGTCCCGCCCGTGGAGATGCGCGCGCCGGGCTGCAGCTTGGCGGTGCCTTCCACCACCACGGTGTCGCCGTCGGCCAGGCCTTCGTCCAGCAGGGCCTGGCCCGCCTCAACGGTGGCGACCTTGACGGCGCGCATCTCGACCGTGCGATCCTCCTTGACCGCGAAGACATAGCTGCCCTGGGGGCCGCGCTGCACCGCCTGGGCCGGTACCACCAGCCCGTCCCGGCGCACCGAGAGCAGCAGGCGGACATTGACGAAACCGCCCGGCCACAGCTTGCGCTCGGCATTGGGCATCACCGCCTTCAGCTTGATGGTGCCGGTGGTCTGGTCGATCTGGTTGTCCACCAGTTCCAGTTCGCCGGTATCGGCCAGGACGCGGGTTTCGGGCTGCAGCGCCGTGACCTGCAGCCTGCCGTCCTGGCGCAGCCGCTCGTTGACGGCGGCCAGGGATTGCTGCGGCAAGGTGAAGACCACCGAAATGGGCTGCACCTGGGTCAGCGTCACCAGACCGGTGGCGTCCGAGGCCCGCACGATGTTGCCGCGGTCCACCAGCCGCATGCCGGTACGCCCGTCGATGGGCGCCGCGATGACGGTGTAGGACAGCATGGTCTTGGCATTGGAGGCCGCCGCCTCGTCGGCGCGCACCGTGGCCTCGAGCTGGCGCACCAGGGCGCGCTGGGTGTCGACGCTCTGGCCCGAGACGCGGTCGCCCAGGCCGACATAGCGGGCGAGGTCGCGCCGCGCCGCCTCCAGTTGGGCGGAATCCTTGTCGCGGGTGGCCACGGCCTGCTCGTACTGGGCGCGGTAGGTGCGTGGATCGATCTGGGCCAGCACGTCACCGGCGCGAACGTCCTGGCCTTCCTTGAACAGAACCTCGACCAGTTCGCCATCGACGCGCGAGCGCACCGTCACGGTGTTGTAGGCCTGCACCGTGCCGATGGCGTCGAGATAGATGGGCATGTCGCGACGCACCGCCTGGGCCGCCACCACGGCCACCGGCCGGCCGTCGGGGCCGCCGGGCCGGCCGCCGCCGGTCTTGGCCGGCTGGGCCTGCGGCCACAGCGCCAGGGCCAGACCAGCCGCCACCGCCAGACCGCCGGCGATCGCCGCCCGCTTGCGCCACACTGGGTTCTTCAGATCAAAGGAAGACAAGGCCCGCTCCCAGGAATTCCATCGGCGGGGATTATGACCGGAGCCACGCGGCCTGTCAGTAACAGAGGGTAACGGAACGCATTCAGCCACCCTTTCGACATTATTATCCGGTTAATCATAAAGATATAATTCATCAATAAATCCCCGCTAGAATAACCTACGGTGAAATACCGATATCGGGAGGATGCGCCCATGTGGATCGAGCAGAGGATATGGACGCCAGCCGGCGGCTGGACCATCAGCGGCACGCGCGGCGACACGGCGTCGCTGGTCCTCTATTTCGCCGCGCCGGGCAGTCTGGCGGCCGAGGCCATCCTGTCCGACCTGCGGAACGCCTATGGCGACGCCCCCATCCTCGGCTGCACCACCGGCGGCGAGATTTTCGGGGCCGACGTCATCGACGATTCGGTGGTGGTATCGGCGATGGGCTTCGAGCGGGCCACGGTACGGGTGGCGGCCCGCGACCTTTCCGACACCTCCCAATCCAAGGAAACCGGCGCCGCCCTGGCCCGGGAACTGGCCGGTCCGGGATTGCGGGCCATCTTCCTGCTGTCGGACGGCACCAGGGTCAACGGCGATTCCCTGGTGAGCGGCTGCCTTGGCGCCGTCGCTCCCGATGTGGTGGTGACCGGCGGCCTGGCCGGCGACGGCGCCCGCTTCCAGTCCACGGCGGTGGGCTGCAACGACGCCATGCGTCCCGGACGGGTGGCGGCGGTGGGCCTTTATGGCCAATCCCTGTCCATCGGACATGGCAGCTTCGGCGGCTGGGACGAGTTCGGTCCGCCGCGCACCATCACCCGCTCGGCGGCCAACGTGCTCTACGAGCTGGACGGCGAGCCGGCCCTGGACCTCTACACGCGTTATCTGGGCGACGAGGCACAGGGCCTGCCGGGCAGCGCCCTGCTGTTCCCGCTGTCCATCCGCCCGGTGGGAGGCGATACCGGCAGCGAGGTGGTCCGCACCATCGTCGGCGTGGACGAGGAGGCCAAGTCGATGATCTTCGCCGGCGACATGCCCACCGGCCATCTGGCCCGGCTGATGCGCGGCAATTTCGACAATCTGGTGGACGGCGCCGGCCGCGCCGCCGAGGCCGCCGCCGCGATGGACGGCCCCTGCCTGGCCCTGCTGGTCAGTTGTATCGGCCGCAAGCTGCTGATGGGCCAGCGCATCGCCGAGGAAGTGGAGATCGTCGCCGACGTTCTGGGCAAGGGCGCCAGCCTGATGGGCTTCTATTCGTATGGCGAGATTTCGCCGCACGGCTTCACCGGCAAATGCGAACTGCACAACCAGACCATGACCATCACCACCATTTCCGAGCGCTGATTGTCCCCTCCCTACAGCCCCCGGCCCTGCGGGTCCCGCACCGCCAGGGGCAGACGGCCTTCCGCCACCAGCCGGCGGCAGGCGTCGACCACCCGCTCGTCGAAATGGATGCCGCGCTTGGCGGTGATCTCGCTCATGGCCGCGTCCAGCCCCAGGGCGGCGCGGTAGGGACGGTCCGAGGCGATGGCCTCCACCACGTCCGCCACCGCCAGGATGCGGGCCTCGAACAGGATTTCCTCGCCCTTCAGCCCATCGGGATAGCCGCTGCCGTCCATGCGCTCGTGGTGGTGGCGCACCATGTCGGCCACCGGCCAGGGAAACTCCACCCCGCTCAGGATCTCGGCCCCGTCGGCGGCATGCCCCTTGATGATGTCGAATTCCAGGGGCGACAGGCGGCCGGGACGGGTCAGCATCTCGGCGGGAATGCCGATCTTGCCGATGTCGTGGATGGTCCCCGCCACCTGCAGCCCCTTCAACTGATGCGCCGGCAATCCCAGTTCGCGCCCGATGGCCACGGCGATCTCCGCCACCCGGCGCTGATGGCCGGCGGTATAGGGATCGCGCACCTCGATGGTGGACGCCACCGCCGCGATGGTGCCCTCGAGGGCGCGGGCCAGGGCCGCCTGCGTCCGCTCGCCGTCCCTGATCTGCTGCTTGAGCTCGCCGGTATGCACCAGCATCCGCCCGGTCAGCGGCCGCAGGATCAGCACGAAGCCGGCGATGCCGAAGCCCACCAGCACCAGCGCCCCGATCACCACGCTCAGCACCAGCCGGTCGATGTTGCTGTGCAGTTCGCCCAGGTCCTGGCGGATCATCACGACCCAGTCCGAGCCGGGCAGGCGCTGGGCCAGCACCACGTCGCGGCTTCCCCCCGGATGCGGCAACTGCATGGGGCTGGCGTCGTCGGCGGCCAGCCCGAACGCCTCGCGCACCTCGTCGTCGACGCCGGCGACGCCGTGCCGCCGGGGAAAGAACACCTCCGCCCCCGCCGCGCCGCCGCGGCCAAGGATGATCTCGCCGGTCAGGCCCAGGGTTTCCACGTCGGCGACGATGGCGCGCAGCCCCTCGGCGTCGAACAGCAGCAGGTCATGGCCCTCGCGCGTGCCGTCGCGTCCCAGGATCGGCGCCGAGGCCAGCAGCACCCAGCGCCCCTCCACCTGGGCCGGCGCCCCCAGGGCGGGCGGCTCGCCGGCATTGGGCGTCCACAACTGGGGCGGGATGGCCTTGCCCACCGAGACCAGGGGGCGGAAATCCCGTCCCAGCCGGGTGATGCCCAGCATCTGGCGCGACAGTTTCATGGAATCCATCAGCTTGTCGGCGGTGAAGGCCCGCAGTTCGTCGGCGCCCATGGTGCCCCGGTTGTGGGCGGCCAGGGCATCGCGGATGACGCTGCGGCTGGTCACCTGCCGGGCCAGATCGCCGGCGCGGGCCACATTCTCGCGCAACGTCGCCACCTGCAGGTCGAGGGCGTGGTCGAAGGCCCGTTCCGCCGCCTCGGCCATCTGGCGATGCAGGGGAATGATCGAGGCGAACGCCACGCCCAATCCCACCATGGCCATGGCCAGTACCGCATACATGATGATATTGCGCTGCAGTTTGACAGCGTCGATGACCTGCACTCGAGCCGACCTCCACCCTTGAATTTGACTTTTATCAAATCGGTGCGGGGTGCCGCAATGGCTACAGGAAAGACCCGACGGCCGCCAGGAAGCCTGCCGGGTTGTCGGCATGGACCCAATGGCCGGCGCCGGGAACCTCGACGGTCCCGGCGCGGGGAAACAATTGGGTGATCACATCCTCGTGGGCCGGGCGGATGTAGTCCGAGGTCTCACCGGCCACGAACAGGGTCGGCCCGCCATAGAAGGTGCCGTCGGGAAAGCGGGGAAAGGCCAGGATATCGTCCATATGGGCGCCCAGCACCGCCAGGTTGGGCCGCCAGCGATAGCCGCCGGCCCCGCCTTCCAGGTTCTGCATCAGGAAGGCCCGCACCCCCCGGTCGGGAATGGTGGCGGCCAGGGCGGCCTCCACCTCGCCGCGCGACGAGACCTCGGCCAGGGCTATGCCGCGCATGGCCTTGATGTAGGGGGCGAAGGTATGGCTGTAGGACACCGGGGCGATGTCCACCACCGCCAGCCGCTCTACCAGTTCGGGACGGGTCAGGGCCAGGGTCATGGCCGCCTTGCCGCCCATGGAATGGCCCATCACCGCCGCCTTGCCGCCCAGATGCTCGATCACGGCGGCCACTTCGCGGGCCATGAAGGGATAGTCCATGATCTCGGTCCACGGGCTGGCGCCGTGGTTGGGCAGGTCGAGCGCCAGGACCCGGCGGGTCTCGCCCAGGGTCTTGACCACCGCGCCCCAATTGCGGGCCGAGCCCAGCAAACCGTGCAGGATCAGCAGCGGCACTCCGTCCGGAGCGGCGGTGCCGGCTTCGATGGCGTTGAGCCTCATCAGTGCTTGAACAGATGGGACCGGCCGACCAGCAGGCGGCCGATATGCCGCCCCACCACCTTCATCAGCGAGAAGGTGGGGCGGACGAACTCCACCGCCACCCAATCGGGGCCCAGGGCGCGGACCACGGCAATGCCCTTGGCCAGGGGATTGGGGTCCTCGTAGGCCGAACGCAGTTCGAAGGTGAAGCGGTAGCCGTGGTTGAGCAGGCCGGGCGGCCGCCGGAATTTCAGACCGCCGATGGAGATGTCGACAACCTCGACCAGGATGCCGTCGAACAGCATGAACAGGCCCTCGCCCTCGTGGCGATCATCGATGCGGCGGTCGTTGCTGGCGGACTTTCGGGCGGTCACGAGCGCTTCCCTTGCGGATGGACGACGGATCAGTCTACCAGGGCGCGCCGCCCGGCGCATCCATCCTGTTGGCCGCCCCACTTTACCCCGGCAACGGTACGGAAAACACCTTACGGAGAAACGCCGATGTCGAAAGTATGGTATTAAGCCGTTGGTAGATTTCAATTTTACGGAGTTTACGAATCTCATACCAACATTGGGGGCTCTCCCCCCAATGCTCGCCTCACGCGCTTTCTTGGAATTGCTATAATTTGGCTATCTTGAATTTTCCGGCGCGGCCGGCAAAGCGATAAACAACCTGAGTGTGGGGAAACGCCATGACCGAACAGCTCAACTCCGTCACCGTGACGTCGTCGCATACGCTGCTGAAGGCGGCCTTGGAGGATCTGGAGCGGGCGACGCCGCACTCGCGCCCCGGAGACAAGGTGTCGCTGGTCGCCAATCAGTGGCAGGACACCTTCATCATGACGGCCCGCTACGGCTGGCTGCGGATGCCGCACTGACGCGGCCCGCGCGCCATCGACAACAGGCGATGGCGCGCCCTGCTGGGCTCGAACCAGCGACCTGCCGCTTAGAAGGCGGCTGCTCTATCCAACTGAGCTAAGGGCGCCCGTCGTCGCCTGATGGGCTCGGCGGAATTGGGGCCGCTCAGAAGCGGCCGAATTCCAGCTTGTCGAAACGGAAATTGTCGGCGTAGTTCTTGGGCTTCTGCAGGCGGGCATTCTCGGTGGCCACCGTATAGTCCAGGCCCTTCCTCTTGGCGAAGGCCACGGCCTCTTCCATGGTGGCGAACTTGACGCGGATCTGCGAGGCGGTATCGGTCGACCCCAGCCAGCCCATCAGGTTGTCGGGCTGCTTCGGGGCGGCCGGCTCGTATTCCAGAACCCAGGACGTGGCGTTGCCGGCCCGGCCCGATTGCATGGCGGTCTTGGCGGGGCGATAGATGCGGACCTGCATCACAGTCTCTCCTGCTGGTCTTTAAAGTCCCGGTTGCGGGCGGGACCGTTGTAAATCAAGGAGTTGGCACCCCTCGCCCGATTCCGCCCGCAAGGTATAATCGACACCTTTGGAATCCGCAAGAACCTACAGCTTGAACACCGTCCTCAGGCCGATCACCGTGGCGTCGGGAATAGTCTTGGACGAGTTCTCGGGCAGGGTGGCGGTGCCGCCCGGATGGACCACGTACTGGACATCGGGCACCAGGGTCAGCCACGGCGTCACCTGATAGCGGTAGCTCAGCTCGATGGCCGCCTCGTAATCATGGTCGGGAGCGGTGGCGGTGCCCAGGCGCCGGGCGTCGGCATCGCGGGCGGCCAGGGCGGAGCTCATCCGGCCGAAGGCGAAGCCCAGGGCGGCGACGTCATCGTCACGGCCTTCGAACGGTCCCTTGTAGCTGAGGCCGGTATCGAAATAGAACGGCATCTGGTTGCGGTCGTCGGGCAGGCCGGTGACCCGCAGGAAGGCCGAGAGGCCCAAATCCTCGGTGCCGGCTTCGCGGTAGAGCATGCCTTCGGTGATGCCGTAGACCGCCCAGTTGCCGCGATGGGTCTTGGCGGACCCGGCGGCATTGCTGCCCAGCGACACCCCGGCGACATCATAGCGCTGGTCGGTGGCGCGGCCGTTGTAGTACCAGCCGCCCAGCTTGAACATGGCCGGCAGTCCGGCCGCGCCCTTTTCCTGGTTGAGGCCGTACTGCATCTCGCCCATCCACACCGGCGGCTGGTCGACGGTATAGTCGATGCCGCTGCGGTTGCGCTTCTGGGCGTCGCCGCCAACGTTGGTGCCGGGGGCCGGGTTGCCGGTGAACAGTCCCGCCTGCACCGCCAGCTGGTCGGTGGCCTGGACCTTCAGCCGGGCGCCCAGGTTGGACAGCGGATAGCCGCCGCCGCCGCTCGGCATGTTGGCCGCGAAGGACGGCGGCCAGCCGAAGGCGGAGTTGATCAGGTTGGTGGCGACCACGCTGTTGAAGAACTCCTCCTGCATGGGCAACTGGCCGAAACGCAGCGACACCTTGTCGTCCAGCACGCTCTGCTGCAGCCACAGGGAGAACAGCCGGGTCGACGGCGCCGCTTCGATGTCGCGCACCGGAATCAGGTTGCCGATGAAGTTGGCCGACAACTGGCGGCCCTGGATGTGCAGGCCGGTGACGTGGAAGGCGCCGCCCTTCCAGCCCATGGCCTGCTCCAGGTCGGCATCCACGTCCACCTGCAGCAAGGCATTGGCCACGGCGCGGCGCTTGATGCCGCCCGAGGCGTTGCCCAGCGCCTCGGCGGTATAGGCGGCGTTCACCTTGATGCCCCTCTCGGCCAGATCGGTGCGCAGACCTCCCCACTCGCCGGTCAGGGTCTCGCGCTCCCAGAAGCCCTTGGGCGCCTCGGCCTTGGCCTCTTCGGCCCACGAGGCGGCGGCCGGCAGGCACAGCCCGGCCATCACGGCCAGCCCGGTGACGAAAAATCCAGTCTTCATGTCAAAATCCACCCTTCAAGAATGCGGCGCAGGTCCACCTGCCCCCGGGACACCCCGCCCGGAGAAGCGCGCGCACGCGATGGTGATGGCAGGTCTCCTGGCTCGCGGGTCAAAGGCCCCTGCCCCAGCCTTCCCGGTTTGACACGGCCCCCCGGTGGACGTCGGGGCCGAAACCAGTGGCATTCCTGGTGGACAGGTCCTCTCCGCATACAGTTGCGGGGGCAGCCGCAGGTTGGGGGCGTCGAAGCCCTTGACCGCGTTCCCTTTTCACCTCGGGCCTCCCGCAGGAAGCCGTCGGAACCATCATGTTCGAGGTGTACCCGCGCCCGGCTCCGAAATCAAGCCGGGGGTTTCCCTGGCATTCGCCATACCAATTTGGTTCGGTTGGACCTCCGTTCGGGGCTGGGTTAGAGTTCGCGCCGAATGAAGATCGCCCTGGGGTGAAACTGACGGATATGGCCGAGGCGAATTCGCATATGCCACCTGCTTCCGACAAGAACGAAGACACCGCACCGCCGCCGCTGACCGAAGGCGGCTGGCTCACCGTCAGCGAATCCACGCCTTCGGCCGGCGGCGGCAGCCTGCTGGCTCCGCTGTTCCGGGGCCTGGGCCGGCTGGCCGCCAGTTGGCGCTATCTGGCCGAGCCGGCCGAACGCCACGCCCTGCTGCAACATGCGCGCGGCGGGCTGTCCCGCGTCATGCAGTCCTTCCACCGCCCGGCCATGGCCGCCAGCATGGAATCCGCCGGTCCGCCGGTCGTGCTGCCGTCGGCCATGTCCGAGCCGGACGCGGTGCCGCCCTTCGATCCGGAAGCGGCGCTGGCCCGCCTGCGCTCGGCCCTGCGCCAATTGCCGGAAAAGGGCGAGGTGGTGGTTCCCGGCAATCTCCAGTCCCTGGACCGCCTGCTGGCCGACCCGCCGCCCGCCATGGATTTCGAGGCGGCGGACCTGCTGCACGACTGCTTTCCGCGCGGCACCCGCCATTCCGGCAATCGGGTGCTGCTGGCGGCGGCCCGCAACCTGACCCGCAATTTCGGCCGCCCCGGCCGCCTGCCCATGACCAGCGGCAAGGCCTGGACCATGCTGGACCCGGCGGTGTTCGCCGACCAGATGGCGGCCCAGTTGGCCGAGATCAGCGATTTCGTCCTGACCTGGCAGGGCCAGGAAAAGAGCTTCCTGATCCTGGAATTCGCCGAGGTGGAACTGGTCGAATACCTGTTCGAGCACCTGCATCCCCGGCGCCACGGCGCCCTGCTGATCAAGGTGATGGAGTTCAAGGTGCTGTCCACCCGTCGGGCCGGGCTGCTGCGCCGCATTCCCGCGCGGGTCCGGCGCTTCGTCCAGCACACGGCGGGCGCCGATCCCTCGGTGCCGCTGAGCTATGCCCGGGATTCCGCAATCTTGCTGGAACTGATCGAGCGACGGGTGGGCTTCCGGCCGGTGGCCGAAGCCGCCGCCACCGCCCGCGCCGAGGTGGAGAAGATCGTCGCCCGTCT